>CAZPMO010000010.1:0-25684 GCA_964587515.1 uncultured Rhodospirillaceae bacterium | reverse complement strand
ACAAGCTGCTGGCCACCCTCGCGATCTCCGGCGTTCGCGAAACGCGACTGCGTCATATCGCGCCGCGAACCGGCGACGCGCGACGCAACTATGTCGATGCTTCCAAGGCCGAGAGGCTGCTGGGATGGAAAGCGGAAGTCGGGCTGTCCGACGGGCTCAAACGCACAATCGCCTGGTTTCTGGAGCGCGAGGGAATTGCGTCGGCGGCGGAATAAACTTTCTCCCGCCTGCCCCCGTCGGCGACGCAAGAAGTTGGAATGGGACAAGAAATGAACGACTCCGGCTGTTTTCTGTCCGTCGATCTGGAAGATTACATGTGGGCAGCCACGCTGCAGATGGGTCTGCCGCGGCGTACCGCGCCGGAGCGTACCCGGCACGGCGTCGCGCGCATACTGGATGCATTGGCGGGCGCCACGGGACAACAGCGGATCACCTTTTTCACCTCCGGTCATATCGCGCGCGAACAGCCCCAACTCGTGCGCGATCTCTGCGTCGATGGTCACGAGATCGCCTGCCGCACGGACGAGCGCACCGCGATCCGGAGCCTCGACCGTGCGCAATTCGGGGCCCGGCTCCACGATACGGTGGCCGATCTGGAGGATGCCGCCGGCCAGCGAATTACCGGATTCCGGGCGCCGGATTTCTCGATCGACCAGGACAATATCTGGGCGCTGGAAACCCTCGCCGAAGCAGGATTTCTGTATGATTCGAGCCTGATCGGCGCGGCGCGGCGAGCCGCGGGAACCCCCTATGACATTTATTCCTTTTCGGGTCGTCCGATCTATGAATTTCCGGTCTACCGCCATGTCCTGCCGGGCGGTGAGGGAATACGGGTGATCGGCGGCTGCCATCTCCGGCTGCTGCCGGTGAAACTGATCCTCCAGCTCATGCGCAAGGCCGTCGAGCTGGGATATACGCCGGTGGTGCATATCCATCCTTCCGATCTCGACGATGAATTCGCGCTCGCCAAGAACGAGATGCCGGGAGTCGGCGCGCTCGCGCGGTGGCGGTGGGCGTTGCGGCAACGCCAGTGGTCGACCGGCGCCGGCCGCGCGGCCTGGAAGCGCGAGGAAATCCTGAAAGCTTTTCCCCACAAGGGGCGTTTTATAGATGCCGTGATTGGAGATGCGGCCACCATCGGACCGGCGCCCGCCGCGCCGACGACGCGCGAGCCCGCCATCGCCTGACCGGCGCCCGGTTATGGTAAATATTCGTTAAGGAATTGCTGCTCCCATACGGCGAAGTGGCTGGCGACGCGCCGCCGACAGATTGTCGTACGGACGATGCAGGACCATTCGAAGAGCAAACGCCGTCGGGACGGTCGTGCATCATGACGCCGATCGGCGATCATGTGCGTTACCTCGGCGCCCGGTTGGGGCTGGGCGCGCTTTGCCGGCTCGGGACCGGACTGCTGGTGCCCCTGCGCCCTCTCCTGCCCGCCTCATATACCCGTCTCGACCGCCCGATCTTCATCGTGGGATGTTCACCGAGCGGCACGGCGATGTTTTCGCAAATCTTTGGCGCCCATCCCGTCGCCGCGAGCTGGGCCGACGCCACCCAAATCTGGTCCCCGCGCCCCCTGGACGGTAACGCCGACGATTTTCTCGATGAACGCCATGCGGGTGCCCTGGAATGCGCGCGCCTGCAAAGC
Organism: uncultured Rhodospirillaceae bacterium; assembly: GCA_964587515.1. GTDB lineage: Bacteria > Pseudomonadota > Alphaproteobacteria > MPNO01 > MPNO01 > CAZPMO01. The sequence goes on along the minus strand of CAZPMO010000010.1, from coordinate 24,033 downwards.
CTATACGGCCTCTTCACCCGGTTCCGGGGCAAGACCAGGATGATCAACCGGAACAATCACAACGCGTTGCGTCTGCGATTTCTGAACCGCGCCTTTCCCGATTGCATGATCGTCCACGTTGTCCACGACGCCCGGCCGGTGGTCTATTCCAGTGTGGTTCAGACGCGCCGGAAGGCATTCGGACGCAAGATGCCGTTCGGCAATTTCGCGAAACCGATCCGCTGGCGTGAATATGCCGAACTGCCATTGGTCGAGCGTTTCGCCCACCAATGGGCCGACATCACCAAATATGTTCGGACCGAGGGAAACGAAACCATTGGGCCGGACCGATATATCGAGTTGAGGTTCGAGGATTTTCGCGCCCATCCGGAATTCGAACTGGCGCGCATCGATGCCTTCTGCGACCTCGATTTCGCCCTGCGCGATTTGTCTCCGGTTGACGAAGTATCCCGGCGTCGCGACGAGGTCTGGCGGGGCGAATTAACGCCGAACGAAGTCGACCGCATCCACGCCATCGCCGGATCGCAAATGAATGATCTCGGCTATCGGTGGGACTGAGATACGGCCCCTATGCCGGCAAATCGCCGCGCAGGAGGCCGCGGCGGGAGGCTTTCCGGATGACGATCGCCGCGTAAACCGTTTGAAATACCAGGAACGGCAGGAATACGGCCGCGCGGTAATCCGGCCCGAGATTGATCACCGCCAACACACCCGCCCCCTGCGTCGTGGTCACGGCGAAGTGGAGCAGGCTGACCCGGCGGTGCGACGCGCCGAGGCGATTCATCAGCTGATAAAGATGTTCGCGATGGGCCTGGGCGATATTGCGTCCCGCGAACAGGCGGCGGAAGAAGGTGAAGGTGGCGTCGAATATAAAGTTGAAGAACAGCAGCGGCATCACCAGGGCCGACGTGCGCGAAGCGTCATATTCGGCGGCGATCACCGCGATCGCCGCGAAGGCGAATCCCAGGAACTGCGACCCGACGTCGCCCATGAATATGCGCGCTTTCGGGAAATTGAAGATCAGGAAACCCAGGACACTGGCGAGAATTACGTAACACATGATGTAAACGAACAACGATCCTTCGAGAAATGTCACCACCCCGAAGAACAGAGCCACGATCACCGCGCATCCTCCGGCGAGACCATCGAGACCATCCATGAAATTGAAGATATTGGTCAATGCGACGACCCAAAGCACCGTTACCGGATAGCCCCACCAGCCGAGTTCGACAATGCCCACCACGGGCAATGAGAAGCGGCTGAAGACGATCCCGAAGGCCACCAATAGCAGCGCCGCCAGCACCTGCGCGCCGAGCTTGATCTTGAATGTCCGCAGCAGCGCCAAATCGTCGAGCAGACTGACGATGGCGATTCCAATTGCCGCCAGGGTGAACCCGGTCATGGTGGATACGGAAACGCGGGTGTCGTCGCTCAACAGGAAAACCACAAGGAATCCGGCGAAAAACGACAAAACGATCGCCACGCCGCCGCTGTTGGGGACCGGCCAATCATGTGAAGAACGCGTATTGGGCGTCGACATGATGCCGACGCGCAGCATGCACCAGGTCAGCACCGTCGAAAACGCGAACAACGCAACCGCGAACAAAATATGGTTTATGAAGGCAAGCGCCGCCATGCCGCCTCCTGCCGTGCATGTTCACATGTCCCAAGGGTCGAAACCCGCTTGCAGATATACGGAAAGCCGCGCCCCTGTCAACGGCGCGCCATAGAGCACCAAAGCCGCCGTGGCGGCGGCCTCTCAACATATTTTTAACGTTAACAAAGTTTAAACACCTTGGCCTTTAGGGTCCCATGCAACCCTTCCAGGACCGACAGAGCGGCGCAATGCGTGATACAAATCTCCTGAAACAGCGTGTCGAAACGGCGGAAAAGCATCTCTCCGCGAGCGAATTGGCGCGGGCGAGCGAAAGCGACGCCCTGGTCGGCATGTGGAATCAGATTCGCGACCGATTCTCGGAACAGGAAGGCGAAATCGCGCGCTACCGGGCCAGGGTGGAAACGCTGGTTCAGAAAAACGACGAGCTGGGCAGGATGGTCGATGCGCTGCTCGCGTCCGTCGAAGGCACGATCAAACGCTCGCGGGACGAGACGGTTCCCAAGATCACCGCTCTGGCGGAAGAACTGCTTGCGTCCGAACCCGAGAGCGTTGACCCCGTGGTCGAGGAAGATACCCAATTCGCGCCCATGGAGGACGAAGACGACGGGTTCGATCCGGCCGTGGATTACGACGCCCCGCTCGAATTAGAAACCTATGATGAAGAGCCCGAAGAAGACGATGCGTCTTTCGGCAATCTTGTGCGCGAGGCGGCGCCGGACCTTCCGGTGGAGGACGCGCCGGTGCGCGGAGATTCGCTAAGCCCCGGCATTCGCGGGCTGATTTCGCGTATCGAGGGCTTGAGCAAACGTCGTTCGGTGGCGGATCCGGAAATCGAGGATTCGCCGCCCGCCGCCATGGCGGCAGGCGAGGACAGCGACCTGGCCCGCGAACTGCAAGAGATCGAATCATTGCGTAATGAGCTCAGCGGCCTGCGCGAACGCATTTCCAGCGAAAAATAACGACGTGGCCGGCGGGCGCGCCACCTGCCCTATCGGCAATCCACCGAACTGCTATAGTCCTCTCTCTGGCACAAGCCAAAAGGGAGGATGGATCGTGAAGCTCGAAGGTTCCTGCCAATGCGGCGCGGTCGCTTTCAGCGTCGAGTCGCGGACCCCGCACCCGTTCAATTACTGCTACTGTTCGATTTGCCGCAAGACGGCGGGCGGTGGCGGTTACGCCATTAACCTGGGGGCCGACGCCGCGACCCTCGAAATCGAGGGCGAAGAAAACATCACCGTATACCGCGCGGCCAAGAACGACCGCGACGCCTATGAGGCGGACGGGCTGGGTTTTTCCCGACGCCATTTCTGTTCGAAGTGCGGCAGCGCCCTATGGGTATTCAATCCGAGCTGGCCGGACCTGCTGCACCCGTTCGCGTCGGCCATCGACACACCGCTCCCCAAGCCCCCGGAAATCCAGGCCCTGATGACCGCGCACGCGCCCGAATGGGTCGAACTTCCGGAAGGCCCCCATTTCGAACACTATCCCGATAGCGGCATCGAGGATTGGCACAAGGCGCGCGGGCTCTACGGCGATTAATCCTAGCGATTTGCGAGTTGGAGTTGCCGCTCGATATGACCCGCCAACTCGATCGTCGGCCGGCCATCGACCAGCAGCCTGTGTTTGCCCTGATAACGGCGGATCGCGGCAACCGTCTTGTTGCCCATCACCCCATCGACCGGACCGGGCTGGTAGCCAAGCCGCGCGAGACCGGACTGAACCCGGTGCACCGCGCTGCTGTTAGCGGCCCGATCACCCTTGGCCCAGATGGGCTCACCCAGATTTACCGTGCTTTTGTCGGTGGTCCCGCCAATCACGCCGCCCGCAAGGGCGCCGATCGCCGCGCCCTGGACAATGCCAAGACCGGTCACCGCGCCGAGCACGGTACCCGCCGCCGCGCCGATGCCGGCGCCGGACGCCGCCCGGTCGCCGGTGGTGCTGCCGCACGCAGCGAGAAAAAACGAAACCGCGATGACGGCTGCTATTGACCGTACCATTTGCCGATCTCCAATAAACACATAACAATCATGCGGCTTAAATAGCACAACAAACTAATCGCTCATTAAACAAAACAAATAAACAGGGAATAATTCCTGTAATTATATATTAAAATCAATATTATTTTTTATGATAATTGAATGCATAGATGATTTTCGTGCCGATAACAGCGTAAGGTGGCGCCATTGACCCGATGCGCCAGTACATTTTCATTGGAAGCCGCGTAATAACTATATTTTAAAGGAGGATTGATTAACCTCGACGGCAATAATAAATCCCGCCGCGACCGTCCGCGCCGCCGGTGGGTCACTAGGGCAATCGAGGTCAAATTGGGCAAGTGGATTCCCAAAACGCTCGCGATAGGATTGGGCGCGTTGGCATTGACGCCAACGGTGTATATCGGTTCCGCGCAAACCGGACCGGCCATCAAGATGCTGGTGGTCCATGTAACGGGCGCGCCGTTCGAGCGCGGCTCGATAATCGACGGATCGAGCGAGCTTAACCTGAAGGAAGACGCGTCGGTCACCCTTGCGAGCGCCGACGGTTCGATCGTTTCGCTTGAGGGGCCCACGCAGGTCGTGCCCGCGATATCGGTCGGCGCGAACCCGTCCGATCCCGGTCTCATTGAGGCGCTGGGCGCCTTTCTTAGGGCTGAGGGAAACGACGACGCCGACCCGCTGCCCGACCCCTGGGCGGTAAGCGTGAATCAACCGGGTACGGGCTGTATTCGTCCGACCTCGGCAATGCTATGGTGTCAAAATGGCGAGAGCGCCGAGCGGCTGACAATCGTGGAGGCGGGCGGCACGCGACCAGCCAAGACCACCTGGCCCGCCGGTCGCGACACCCTCTCATTCAGCGGATCGGTATTCGCCGACGGCAAACGCTATGTCTTCAACGTCGGCGGCAAGACCGCCGATGTCACGATGCATGTTATGCCGCAGAAATTCACCACGCTGCTGGAACAATCCGCCTGGATGGCGCGCGTCGGGTGCAAGCATCAGGCGCTGACATTGCTCGAACTGCTCCGCTAAAGTGGCCGACCGGGCGGTCTTCAGTCGTTCCAGACTTCTTCCCAGCTTCCCTGCGTCGCCGCCTTCGAATATTCGGTAGAGCGGTTTTCAAAGAAGTTGGTGTGTTCCATGCCGTTGAGCATCTCGTCCATCCACGGCAGCGGATTGTCCTCGATGCGATAGATCGGCTGGAGACCGAGCTGCGACAGCCGCCGGTCGGCGATGTAACGGATATACTGCTTTACCTCCGCACCGGTCAGCCCCTCGACACCGCCTAATTCGAACGCGAGGTCGATAAACGCATCCTCGTGCTCCACCACTGTCGAGCACGCCACATAAAGCTCGCGCTGGAAGTCATCGTTCCATACTTCCGGATTCTCGGAAATGAAGGTGCGGAACAGCTTGATGATCGATTCGGTGTGCAGCGATTCGTCGCGCACCGACCAGGTCACGATCTGGCCCATCCCCTTCATCTTGTTGTGACGCGGGAAGTTGAGCAGGATCGCGAAGCTCGCGAACAGCTGCAATCCTTCCGTGAAACCGCCGAACACGGCCAGGGTCATCGCGATGTCGGAATTGGTGTCGACGCCGAACTGCTGCATGTAGTCGTACTTGTCCTTCATCTCCTTATAGCGGAGGAAGGCTTGGTATTCAGTCTCCGGAATGCCGATGGTGTCGAGCAAGTGAGAATAGGCCGCGATATGCACCGTCTCCATGTTGGAGAACGCAGCCAGCATCATCTGGATCTCGGTCGGCTGGAAGACCCGGGAATAATGCTTCATGTAGCAGTTGTTGACCTCGATGTCGGCCTGCGTGAAGAAGCGGAAAATCTGTGTCAGCGTATGGCGTTCCTCGGGCGAGAGATTATTGTGCCAATCCTTCACGTCGTCGGCCAGCGGCACCTCTTCGGGCAGCCAGTGCACCCGCTGCTGCGTCAGCCAGGCGTCATAGGCCCAAGGATAGCGAAACGGCTTATAGACCGGATTGGAATCAAGTAACGACATCACGCGTCTCCCTTATTACTTCCGCCCCGGCCCGGCCATTTCGGCCTCGACCTCGTAAAACGCCTCCAGCTTCTCCAACCAGTCCTCGCCGGGGCGAAGATGGAGGATACCCGCCGATACCCTGTCGGGACGATCCGGGATGTCGCCAAGCGCCTCGGCCAGCTTCAAAACCCGTTCGCCCGCTTCTTCCGCCTCTTTCATGGACCGCGACCTTCCGACTACTGACAACTCAGGCATTCCTCGTAATCGTTTTCGTTCTGCTGCGCCTCGGGCGCGGCCGCCAGCGGCAGCGGTTCGCCATTCCCGTTCGCGGCCCCAGTCACCGCGATACCGTGATCGGCGACCTCCGCCTTGGTGGCCACCACGTCGGCCCGCGCCAGCGAGCGCGAGCGGCAGTAGTAGAGCGACTTCACGCCCTTCTTCCAGGCCTGGAAGTGGATCTCGTGCAGCGTCTTCTTGTGCACGTCGGCGGGCAGGAAGACGTTCAGCGATTGCGATTGGCAAATGAAGGGCGCGCGGTCGGCGCCAAGTTCTATCAGCCAGCGCTGGTCGAGTTCGAAGGCTGTCTTGAAGACGTCCTTCTCGTCCTCGGCCAGAAAATCGAGATGCTGCACGGAGCCTTCATTGACGGTGATCGAACTCCATACCTTGTCTGTGTCCTGACCTTTTTCAGCCAGCAGCGCCTTCAGGTATTTGTTGCGCACGTTGAAAGAGCCCGACAATGTCTTGTGGGTGTAGGAATTGGCCGCGTTGGGCTCGATTCCCGGCGAAGACCCGCCGCAAATTATCGAAATCGAAGCGGTCGGCGCGATCGCCATCTTGTTGGAGAAGCGTTCCTCGATGCCGTACTCGGCGGCATCGGGGCAGGCGCCGCGTTCGCCGGCAAGCTTCTTCGAAGCGGCATCGGCGCCTTCGCGGATATGCTGGAAAATTTTCTTGTTCCAGACCTTGGCCATCACCGATTCAAGAGGCACGCCCTGGGATTGCACGAAGGAGTGGAACCCCATCACGCCGAGCCCGACGGATCGTTCGCGCATCGCCGAATAGGCGGCGCGGCGCATCGAGTCCGGCGCATTGTCGATGAAATCCTGCAAGACATTGTCGAGGAAGCGCATCACGTCCTCGAGGAATTGCGGGTCGTCCTTCCACTCGAAATACTTATCGAGGTTCAGCGACGACAGGCAGCACACCGCGGTGCGTTCCTCGCCGTCCTTGTCGATCCCGGTCGGCAGCGTGATCTCGGAACACAGGTTCGACATCTTCACGCTGAGCCCGGCGAGTTTCTGATGCTCGGGAATCGCCCGGTTCACATGATCGAGGAAGATGAAATAGGGCTCCCCCGATTCAATCCGCGTGGTCAACAGACGAATCCACAGCGCGCGCGCCGAAATGGTGCGCACGATCGAATTGTCCTTGGGGCTGACCAGCGCCCATTCCTCGTCATTCTCCACGGCGCGCATGAAGGCGTCCGGGATCACCACCCCATGGTGCAGGTTCAGCGCCTTGCGATTGGGATCGCCACCGGTCGGCCGCCGGATTTCGATGAATTCCTCGATCTCGGGATGATCGATGCAGAGATAAACCGCCGCCGAGCCGCGCCGCAGACTGCCCTGGCTGATCGCCAGCGTCAGAGAATCCATCACCCGGATGAAAGGAACGATGCCCGAGGTCTTGCCGTTGGCCCCAACCTTCTCGCCGATCGAACGCAGATTGCCCCAGTAGCTGCCGATGCCGCCGCCGCGCGCCGCCAGCCAGACATTCTCGTTCCATAGATCGACGATGCCTTCCAGCGTGTCATTGGCCTCGTTCAGAAAGCACGAGACCGGCAACCCGCGCGTGGTGCCGCCATTGGACAGTACCGGCGTCGAGGGCATGAACCAGAGATTGCTGATATAATTATAGATGCGTTGGGCATGCGCCGAGTCGTCGGCATAATGGCACGCCACCCGCGCGAACAAATCCTGATAGCTCTCATCCGGCAACAAATAGCGGTCGTCCAGCACCGCCTTGCCGAAATCAGTCAAATTCCCATCGCGCGCACGATCGATCTTCACGCCGATTCCGCTGGTCGACTGATAGAGATCGTGCTTCGCTTGTACTAAATCCAGCAACTCAACCTCCTCTACCCTCGAAAATTCCCCGAAGTAAACTGCCCGCCGCCACGCGTGGCGACGATCCGTACGTTATGGTCGTTGATGAGACCCCCGTCCGGGCGCGATCGGGGCAATGCCACCTGCCGAACCGCGCAGACCGGACAATGCACAAGAAATTGTGTAGGTGCAATAACAAAACGCAACATTTGGTATCCCATAGTATAATTTTTTTAAATGACCAGCCCTCCGATCAGGCCCGATCGGCGCTATTTCAGCCAATGTTCTTTATTTGTTCTTATGATAGACAGGATTTCGCGACGGCACAATATCTATGGGGCCAAGCCCGGCCCTAGCGCGCCGAGACGTCGTCCCCGGGCACCGCGATACGGTCGAGCGCTTGATCGACAACGGCGTGGAAATCATCCCACGGCGCTTCGCGGAAGCTCTGATTGCGAACCAGCGCCGAATGACCGGCATAGAATTTTTCATAGAGCGTATGTCGGCCCGCGAATTCGGAACCGGTGAGGTCCCAGGCGAGTTTCAGAAGCTTCCAGCGATCCAGCGATTCCATGAACGGCGTGGTGAAATAAGCCTCGAACTGGGCGCGCAAGGCAGGGTCCTCGAGCACGTTCGCATCGGCCGGCATCTGCAGCGGATGGCCGCCGCCAAGTTCGCGCACCGAATCGATGATCTGGGAGTGATTCTCCGTGCACCAGTTGAGCGCGCCATACATATAGCGCCGATTGAAGCAGACATAGCCTTCCGGTCCGCCCGGCCAGTCTTCCTCAAAGGCATGCACCTGGCCGTGCACCATGGCGCCGATCGCGGCCTCCATGGCGGCAAGGCGCCCCAGCACTTCGCGCACGCCGGGGATCGTGTCGTTTCCGTTGGCTGCGCACATGCGGCTCGCAAGCCCGGTGATCAGCGACATCTTGGACCAGAAGCGCACGTTGGACTGGTGATTCGAAAAACAGTTCGCGGGCGTCATTATGTAGCAGCCGCGCGACAACTCGGCGTCGTTGTGGATGAACACCTTTTCCCACGGCACCTTCACCCTTTCACACACCACGACGACATCGGTCTCGTCGAAGCGCGCGCTCAACGGATAGTCAAGTTCGCTGGTCGCGTTCAGCGCATAGGGCCGCCGCGCCCACATGCCGAGCCCGGGCGTATTGCAGGGCAGCATGCAGGTGATGGCGTATTCCTTGAACTCCGCCGCCAACGGCGTGAGGTTGCCGATCAGTATCTCGTTGGAGAACACCGCCCCGGTCGCCAGCATCTTCATGCCGTCGAGCACCACCCCGTCATCGTCCTCGGCGACGACACGCAGGCCGGGATCCTCGCGGCGCTCGCCCGCATAGACATCGGCGTGGCGAATCCCGGCCGGCGGGATCACGGCATAGGAGGCGTAGACATCGTCGCGGCGCATTTCGTCGAAATGGGCCAGCAGATTATCGCGAAAGCCGGGACCCGCCTGGTCGAGCACGTCGGCCTTCATGGCGAGCCCGGTCAACAGCCCCGCGACATGGTCGGGCGAACGCCCGAACAGCCCGTGGGTGAGGTCCGCGATCATTTTATGGGTCGTGGTCCGCTTCCATAGATCGGCCTGCGAACGGGTGCGGAGATAGTAGCTCGAATATTGTTCGCCATCCTCGGAATATGAAGTGATATCAATATTTTCCGGGGCACGTTTCATGTCATAAATCGCCGCGACCGTCCGCGCCGCTTCCGCGAATGCCGGGTGCGTGGTCACGTCCTCGACGCGTTCGCGTCCAATATGAATGACGCGTCCGTCGCGCAGCGATTCAAGATATTCGGCGCCGGTTTTCAGCATGATCGTCCTCCCTCAAGGGCATTATATTTATCGTTGGGAACGAGGCGTCGCCCCCTGACGAGGTCCAACAATAGGATAAAGGCCGGTGGTGGAGAAGACGGCGGTGGAGAAGTCGGTGGGCGTCAGCCGCGTTCGTCGATCAGGCGCTTGAAGGCGATGAGGGTTTCCTCGCTCACGTGATGCTCCATCCCTTCGGCGTCGGCCCGCGCGGTTTCCTCGCTGATGCCGATGGCCTGGAGAAACGCGAGCACCACCTCGTGACGCTGGCGCGATGCGTCCGCGATGCGCCGCCCCTCGGCGGTCAGAAATATCGCGCGATAGGGTTGCGTCACCACCAGCCCGTTCTGCTGAAGCCGGCCGACCATCTTGTTGACGGTCGCGTTGGTCACGCCGAGGCGGCGCGAGATATCGACCGCGCGCGCTTCGCCGGTCGAATCGATCAGGTCGGCGATCATTTCGACGTAATCCTCGGCAACGGCGCTTTGGCGGGCCAATCGGGTCTGACGATGATGGTCCGCCTGCTCGTCCGGCCGGTCGACGAGAATCGACGGGCGGCGGGATTTGGGAATGCGGACGCCGGAGCGGGCGATATTTGGTTTTCCTGTCATCGTTTAAACTATGCCCGAATCTTGGTCGCTTGACAAATGATTGGTCCCGGCGAATAATTTTAGTCGAGGCTAAAAATCAAATACCGGGACGGGACCAACTCGGTGAATACAAGACTGGATGTCGCGAGACGGTTGAGGCCGGCTCTCCGGCGGCGACCGATGCTCGGGGAACTTGGCGCGGCGCTCGGTCCGGTGCGCCTGATGGTGATCGCGCCGATCTTCATTCTCGCCGCGACATCGCCGGAGGTCTCCGGCATCATCCTGACTAGCCTTTCCGACGCCTTCCTTCAGGTCACGGTATTCGTCGCCCTGACCTTGACCATTTTCTATGGGCTGGAAGTGTGGTTCCGCATCGACGCGACCGCGCTGCTGGCCCGCCACCGCGCCTGGCAGGTGCCGGTATCGGCGGCGCTGGGCGCGCTGCCCGGCTGCGGCGGCGCCATCATGGTGATCACCCAGTATATGCGAGGCGGGGTCGGGTTCGGCTCGGTGGTCGCGGTGCTGACATCGACCATGGGCGATGCGGCTTTCCTGTTGCTGGCGCAACAACCCATGACCGGCTTGGCCATTTTCGCTGCCGGGTTCCTGGTGGGCGTGACGTCGGGCATTGTGGTGGACGCGATTCATGGCCCCGACTTCATGCGTTATGCGGACGACGGGCGGCGTGGCGGGGACGGCCCCTGCTTTCGTACCGTGGAGTCGCGGCCCTGGCGCCGGGCGTGGTTCGCCTTGTGTGTGCCGGGACTGTTGCTGGGCGGCTGCGTCGCGTTTCAGGTCGATACCGGAGCAATGTTCGGCGCCGTAATGGGCGTCGATACGGCAGTGTGGCTGGGCGCCGCCGGCGCGATGTTGTCAATGCTGATCTGGGCCTCGGTCACGCCGAACCGCGTACCAAAACCAACCGAAATGGGCCCCGACGGCGCGGTACAGCCGATCGGCTGGGCCTCGACCAGCGAGGGAAGGCTCGGCGATGCGCCGGCCCGCGTGGCCGGCGATACCTGCTTCGTGACGGTTTGGGTGGTGTTCGCCTATCTGGTCTACGAGCTCGGCGTCTTCTATACCGCGATCGATCTCGCAACCGTTTTCCAGGTTTGGGCCCCGATAGTGCCGCTCATGGCGATCCTTGTCGGATTTATTCCGGGATGCGGGCCGCAGATCGTGGTCGCGGCGATGTATCTCAACGGGCTGGTGCCGCTATCGGCGGAGCTTGGCAACGCCATCAGCAACGACGGCGACGCATTGTTCCCGGCAATCGCCATGGCGCCGAAGACCGCGGTGGTCGCGACGCTGTACAGCGCTATCCCCGCGGTGGCCGTGGCCTACGGCTATTACTGGCTGTTTGAATAAACAGATAACCCGGATATTAGCGAAATTTTAAGCGTCCCCTGGTGACACTCAATAACCGGTCACTGGAAATAGCGGATGCTAAAATGATTAGATTTTTCAACCGGCTCCTAAAGAACGTTTCTGGCGCCACGGCGGTCGAATACGGCCTCATCGCGGCGCTTGTCTCGGTCGCTGCGGTCGGCGCGCTTTCCTCCATGGGTGTCTCTCTCCAGGGATTGTTCGGCAAGGTCACCACCGAGGTCCAGAATTCGACCAGCGGCGGCGCCACACCGTAACGGACAAAAAAATTTCCGGGCGGAATCACCCGCCCGGAAATTTCAAATCCTCGGGATACGGTCAGGCGACCTCATAGGCGTCGCGCTTGACGCCGTCCATGTTCTTGCCTTCGATCCTGATCAGCCGCGTGGTGGCCGCGCGGCTCGGCGAATGCAGCACGCCCTCCGCATAGTAATGAGCGATTCCCGGCGTCATATCGTAGGACTTCACTTTCTCGACCTTACCCGGCGCGCCGTCCGCGGGTTCCTGAACCTTACGCCAATCGGTCATCACGGTAACGCCTTCGGCCTGGCCGTAAATCGCCCAGGACGGTCCGTGATCGTGGGGATTGCTTTCCCGCGCACCCTCATAGACATGGGCCAGAATGCAGAATCCGAAATCCGAATCCTCATAGAGAACCTGACGTTGCGTTGTGTTTTCGGGACCAAAATGCGTGCTCACGAATTCGGAGTCGCTGCACGCCTTCTCGACGCATTGACGAATCTTTTCGCGACCGCCGGCGCCGGAATCGGCGACCATGGCATCGTGACATTCCTTGGACATCTGATCGAGGGTGTAACCCATTTCACTTATTCTCCTGTCTATCGCCGCCCGCCAGCGGGGACGGCTCCATGCAATCTATTTTACGACGTGGCTTCCCTCCCATCAAGCGCGTGAAATCGTCGCGGTCCGTGGACTCATTAGGGCGCGGCTATTAGGGTCGGCCGGAACCAGCCGTGAGGCACGTGTTGAACCGTGACCGTCTGAACTTTCTGTTCCTTAATATCGGCCATTTTTTCGATCACCTGTTCGTACTGGTGTTCGCCACGGTGGCGGCGCTGGTGCTGGCCGGCGAATGGGGCATGTCCTACGCCGAGCTTATCCCATACGCGACGCCTGGATTCGTCGCTTTCGGGGTGTGCGCCCTGCCCGCCGGCTGGATCGCCGACAAGTGGAGCCGCGAGGCCATGATGGTGATTTTCTTCATCGGCATCGGCGCCAGCGCATGCCTGACGGCGCTGGCGGCATCGCCGATCGGAATCGCCGCCGGGCTGCTGGCGATCGGCGTGTTCGCCGCGATCTATCATCCGGTCGGGCTGGCAATGGTGGTCGCGGGCCGCGAGAAGACCGGCATGGCGCTAGCGGTGAACGGCGTATTCGGCAACCTCGGCGTCGCCTGCGCGGCCCTGCTCGCCGGCGCCCTGATCGACATTTCCGGATGGCGCGCGGCGTTCGTTGCCCCGGGCATCGCCGCGATGCTCACCGGCATCCTGTATGCGGTCTTCCTGGCCACCGGCCGACGCCATGCGACGACCCGCGCCGCCCGACCCGCCGCCACGACCAGCCCGGCCGGCCCGGATCGGCGCATTCTGATCCGTGCGTTTGTGATCATATTCATTTCGACCGGCATCGGCGGGCTGGTGTTTCAAAGCACCACCTTCGCGCTGCCCAAGGTATTCGACGAGCGCCTGGGCGATATCGCGGGCTCCGCCACACTGATCGGCTGGTACGCCTTTCTGGTCTTCTCGGTGGCGGCGTTCGCCCAACTGGTGGTCGGCTGGCTGGTCGACCGTTATTCGGTCCGCCTGGTCTTTGCCGGCGTCGCCGCCTTGCAGGCCATTTTCCTCGGCGCGATGACCGGGCTGAACGGTGTCCCGGCGCTCATCGTTTCCATCGCCTTCATGCTGGCCGTGTTCGGCCAAATCCCCATCAACGACGTGCTGATCGGCCGGCTGACCAAAAGCGAATGGCGCAGCCGAGTTTATGCGCTGCGCTATATCGTGACGTTCTCGGTCAGCGCGACGGCGGTGCCGATCATCGCATGGATCCACGCGGACGGCGGGTTTGCGATGTTGTTCACGGTGCTGGCCATTGCCGCGGCCTGCATATTCGCCGCCGTCATCGCCCTGCCCCGCCACGCCGCCGTCACCGGCGCGGCGGCCGCGGAATGATAATACCAGCGGTCATTGATATTATTCGTAACGTCCCTCGAATTCGAGAATCTCGTCGAACCCCATCAGGGCGACGAAATCCTTGAAGTCGTGCAGCGGCGCGCCGGTGGCGGTCGAAGCGCCGTGGTCCTTGAGCGCGCCATAGACGCGCGTGAGCGCTTCGGTGGCGGCGAGGAAGCCGGAGGCGGGGAAGATCGCGAGCTGGAATCCGAGGTCTTCAAGCTCAGAAGGGGTCAGCACGGGTGTCGCGCCGCCCTCGACCATGTTGGCCATCAGCGGCGTATCGAAGGCGCGGCCGATCTCGGCCATTTCGTCGGTATCGGCGGGGGCCTCGTAGAACAGGATATCGGCGCCGGCGCGGGCAAATGCCTCACAGCGGCGCATCGCTTCGTCCTTACCGGCGGCCTTACGCGCGTCGGTGCGCGCGATCACCAGAAAATCCGCGCTGTCGCGTGAATCCAGCGCCGCCTTGATGCGCGAGATCATGTCTTCCAGCGGCACCAGTTTTTGTCCCGACACGTGACCGCATTTTTTGGGGAACGCCTGATCCTCGATCTGGATCGCGGCGACGCCGGCGCGCTCATAACCGCGCACCGTGTGGCGCACATTGACCACCCCGCCATAGCCGGTATCGGCATCGGCGATCAGCGGCGTCGTGACGCCGTCGGCGATACGCGCGGCGCGTTCGGCCATTTCGGTATAGGTCGCGATGCCGGCGTCGGGCAAGCCGAGATACGACGCCACCACGCCGGAGCCTGTCATGTAGAGGGCGGGGAAACCCAGGCGGTCGGCGATGCGCGCCGAGATCATGTCGTAGACGCCGGGCGCGGTGATGAATTCCCCGGCGCGCACCCGCGCGGCCAGCTTCGATGCTTGTGTCGATGCGGATGCCATGGCGGTATCCCGGTAGCAATTTCTGCTTGTTTCTTGATGCGTGGGGGCGACAATGCGTGTCCTGGGATCGGGAGTCCAGCACTGTTCGACAATAAGGACGGCGGAGCCAGCAGATGATCACACACACCATCCGGGCCAAGCTGATGTTCCAAAAGAAAACGTACAGGGATATCGAAATCGGCGGCGAAATGAGCCTCTACCGGCTGGCCGAGGCGATTGTAGGCTCGTTCGATTTCGATTTCGATCACGCCTTCGGCTTTTACGACAATCTCGGCGAGGATTTCTATGATTCGCCGATCAGATATGAATTGTTCGCGGACATGGGCGAGGATTGGGACGATGGTGACGGGCGACCGAAAGCGAAGAGCGTCAAGAAGACCAGTGTCGGGCAGGCTTTCACCGAGCCGAAACAGAAAATACAGTTCGTGTTCGATTACGGAGACGAATGGTGTTTCGAATTGGAGGTCCGAGGAATCGGAGAGAGGGCGCGAGCCCTGAAACACCCGCGCGTGATCTCGGCCAAGGGAGAGGCGCCCGAGCAATACCCGCCCGAGGACGACGAAGACTGGGATTCCGAAGACTGGGACGAGGACGACTAATCCCGCAGATTAAAGGGGAGCCGGGCCGCGATCCACGCGGCGACGGCCAGGGTCTGGTCGTCGGCGCGCGGCGGGCCGACGATCTGCACCCCAACCGGCAGGCCGTTGGGGCCGGCATAGGCGGGAATCGTCACGCAGGGCCCATGCATCATCGTCCAGACCCGGTTGAAGGCCGAGTTCGAGACGCCGGTGAGATCGTCGCTGGCTTCGCCCGCGGTCGACGGCGTCAACAGCACGTCGCGGGTCGCGAACAGCCCGCCAAGCGCGGCGCGGCAGGCGGCGGCATGGGCCAGCGCGTCCTCGTAATCATCGTCATCCCAGCCGGCGGCCGCTTCCACGCCTTCGCGGGCCCAGCCGTTCAGGGCGTCCAGATGCTCTGCGATCTCCCACTCCATCGCCCGGAAGCCCTCGACGCTTGAGACCACGCGAAACGCGTCTTCGATGCCCGTGAACGCGGCCGGCAGTTCGACGTCGTTGACCTCGGCCCCCGCCCCGGCCAGCGTCTCGGCCGCCGATTCCAGCGCCGCCGCGGTTTCCGGGGACGCCTGGTCCCAGTTAAAGGTGCGGCAGACCCCGATGCGCGGCGGCGCGGACATCTCAGGTGCGGCGCCAACGCCGGTCATCGCGGCCCTGAGCAGCGCGATGTCGCCGACCTCGCGCGCGAAGCCGCCGAGCGTATCGAGCGACGGCCGCAAATGACGGATGCCGCCCCGGTCGAGCCCGTCGAGACTCGCCTTATAACCGACCAGGCCGCAGAACGCGGCCGGCAGGATCACCGAGCCGCCGGTCTGGGTGCCGAGCGCCAGCGGCGTCATGAAATCGGCCACCGCCGCCGCCGAACCCGAGGACGAGACACCCGGCGATCGTCCGAAATCATGCGGATTGCGGACACCGACCGGTATCGGGCAGGCGAACTCGGTGGTGGTGGTCTTGCCGAGGATCACCGCACCGGCGCGGCGCAGCGCCGAGACGCAGGCGGCGTCCGCCTGGGGCTGGTGACCGGCATGGATCGCGGAGCCGTATTCGGTCGGTAAATCAGCGGTGTCGAGCACATCCTTCACGCCCACCGGCACGCCGTGAAGTGGCCCCCTCCGTTCCTCGCCATCGCGCTCCCGCGCCTGGGTCAGCGCCGCCTCGGGGTCGAGATGGGCCCAGGCGCCGATCTCTGGATCGCGCGCCGCGATGCGCTCCAGGCAATCGGCGACCAGCGCCTCCGATGTGATTTCTCCACTGGCGAGTCTCGTCGCCGCCTCTGACGCGGAGAGAATATTCAACCCGGCCGGGCCGGCGTCGCGAAGATCGGTCATGGCAGAGAACCCAATTCCCAGGACTTCATGAATTTTGAACACATTGCATATTTTGAATACATTGTTTACACTTAATGAATTCGCGAATGAGACGATGTGATAGAACAATGCGTGACCAACCATCAGGAGTCCAGTGATGGCCTCGACGGTTCCCCTCTCGTTTCGGGTCTCGCCGGAGATCGCCGAAAAGATCGAGCGGCTGGCGGCGGCGACCGACCGGCCTAAATCGTGGCTGCTGGAACAAGCGGTCGAAAACTACCTCGAGGCTCAGGCCTGGCAGGTAGAACGCATCGAAAAGGGTATCGCGGCGTTGGAAAGCGGTGAATATTTGGCGCAAGAAGACGTGGCGGAATGGCTTTCGAGTTGGGGGACGGATAACGAACGCGAGCCGCCGAAGTGAGAATCCGCTGGTCCCGACCAGCGGTTGCTCACCTTGTTGAAATCCGAAATTTCATAGCCGAGGACAACCAAGCGGCGGCCCGCGCCGTCGCTCGATCGATCATCGAGGCAACGAACCACCTGGGTGAATTTCCATCCATCGGCCGGCCTGGGCGCGTTCCCGAAACTCGGGAACTTGTGGTCCCCGGAACACCATTCATCATCCCCTATCGCGTTACCGGAGAGATCGTCGAAATCATCGCGGTGTTCCATGGCGCGCGCAAACCCCCGACAGACCCGACCGAATGATCGAAACCGGGGGGCTTACTCCGCCCGGAGCCGGAAGCGCTGGATTTTGCCGGTGGCGGTCTTGGGGAGGTCTTCGACGAAGTTGAACCAGCGCGGATATTTATAGCGCGCGAGGCTCGCCTTGCAGTGCTCCAGCAGCTCGTCGGCCAGCGCATCGGAGGCGTCCGAGGCCTCGTTGAGGATGATGTAGGCTTCCGGCTTGACCAGATCGTCGCTATCGGCGCGCCCCACGACGGCCGCTTCCAGCACCTTGGGGTGTTCGATCAGCTTGGACTCGATCTCGATCGGCGAACACCAGATGCCGCCGACCTTGATCATGTCGTCGGAACGCCCGCAATAGATGTACCAGCCGTCTTCGTCGCGGATATAGGTATCGCCGGTATCCATCCAGTCGCCGACCATGGTCTCGGCGGTCTTTTCCGGCTGGTTCCAGTAATAGGCGGCGCGCGATTGGCCCGAGACCCACAGCCGCCCGGTCTCGCCGTCGGGCACCTCGACACCCTCATCATCGACGACCTTGGCGTCGTAGCCGGGCACGATAAGGCCGCTGGTTCCCGGACGAACGGCATCGGGCGTATTGGTGATGAAGATATGGGTCAATTCGGTCGAGCCGAGCCCGTCGATGATGGGCTGGCCGACCTTCTCCCGCCAGCGCCGCAATATGTCGGCGGGCAACGCCTCGCCGGCCGAGATCGAAAGCCGCAGCGACGACAGGTCCCGATCTTCCTGGTCCAGAGCGCGGAGCTGCGCGGCATAGAGTGTCGGCACGCCGTAATAAACGGTGGGCCGGAACCGCTCGATCATCTCGAAGGTCATATCGGGCGTCGGCACCCGGTCGGACAGCACCACCGAGCCGCCGGTCCACAGCACGATATTCATGGAGTTGGCGAGCCCATAGGCGAAGAACAGCTTGGCGGCGGAGAACGCGACATCGTCCTCGCCGATTCCGATCGCGCCCACCGCGTAATATTCGGCGTGAACGACAATATCGCGCTGGCGGTGCACCGCGCCCTTGGGACGCCCGGTCGAGCCCGACGAATAAAGCCAGAAGCAATCGGCTTCCGCGGTGGACGGCGCCGCCTCCAGTTCATTGGATGCGGCCGCGATCAGCTCACCGAGCCCGCCCGCGCCCTCTGTCCGAAGGATAAAATCGGGCTTGCGGTCGGCGGCCTCCAGGGCGGGTTCGACCTCGCCGGCATATTCGGGTGAATAGATCAGCCCGGCGCAGCCGGAATCCTCGATCATGTACTGATAGTCCTTGGCGCGCAGCAGCGTGTTGACCGGCACCGGCACCACGCCCGCCTTTATGGCGCCGAAGAACAGGTAGATGAATTCCGGGCAGTCCTTGACCACCATGATCACGCGGTCGCCCTGACCCGCGCCGAGACCGAGCAGAGCATTGCCGGCGCGGTTCACCCGTTCCGCCAGTTCGCCATAAGTCACGTCGCCATTGACGTCGCGGATCACGACCTTATCGCCGCGCCCCTGGCCGAGATGACGATCGACCATCGGCACCGCGACGTTGAAGACCGGCGAAAATTCGAGCGTCGCGGGCGTCACGTCACGATTGACGATGACCGTATTGTTGTTGGGCATTGCGCGCCTCTCCGAATTTGGCTTCTTGCGTCCGCCGAATATTACCCGGTTAGGCGGCGGCGCGCGATAGACTGTCCGCCATGAAGTTGGCGCAAAAGGCATGGCAACGTCTCGCCGCCCAGGGCATGGGCCGCGCGCGGCGCCGGCGATCGGCGCCATGGCGATGGGATGGTTGTCGACGGTTTACGGGCTGCAGGCTCCGGTCGCCGGCGGCGCCATGTTGTGCCTGGTGGTGTGGGCGCTGGCCATGCCGCGCCGCCGCCGCCTCGCCGCCGGTCTCGAACGCGCCCCGGCGACGCAACCCGGCGCGTGATCCCGGCGCTTAGCGGTTGAAGCGTACGTATTCGAAGGTCGCGGGGTCTTCGTGGTTTACGCCGCGCGCCGGCGGCGCGATCCAGCCGGCAACCTTGCCCGGTTCGGTTACCCGGTGCATCAGGCTCTGGACGAAGGCGCGGTCTTCTTCGCTTGGCATCCAGTCGCCGTGATGGTGGGTCCAATCCGCCTCGGTGACGATCTTGCCGTCGGGCGAAGCCTTGATTTCGGAAAAGTTGCCGATCGCGCGATGGAAGGCGCGGTGCGGCAGCTTGAATTCGAAATCGATCTTGTGGCGCTTGATGATGCGGTTCCAACGGGTCATCCCGCGCTCGCAATCGATGATGTATTCATCGCGCAGCCGTTCATTGACCGCGATCTGCGCCGGCAGTTCCTCGATCACGATGCTATCGCCCTTGACGATGTTGACCGGCCAAGCGGCGTCGCCCAGCTTGTGGTCGTCGTCAAGTTCCGATTCCTGGAAACGACCCTTCAGGCTCTGGTTGAAATAGGTGGCGGCGTTGGTGGAGGTTTCCTGGCCGAACAGATCCACGGACACCGAGAAGTGGAAATTGATAAACTTCTGCAGCGTCGGCAGATCGACCGCGCCGGCCGCGCGGATGCGCTCCGGATCGTCGGTCTTAAGCTCGTTCATCACCTCGCAGGTGCGCTGCGTCACGCGCCCGACGCCGGTTTCGCCGACGAACATGTGGTGGCCTTCCTCGGTCAGCATGAACTGACAGGTGCGGGCCAGCGGATCGAAGCCTGATTCGGCCAGCGAGGAAAGCTGGTACTTGCCGTCGCGGTCGGTGAAATAGGTGAACATGAAGAAGGACAGCCAGTCCGGCGTCTTTTCGTTGAACGCGCCCAGGATGCGCGGCTTGTCGGGATCGCCGGAATGGCGTTCCAGCATTGCTTCGGCTTCCTCGCGGCCGTCGCGGCCGAAATGCGCCTGCAGCAGATAGACCATCGCCCACAGATGACGGCCTTCTTCCACATTCACCTGGAAGACATTGCGCAAATCGTAAAGCGACGGACAGGTCAGCCCGAGATGGTTCTGCTGCTCGACCGACGCGGGCTCGGTGTCGCCCTGGGTCACGATCAGGCGGCGCAGCGTCGCGCGGTATTCGCCCGGGACCTCCTGCCACACATCCTCGCCCTTGTGATCGCCGAAGGTAATCTTCTTGCCCTCTTCCGAGGGGTTCAGGAAAATTCCCCAGCGATAGTCGGGCATCTTCACATAGTCGTAATGGGCCCAGCCGTCGGACTCGACGCTGACGGCGGTGCGCAGATAGATGTCGTAATCCGAGGTCCCGTCGGGGCCGAGTTCGCGCCACCAGTCGAGATATTTCGGCTGCCAGTTTTCCAGCGCGCGCTGGAGGCGGCGGTTGTCCGACAAATTGACGTTGTTGGGGATGCGTTCGGCGTAGTTGATCGCCATGGTTCAGACCCTTCGTTTGTCGAATTGGCTCTTGCGGCCGGTGCCGTAGAGCTTCAGCGCGCCCTCATCGCCGACAGCGTTGGGGCGTTGGAAAATCCAGTTCTGCCACGCGGACAGCCTGCCGAAGATCTTGGTCTCCAGCGTCTCCGGTCCAGCGAACCGCAGGCTCGCCTCCATGCCGGTCAGCGCGTCGGGCGAGAACGCGGCGCGTTCCTCGACCGCGATGCGGACCTCGTCTTCCCAGTCGATGTCATCGGGAATGAAGGTCACCAGCCCGAGCGCCTCGGCGTCTTCGGCCTCCAGCGCCTTGCCGATTTCGGCTTTCGCGGCATCCACCGCCTCGGGCTCGGCGAGGAAGCGATGCGCGATGCGCGACAGCCCGTTGGGCATGGGCAACGGGCCAAAATTCATGCCGGTGAGTTTGATCGTCGCGGCCGGCAGGTTGGAGCCCTCGAACGCGCCGTCCAGCATGTAGCTGCGGTCGCACACCAGGGCGATGTCGAGCAGCGTGCCGGTGAAGCAGGATCCCGGCTCGATCAGCGCGATCAGACTGCGCGCGCTGACGTCGACGCGCTTCAGCGAGCGCTTGAGGTACAGGGTGATCTCGCGCACCAGCCAATTATCGGCATTGTCGAGCAGCGCCTTGTCGGCGGCCTCGACATTGGCCGTCTCGCCGCTGGTCTTGAATACCCAGGTGCCGATCTCGGATTCATTGACGCGCAAATCCATCACCGCGTCGTCAAGCTCGCGGGCCAGCGCGAGCGGCCAGAATGCCGCGCCCTGGGCCGCGATGGCGGCCACGTCGGCGGGCGGCGGCGCGGCCGGCGCGGCGATGGTGACGGTCGCGGCGCCGAGGTCGCGATCCATTTCGATGGTGATGTTGTCGTAAACGATGCGGTCGCCCTCGATGGCGCGGTTGAGCGGCGTCAGCGCGATCCCCTTGGCGTCTTTCGGCCGGTCGGACCGGGCGGCGAATTCGTGGGCGCGTTCGGCGACCAGCTCCTCGAAACGCGATCCCGGCACCAGCTCGTCGATCAGCCGCCAGTCGATGGCGCGCTTGCCGCGCATGCCTTCGGACGTGGTGCAAAAGAAATCGGCATGGTCGTGACGGACCTTGCGCTTGTCGACCAGCCGGGTCAGCCCGCCGGTGCCCGGCAGCACCGCCAGCAGCGGCAGTTCGGGCAAAGAGACCGTGGATGAGCCGTCGTCGATCAGCATGATGTGGTCACACGCCAGCGCCAATTCGTAGCCGCCGCCGGCCGCGGTGCCGTTGATGGCGCAAATGAACGACAGCCGCGAATTGTCCGTCGCGTCCTCGATGCCGTTACGCGTCTCGTTGGTGAACTTGCAGAAATTGACCTTATGGCCGTGGTTCGATTGGCCCAGCATCTTGATATTGGCCCCGGCGCAGAACACGCGCGGTTTATCGGACGTCATCACGACGCAGCCGACCTCGGGGTGTTCGAAGCGCAACCGCTGGATAGCGTCGTAGAGCTCGATATCGACGCCGAGATCATAGGAGTTCAGCTTCAGCGTATAGCCGGGCACCAGCGGCGCGTCTTCGTCGACATCCATCGCCAGCCGCGCGACGTCGCCGTCCACCGTCAGCTTCCAGTGATGATAGCGATTGGGGCTGGTCTGGAAATCGATTCGCCGGCCGCCGCCCGCCTGCTGCGTATCCCCGGCCTGTTCCGCGCTCGACATCCCGTCCTCCAATATTATCCGCTGAGGCCCCGGTGTGATCCCGGAACCACCGCATATATAGAATTATTATAAGCGGAAATCGACACCTAATTGTTGCGTAGTCAACAATTATTGCCGGGCCATCTCTTGAGCCCAACCGGTGTCGAGGGTAGTTTGCGCGGGCCGGGGCGACTCCCCCGGACGTTCAATATCCGCCGAATTTCCGGCGTTGGAGTTACATTTATGGGTAGTAAGACTCCCGACGGCACGGTTTTGGGCTGGCTGGAGAGCAATTCGAGGCGTTTCCCCGACAAGCCCCTTATCGAGGCCATCGACCAGGAAAAATCCATAAGCCACGGCGAGATGTATGACCTCGCCGCGCGCGTCGGCCGGGCGCTGGCGGCCCGCGGGATCGGGGCCAACGGCCGGGTCGCCCTGTTGTCCAACAACTCGATCGAACATCTCGCGGTCTATTTCGGAACCCTGGCCTACGGCGCGACGATCTGCACCATCCATGTGGAAATGAACGCGACCTATTTCGAGGATATCCTGAAGGCCGTCGATGCGCCGCTGGTGCTGTACGAGGAAGGGCTCGGTATCGAAAAGCTGGCCGCGACCGTGCCCGGCGAATGGGTGGCGCTGGGCGACTGGAAGTCCGGCGGCGGCGGCACCGGTTTTTTCGCCGAACTGGAAAAACTTCCTGACGGCGCGCCGCTCGATCCGGTCGGCGCTATGGACGATGTCGCCTCGATTTTTTATACGTCCGGCACGGCGACCCGGCCCAAGGGGGTGGTGTGCAGCCTCGTCGAGTTGATCGGCAACACCGAGCCCACCGCGGACGCCTTCGCCATCACCGAGCAAGACCGCGTCCTCGATTACCGCTCCTACAACTGGATGTCGGCGCAGGTGCTGTCGGCGCTGGGAACGGTCTGCAAGGGCGCGACGCTGGTGATGGCGCGACGCTTCTCGCAAAGCCGGTTCTTCGATTGGGTGCGCGATTACAAGGTAACGCTGGCCGCCGGCAACCCGACAATCATCAACATGCTGATCAACCGCCCGGTCGATATCGCCGCAGCCGATATCCCTCATTTCCGTTTCATTACCTCGTCGTCGGCGCCGCTGATGGTGGAGGATTGGCGGCGCTTCGAGGAGATGTACGGGGTGCCCGTCTGCCAGGGTTACGGCGCCAGCGAAACCGGCTGGATCGCCGGGTCCAATGAAAAGGACCGGCGCATGGGGACCGTCGGCCGTCCCCTGCCCTATCAGCATGTCACGGTTGTCGACGACGCGGGCGAGGCGCTGCCCACCGGCGAAATCGGCCTGATCGAGCTCGGCCGCGCGCCGGACGCCGAATATCGTTATCTCGCCGAGGACGGCGCGGTCCGCGTCAACGCGCGCGGACGCGCCAGGACCGGCGACATGGGCTTCTTCGACACCGACGGGTTTCTCACCATCACCGGGCGCGAAAAGGATCTGATCATCAGGGGCGGCGTCAACATCGCGCCGGTCGAGATCGACAATATCGTCCTTCAGATGCCCGCCGTCGCCGAAGTCGCGACCGTCGGCGTACCCGATAAGATCTATGGCGAGGAGGTGGTGGTCTATGTCGCGCCGCGCGCCGGCAAGGCGCTGAGCGCCGACGACGTGCGCGACCATTGCCGGTCACGGCTGCCGGACGCGAAGATGCCCAAGGAGATAATCTTCCGCGAGACCCTGCCCAAGACCAATCGCGGCAAGATGGACCGCAACGCGCTGGCCGAAATCTGGAAACAGGCGCATTCTGGGATGCGATGAA
>CAZPMO010000009.1:40431-52651 GCA_964587515.1 uncultured Rhodospirillaceae bacterium | reverse complement strand
ACCCATCAGCCGGTCAGGGCTCGATGTGAACAACCTTATGAGACTCCACAGCTAGAGCACACCGTATCCGATGGTGGCCTCGGCTACTTCAGGGGGGAGAATGGCGCAGGGAGCATAATCCGGCTCTCCTGGTCGAGAAGCAGCGGCAGGTTGACCTCGAGATAGGCCGGCCAGCCGGGGTGTTCCGCCAACATCTTGCGCCGGGCAAGCCGGTCGTCGAGCCCCTCGAAGGCCCAGATGTGCACCAGTTGATTCACGTGACCGTGCTCGGTGGACCAAAAGCCGACCAGGTTGCCGAGGCACTCCATCAGGATATCGAGAGCGAGTTCCTCATAGTTCTTGAGGTACTCGGCCGTGGAGCCGGGCTTTATCGTGTAAATCCGTTCTTCGTAAATCATTGTCACTCCCCGCTGAACCACCGGCGGAGGTCAATCGGTCCAAAGGCGAGCCAGCCATTGTTGAAGCCTGGGGCACCGAATATGCAACGCAACAACCAGGTCGTCCATGCGCATCTTGCCGCTGAGGTAATGTAAGAGCTGCGGACATTCGTTCATTCATCACGCGGGAACGGCTCCCATGACAGCAACGTTCGACGCGGTCGTTATCGTATTTCCGCTCACTTCGCCGATTATTCCGCTGTGCGGGAGGACTTGGGGTCGGCGATTGCTGAATCGGTGACCGATGGCGTCGAGAACACGGCTTTCGGTTCTTCGAGGTCGCCCGCCCGTCGCCACAGGCCGGGGCCGACGACGACCACCACCAGAAGCGACACCGCCGCGCCACATGCGAACGACACGCGGAACCCGGCGAACTCGGCGATCCAGCCCATGACGAGAACGCCGATCGCCAGGACGCCGAAGGTGAGCGCGAAATAAACGCTGATCACGCGCGCCTGAAATTCGTTGCTTGTGGCGTGTTGAATCAGCGATTGGGACGCGATTCCGACCATGACGAGGCAGCCGCCGACCAACGCCATGAAAACGCCGGCAAGCCAGAAGTTTCCGACCGCCGAATACAGGAGCAGGGCCAGGGACGCGGCGGCGCTGGAAACGATCAGCATGCGCGTCAGCCCCTCGGTGCGCCCGCGCACCGCCATGAAAACCGAAAAGCAGAGCGCCCCGACGCCCGACGCGGCGATCATGGTGCCCACCCCGTCGGTGCCGCGGTCGAAAATCGTGAGCGCATATCCCGGCAACAGGTCCATGTACGGTCTGGCGAACAGCGAAACGCCGAACGACATGACGAGAACGAGGCGAATGCCGTCCTCGGCGAGCGCGTAGCGCAGACCGTCCCGCACGTCCCTCACGAGCGCGGTCAAATTGCCTTTCCCGGGTGGTCGATCGCGCATATGCGTGCACAGAATGCCGATCAGCAGCGCCGCCATGGTGAGCGCGTAGATGACGAAAACGATCCCCGCCGCGGTTTCGTCGACATAGCGTTCGCCGATCGCCAGAACCGCGGCGGCCAGCATCGGACCGGTAAAGGACGCGGTATAGAAGGTGGTCGAGTTGAGCGCGATCGCCGCCGCCATCCGGTCGCGCCCGACCAGCAATTGAATCAGGACCTGGCGAACCGGAAAGTCGAACGCGTGGACGCCGCCAAGGACGATCACCAACGCCGCGAGCAACGCCGGCGTCATCACCCGGCCGAGCGTGAGCCCGGCCATCAGGCAGGTCAACGCGATGGTTACGACGATCGCGATGATGGCCGTACGCCGGATGCCGAAACGATCGGCAATGGCGCCCGCGATCGGGCCGAGGATCATCAACGGCAACGAATAGACGAACCCGATGAAGCCCAGCCAGGCAGGCGAGTCGGTAAGCTGAAAAATAAGTACGCCCACAGCCATACGGTGCATCCACACGCCGTGTGACGAAAAAACATGGCCATACCAATAGTTGCGGTAATCGCGTGACGAGAGAGCGTGGCCAATACCACCAAAATAGGAAGCGAACTTGGACGATTGCATGGGACGAGGCTACCCGTGGCGCGCGCGCAGGTAAACGCGTGTCGGACAACCCGGCACCGGCGATAATGCAGTCAAATTCCTCACTGTTGGCCGCGGTTATTTGGTTATTCCGCCGCCGCGCCCAATTCTTCCGGCAGAATTACGGTGTTCCAGGCATGGGACGGGATGCCGCGCGCCGCCGCTGCATCGCGAACGATGTTCTGAGGGTCTATTCCCGCCGTCATATCGGCAATGGCCCGCCGCATTCCCTTTCGCAGCAGTACGACGCCACGATCCGACAATGCCAGGTTTTCAAGCGCATGGACCGCGATTTTGCGCTGGCTCTCCTGAGCTTCCATGTCATCTGGAACTCGCTGCTTTTCTTCATGAGGCCGATTGCGAAGATTGCCGGGGCGGATATCGGTCAGGGTATCGGTCCCAGCCTTCCAGTCCGGGTCCGGCGCGCCGTCCTTCAAAGGCCACGCGACGATACTGATGCCGTAAAGATGTTCGTTATCCGTCGGCACGATCCAAGACAGTTCTGTCGCCCTGGACTGGTATTTCGCCGTCTCGCCTTGCTCATGAATACTGGGCACCATGAACGCGTTGGGCAGAATACATTCCGCGTAGCGTTCCAGTTTATTGCCGTTGGGAAGATCGCGGAGCATCCTGTAGCGCACGCCGAGATCAGTCGTCTCGAACCCAATATCGACGGAGCCTGACGTGGTCACGACGCTGCCGAACTGGTCGACCGAATGTGAGCCGTGCAGAACCAGCAGATGATAAGCATCGACAATGTTTTCATAATGCTGCAGCCAGTTGCAGTCCCGCACAAATCCGATCCCGTGGTCCTCCCACAGCCGCATACCGCGCAACACCACATCGTCCCGGTCCGTGACATCGACGATGTCATAGACCGGGAATTCGGGCATTTGTTCCAGCGGCCCCATATAGACAAACACCAGCCCGCCGAATTCACGGGTCGGATAGGCGGGTTGCCAGACATCCATCCGTTCGGCATAGCCCGGTTGCTCGCAGGCCATCTCCAGGCATTTGCCGTCGGTTCCGAAAAGCCAGCCGTGATAACAGCAGCGGATACCCCGTTCCTCTATCCGACCGAATTCGAGCGATGTTCCGCGGTGGGCGCAGTGCGGCTCCAATACGCCGACCCGTCCGGACTTGTCTCGGAAAGCAATTAGATCCTCGCACAATATGCGAACACGCTTGGGCAAATCGCCCAACTCGTCGGAGAGGCAAAGCGGCTGCCAATAACGCCGCAGCAATTCGCCCATGGGCGACCCGGCATCGACATGGGTCAGTTCAGTGTCCGGATCTGGAACCTGGTAACCGTATCGAGATTTCATGCCCATATTCCTTCTGCTGACGATACCGCCATTTTACACAAGTTCGCCTCCGCTTCACCGGCGGAATGGGCGATGGGTTCTGATTAACGCTCGTGGGTATTATATCCACACTTAACCGGCCCACGCGTGGATTCACCCGCAAAAGCAAACCCAAGCCAAGCCAAAGCGAGTTAGGCGGTGACGAACCCACTATTCTGAATTCTTCCGTATGTCAGGATTCGGCACGCCCGGACCTTTGGCGAAGACGAGGACGAGGCGATTGTCACCGATCGTTTCAACGCCGTGCTCAATGCCTGACGGCACGAACACGACACTCCCCTGTTCTATCGGGATGTCATCCCGTTCGGTAAGAGTGACGACGCCTTTGCCTTGAATACAGTGAAAGATTTCGTCTTGATGCGGATGGACATGGGATTTGGTGAACTGACCCGGTTCGTAACACACGATCTCCGACACGATTATTTCTGACTGAACGATTTTCTTGCGTACCAGCCGTTTACCCTTATCAAACTCGATCATGTCGTCGAGATTGATCGCCGTTACCGTATTTGTGAACGCCATAAAACCGCTACCCCTATTTCATTGAGGACTGTTGTTACACGAACTCCTGGTGAAAGCGGACATCGCTCCGTCGAATGTCCGGCGTCGGCGGTCAAGCAGAAGTCGGTCCTCGTCGCCGTGACTTCCGGTTTGTGCGAATAAGCAGACATTCGCTAACCATTGATGACACCAACCATTGCGCGATGTTGTCCGCGACAGCGCATCACTCCGATATACCGGCTTTCCGGAGGCCTTCAAGGATACGGTCACGGGTGACCTCAGCATATTCCGGATGCCGATCGAAGAATCCTAGGGCCGTGTCTTTGTAGGGCTCCAACGCGTCGTGAGCTTCATCAATTCGACCTAGATATCCAAAGGCGGAAGCAAGCAACAAATATGGTTCGGCGAAATCCGCTTTGCGGCGGATCGCCTCACGCGCGAATTCGATCGCACGCTCCGGACGTCCCGCCCCGAGATGTGCCAGGGCAAGATGGGTGAAGATGAGGTGACCACGGGCATCCATCGGATTGAGCTGATGAGATCGTTCGATCCAGGTGATCCCTTCATCGAAATGGCCCGTGAAAACAAGCATGTCCCCGAGGACGCTGTTGCAATAGGCGTTGTGGGGATTGCATTCGACGCCCCTCCGCAATCGCCGCGTCGAATTGATTTGCGCGCAGAAAGACCCGGGCAAGCATCGTCCGCGCCATCGAATCGCTACCATCCAGCTCGACAGCGCGCCGTGAGGTTTCTGCGAACAGATGCTCCCATTCTTCGCGGTTGGGTGGGGACCAGTAGCGAAGATCACGCGTATAGCTGAAGGCGAGCCCGGTATGGGCGCGACAGTAGTTGGGATCCCGGTCAATGGCGCGGAGGAACATATCGCGCGCCTCGCGATTCGCCGCTTCCGTGTTCTGGTCGATGAGAGCGAAGCCCCTGAGGCAGTATTCCCAGGCTGACAAGTCGCTGGTCGGCTTGACCACGACACGCTGCTTTTCGGCGCGCTCTAGTTCGGGTTCAACGATCGCCGCGACGCGGTGAGTAATCTCGTCCTGCAAATCGAAAATGTCTTCGAGTTCGCGGTCGTAGCGCTCGGCCCAGACATGGTGGCCCGTCCCCGCGTTGATAAGCTGGACGGTGACTCGAACCCGACCACCTGATTGCGGACACTGCCTTCGACAACATACCGAGCGCCGAGTTCCTCGCCGACCATGCGAATGTCGGGCGACTGCCCCTTATAGGCGAAAGTCGAGTTGCGCGCGATCACTGGAAACGAACGCCACAGCGAAAGCGCGGTTATTAGGTCTTCGGTCAGGCCATCTGCGAAGTATTCTTGCTCGTGATCGCCTGACATGTTTTCGAACGGTAAGACCGCAACCGCAGGGCGACGAAACAGCGCATCGGACGGCCCAGTTTGCTTGGTTGGCGTCGTGGAAGCTTCCGATGCCACTGCGTAAACATGGATCGGCTCGCCGATGTTCTTTACCGACTGCTCGCCCATATCCATAAAGGCGATATCCAGCTTATGACGGATTCCCTCATACACCATCGCGGAGACGCAGATCCCGCCCGACTCGGCCAATCCCTCCAGCCGGGCCGCGACATTCACGCCATCGCCGTAAATGTCGTCGCCGTCTACGATTACGTCTCCAAGATTGATGCCCATGCGGAACAGGATCCGACGATCATCTGGAACTACGCTGTTTCGCTGAGCCATTGCCTGCTGGACATCGACGGCGTGCTGGACGGCGTCAACGGCGCTGGAAAACTCGATAAGTATGCCATCGCCGGTCGTCTTGACGATACGCCCGCCATATTCGTCGACTTTCGGGTCGAACAGTTCCTTCCGGACGGTCTTGAGTTGCGCCAGAGTGCCTGTCTCATCCTCGCGCATGAGACGGCTGTAACCGACCACATCGGCGATCAGGATCGCGGCAAGCCTCCTCTGGACGCGTTCTTCGGCCATGCGATGTGAATGCTTTCAGAGCAACCGATGGGCGAGATTGTATGGGCGGCCGACAGTGAAGTCCATCGGGGGCCAATGACCGTTCTGGATCAAATGCGGCTGTCAGCGACAACGCCCTCCATGTCCGCTTCCGGGGTGCACGGGAAGGTTCCACGAGGGGAGAGGACCATTTGTTTCGTTCGCGCCACTATCTCGCATTTTTCACACGCGGCTTGGGCTCCGATGGACACGCCCCACCGGCGAACGTACACTTTCAACACCTGACATATGGGGGGCGGCGCCGTGTCGGCACCCGGCGTCACGATACATGACCGATCCCTTTACCTTCCGCCCCGGTTCGACGCCGCTGCTGATCAGCGTGCCCCATGACGGGCGCGGGATTCCCGATGACATCGCGGCGAACATGACACCCTTCGCGCGGCGCATTCCCGACACCGACTGGCACGTGAACGATCTTTATGATTTCGGCGAAGAACTCGGCGCCGGGCTGCTGGCCGCGACGCAATCGCGCTATGTGGTCGACCTGAACCGCGACCCGGCCGGCGAGGCGCTTTATCCCGGCGCCGACAATACCGAGATCGTGCCGCTCGCCACCTTCGACCGCGAGGCGATCTATCGCGACGGCGCGGCGCCGGACGAAGCCGAGGTCGCGGCGCGCATCGAGGCGTATTGGCGGCCCTATCACGCGCGGCTGGCCAACGAGATCGCGCGGCTACGCGCGCGCCACGGCGTCGCCGTGGTGTTCGACGCCCACTCGATCCGCTCAGCTGTGCCGCGCTTCTTCGACGGACTGCTGCCCGATTTCAATTTCGGGACCGCGTCGGGGGCCAGCGCCGACGCCGGACTGGCGGCGCGCGCGTTCGCCGTGCTCGACGGCGCCGAGGGATTCACGGCCGCCGATAACGGGCGCTTCACCGGCGGCTATATCACCCGCCGATACGGCGCGCCGGACGACGGGGTGCATACGCTGCAGCTCGAGCTTTCCCAGCGCACCTATATGGACGAGACCCATCCTTTCGCCTACCGGCCCGATTTGGGCGCGGTGGTGAAGCCGGTGTTGCGCCGCCTGATCGAGGAGATCATGGCGTGGGCGATGACGGCGGCGGCGGAACGGGCGAAATGAAGGCGGTCTATCGTTTCCATTCGGTGCTGGGACCGGGGGGCTGGATCGCGCCGGGCTGGGTGGAAATCGGCGAAGACGGCGCCATCGCGGCGGTTTACGACAGCGCGCCCGATACGCCACTGATCGAACTTGTGGCGGGCCACGCCGTACCGGGCATGGTGAATTTGCATTCGCACGCCTTCCAGCGCGCGATGGCGGGGCTGGCGGAGCGCGCCGGACCGGACGGAACCAGCGGCGATAATTTCTAGTCGTGGCGCGAGGCCATGTATGGCTTCGTGGCGCGGCTGACGCCCGACGATCTCGCCGCCATCGCGGCTCAGCTCTATGTGGAAATGCTGGAGGCCGGGTTCACTTCGGTGGGCGAGTTCCACTATCTGCATCACGCGCCCGACGGCGCGCCCTACGACGATCGCGGCGAGACCTCGGCGCGGCTGGTCGAGGCGGCGCGCCGCACCGGCATCGGCATCACCCTGCTGCCGGTGCTCTATGCGGCGGGCGGGTTCGGCGGCGTCGAGGTCGGTGCGGGCCAGCGGCGCTTCGCCATGACCGCCGATGAGTTCATCGCGCTGGTCGCCGATCTGGCGGGGCGCTGGCGGGACGATGCCGGGGTGCGCATGGGCGTCGCGCTCCACTCGTTGCGCGCCGTGCCGCCCGACGGTCTCGCCCGCGCGCTGGCCGGGCTGGAGGCGATCGACGCGACCGCGCCGGTCCATATTCACATCGCCGAGCAGGTCCGCGAGGTCGAGGACTGCCTCGCCTGGTGCGGCGCGCGGCCCATCGAGTGGCTGCTCGACAACGCAGCCGTCGGCGAGCGCTGGTGTCTGGTGCACGCGACCCACATCAGCGAGGCCGAGACCGGCGCGCTGGCCGCGTCGGGCGCGGTCGCCGGGCTGTGCCCCACCACCGAGGCCAATCTGGGCGACGGACTGTTCCCGCTGCGGTCCTATCTTGACGCCGGCGGACGGTTCGGCGTCGGCTCCGACAGCCATATCTCGGTGAGCCCGGTCGAGGAGTTGCGCTGGCTTGAATACGGCCAGCGGCTGACGACCCTGAGCCGTAACGTGGTGGCCGAGGCGGGACAGTCGAGCGGCGAGGCGCTCTACGGCGCGGCGCTGGCCGGCGGGGCGCGGGCGCTGGCCCGCCCGGTGGGGGCGCTGGCGCCGGGTCTGCGCGCCGATCTGGTGGTGCTGGACGCGGGCCACCCGGCGCTGGTCGGGCGCGACAGTGATCAAATACTGGATTCGTGGCTGTTCTCGGGCAATACCAGCTCGGTGCGCGACGTGATGGTGGGCGGCGAATGGGTGGTGCGCGACGGCGCCCACGCACAGCGGGAGTTTATCGCCGCCGCCTACCGAAAATGCATTTCAGATCTGTGAAAACCGCGTCCCGGCGGGACATTGCTGGATCGCGCGCTATTCGTCGTCGACGTCGTCGTCGCGCGAGTGCAGCGCCGAGAACCGCACCGGCAGCACCTCGCGCATGCTCACTTTGCCGTCGGCGTCCTTGTCCACGATCATCAGCTGCTGGGCGTCCTCGATGCCGGCCGGCACCACCATGCGCCCGCCGGGCTTGAGCTGGTGGATCAGCGCCGGCGGCACCAGATCGGGCGCGGCGGCCACCAGGATACGGTCATAGGGCCCGTGCTCCGGCCAGCCATGGGTGCCGTCGCCGACCCGCAACTCGATATTTTCGTAGCCCAGCAACTGCAACCGCCGCAGCGCGCCCTCGGCCAGCTCCTCGATGATCTCCATCGTGTAGACACGCCCCGCCAGCTCGGCCAGCAGCGCCGCCTGATAGCCGAAACCGGTGCCGATCTCGAGCACCACGTCGTCCGGTCCGGGGTTCAGCAGGTCGGTCATCAAGGCGTTGATATAAGGTTGCGAAATGGTCTTGCCGTGGCCGATCGGCAGCGGCGAATTCACATAGGCGAAGCCGCGCAACTCGACCGGCACGAATTCATGCCGGGGCACGCGGGCCATCACCGCCATCACACGGTCGTCGAGAATTTCGCGGCCGATATGGGCGCTGATGTCACGCACATGGGCGGCGATTTCCTCGACCATCTCGTTGCGCGGCCGGTCAAAATGCAAATCATTCATGGCGAGCCCATTAGACCACGAAACCTCGTTTTCCGCGAGTCTCCCCCAAGGTATCCGTCATCTTACGTATAACAATAGTTCTGCTTCGTCCTCCTCCGTTAACCGCTCGTTAACCATAAGCGGACGAAAATTGGGGCTTACGTAGACATTGGAAAGCCGCGTAATGGCCTCAGTCATTCAACACATGCCCACCGGCGAAGATTCCACCGGGGCGCTTCCGGTGAAATGGGACGGCGCGCTGCGCGACACGCGCCGGCATCTTCTGATTTTGCGTTTCGCGCTATTCAATCTCGTGGGCGCGTCCCTGCTGGGCGCGGCCTACGTCCACGGTTACATCGAAATGGTGCTGGTCGCCGACAAGACGCAACTCTCGGTCGCGATCTTCATCGTATTTATCGCCGGGCTGGCGCTGTGCGGTGCGAAAATCGTCCAGGTCAGCCGTGAGCTCAACGCAGCCCGCGACTACGATCCGGGCGTGACGTCTCTGGCGCGGACCTACCTCGAAAAACTGCGCGCCAATGGCGACAGCGGCGCCTCGGTGCTGGCCGGCGCCATGCGCCTGCGCCTGTCGCACCGTATCGCGGTGGTTCGCCATATCGCCAACAGCCTGGTGTTGCTCGGACTGATC
This sequence comes from uncultured Rhodospirillaceae bacterium, assembly GCA_964587515.1. Taxonomy (GTDB): domain Bacteria; phylum Pseudomonadota; class Alphaproteobacteria; order MPNO01; family MPNO01; genus CAZPMO01. The sequence goes on along the minus strand of CAZPMO010000009.1, from coordinate 42,983 downwards.
GGCACGGTGATCGGCTTCATCATCGCGCTGTCCGGCGTCGACCCGCAGAAGGCGTCCGACTTCGATTACATCTCGCCCATGGTCTCGATGCTGATCCAAGGCATGTCGACGGCGCTCTACACCACACTGGTGGGCGGCGTGCTGAATCTCTGGCTGACGGTCAATTATCACCTGCTGGCGACCGGCACGGTGAAGCTGATCACCTCGATTCACGAGCTTGGGGAGCGGGATGCCCGAGCTTGATTCCTTCGAGGACGACAGCGGCGATACAGTCTTCCGAGACGTCATCATGCTGGCGCTGTCCGGCTTCGTCGCGGTCGTGCTGCTATTGCTGCCCCACCTGCATCCGCCGCTCGAGGCCAAGGAGGGGCCGCCGCCCGGCAATGTGGTGATCGAGATCCACTGGCCCGCCAAAATCGACGCCGATGTCGATCTGTGGGTCGAGGCGCCGGGCGACCGGGCGGTCGGATACTCGAACAAGGGCGGCCGCGTGTTCAACCTGTTGCGCGACGATCTGGGCCGCTACCTCGACATCACCGAGGTCAATTACGAGGTCGCCTACAGCCGTGGCATCACGCCGGGCGAATACACGGTCAACATCCACCTCTACCGCAATTCCGGCGGGGTGCTGCCGATCCCGGTCACCATCGTCGCCAGTCTGAAGAAATCCCAGGCCGACCGGCTGAAGCGCATCGTCACCAGCAAACTGGAGATGAGCTATACCGGGGAAGAAAGCACCGCCTTCCGGTTCAGCCTCGGAAGTGACCGAAGGCTGGTCCCGGGCAGCATCCACAGCCTGTTCAAGCCGTTGCGCAGCGCGGCAAAATAATGGATCTGGCGCTGTATTTCTTCATCCCGGCGGTGATCGTTGCCGCCGTTCTCGCCAATATCAGCATCTGGGCGCCGCGCAAGATGTGGATCAAGCTGTCGGCGCTGGCCGCCGCCGCCATGATCATGCCGTTGACCTATGGCAGCGTGTCGGAACTGATGAGCCGTCCCAAACCGGCATCGCTTGAGTGGGCGCGACGGCACGTGAAGGAAACGAACCTGCTGGCGGCGAGCCTCCAGGAAGGCACCGCCATCTATCTGTGGCTTCGCGTTCCGGATTCCGACGAACCCCGCGCCTATCGGCTGCCCTGGAACAAGAACCTCGCCAAGCAGCTTCAAAAGGCCCAACGGCAAGCCAGCAAGACCAAGCAGGGTGTCCGCGTTCGCCGCCCGTTCGACGGCACCAACGACCCCCGCAAGCGTATGTTTTACGCCGCGCCGCAACGTTCCTTGCCGCAAAAACCGACGGCCCAGGAAACACCGCTCCACTATCAGCGCCCGAAACGGGATTCCTGACGCCCCGCCATCCCGAGGCAGTTGTCAGAAGCGTTCTTATCTGCCTATTGTCGCGAGAATTTGGGGGATGAAGGTCGCATGACGCGGTGGCACCGCAGACTTGTCATGTCAATTTTTGCGGCGGCCGCGATCGTCGCATTGGGCATTGCCCAGCCGCACGCGGCGGGGAAAGGACCGGCGTCGGTCCTGGTCAGCAATCTTGGCGACAAGGCGATCACGGTGCTGCGCGCCAAGGAACTTTCGGCGCAACAGCGCGAACGCGAATTCGATAGCCTGTTGAACAGCGGATTCGACCTGCCCTTTCTGGGGCGGTTCGTGCTGGGCCGCCACTGGCGCCGGGCGTCGGCGCACCAGCGCGCGGAGTTCCAGCAAGTCTTTCGGACATACGTGATCAAGACCTATTCAAGCCGATTAGGCGGATATTCGGGTGAAACGCTGAGGGTTGTTTCCGAACGCGTCGCCGGCAAAAAGGACGTGCTTGTGTTCGCCACGATCGGCCGGCCACAGGGTCCGCCCATCAAGACAAGCTGGCGGGTGCGCGCCACCGGCGGAAATTACCGGATCATCGATGTCATGGTCGAAGGCATCAGCATGGCGGTTACCCAACGCGACGAATTCTCGGCCTTTATCCGGCGCAACGGGCTGAAAAAGTTGATCGCGCGGCTTAAATCGCGAACCGGCGTGATGCCGGCATCTAAAAAGGGGCCACGTGGAGGGGGATGATCGGCCGACGCGGATTGCGAAGCGGGGCCGATCGGAAATCAATCGGTATGCCATGAGACTTCTGTCTCTCGGATTTCTGATACTGGCGGCCCTTGCCGGACCGGCGACGGCGCAAATTGGCGTGGGCGCATTACCGCCCGACAATTTAGGAACGCTGGCCGCTCAGTATCGCGACACCGCCGCGCACAACCGCGTCATCGTACAGGCCCCGATGAACGACCGGCTCGCCCAGGTTATCGCGGCCAACAATCGACGCAGCGCGGCGACGCGGATCGCGAGCGTCGCGATCGGTCGAATTTCCGAAAATCCAGCGCAAATGGACGCGATCGTGAACGAGGCCTTCGCCGCCGCGCCCGATTTGCGGGACGAGTTGGCGGCGCAATTGAGTCAGGCGTTTCCCTTCTTCGTGCCGCGAATCCAGACTATGGCGCGGGGGGCTCAGGGGGCTCGCGGGGCTCGGGGAACGCGCGCCGCCACCGGCGGCG
>CAZPMO010000009.1:13685-40361 GCA_964587515.1 uncultured Rhodospirillaceae bacterium | reverse complement strand
GTTCCGGCCCGTGGCGTGGACATACGGCAAAATCGTGCCCAACCGGGCGAAGCAGTCCGTCCGCCACTTCGTACGCAACCTGAAAGCACCGATCGTTCTGGCCAACGATCTGCTGCAACTGGAATTCCGTGACGCCGGCGTGACGCTGACGCGGTTTCTCGTCAACTCGACGCTGGGGCTTGGCGGGCTGTTCGAGGTCGCCGAGGATTTCGGGTTTCCCCACCACGACAGCGACCTCGGTCAGACACTGAACAGCTATGGCGTCGGCGCGGGTCCCTATCTGATGCTGCCGGTCTTCGGGCCGGCGACCGTGCGACACGGGGTGGGTCAGTTCGTCGACGCGTTCTTCGACCCGCTGACCTATTACCTCGATCCCAGCGAGCGGCTGATTCTCGGTATCGGCAAGGCGCTGGTGCGGCGTGAGGAAATCCTCAAGCAGCTTGACGAGCTGCGCAAGACCTCGATCGATTATTACGCCGCCATCCGCAGCCTGTATTATCAGGATCGCGCCAAATTCCTGCGGCGCGGCAAACCTCCGGAAACCAGGGAGCTGGACAGGCTGTTCGAGTCCGCCGAATGAATCCGCATCGCGTATTATTGCCGCTGATCGCGGCCGCCATGATCATATCGGGCGCCGCCGTCGCCGACATGAAAAGCGCGCGCAGGGCGTTTCTTCGGGCCGACTACGCGGCCGCGCATGCGGAATTTCTGCGCCTCGCCCGGACCGGCGACGCCGACGCGCAGACGTCGGTCGCCGAGATGTATCTGGCGGGCCGGGGCGTGGAACAGAATCCGCAGCAGGCGGTCGAATGGTTTCGCGCCGCGGCGCGCCAGGGCGATGCGGTGGCGCAGGTCAATCTAGGCCTGTTGCTGGCGCGCGCGGAAATGCTGGAAGAAGCCGCCGCATGGCTGAAGAAAGCCGCCGAACAGGGCGACCCGCAGACCCAGACCCAGCTCGCCACCATGTATTTCCAGGGTGTCGCCGGCGCGCCCGATTCCGCCAACGGGCTGAAGTGGCTGCGGCGCGCCGCCAACCAGGGATTCGCGGAGGCGCAGAACCAGCTCGGCTTTATGTATGCCCAAGGCGACGGCGTGGCGCGCGACCTGGTGAACGCCTATGCCTGGTATCACCGCGCCGCGATGCAGGGAGCGGAGGATTCCGCGGTGGAGATGGAACGCCTCGCCGATCATATGACCGCTGCGCAGATTGCCAAGGCCAAGCAGCGCTCCAACGACTGGAAACCGGGCGCGGACTAGGCTAACGTCCGAATTCGCGGTTTGCGGACTTCTTGGCGTGGGTTCTTCACCTCTTCGGCGGCCGCGACCAACGCCGTTGCAATAAAGTCCAGATCCTCCTTGCCCAGTTGGGCCGGCAGACGGACATCGCATGCCCTCATCAACATGGCGCGGGTCCGCTTTAAATCGGATTGTGGCCCAATGAATTTCCAGTTCCAGAACGCCCGGGCGTTGTCCTCGGAAAGCCCGAATATCTGAACCGCAACGCCCTTCTCGCTCGCGATCCGCTGAAACGCCATCGCTTCGTCGTCGGACCCGAACCCACGCAGATTGAACTGGATCGAATCCGGCGCCCGGACTTCGTGATCGAGCGGCGTCGGCACCTGCAGCCAGTCCGACGCATTCAGGATCTCGGCAACATAATCATGGTTGGCGCGTCCGTCGCGTACGCGCCGCGGCACTTCGGGGATTTGGGGCCGCGCAACCGCCGCCGACAGATTGTTCATGCGCATGTTGTAGAGCGGCAGCTTGTTCTGCCAGAAATCAAAACGGTCTTGCGCGACCGGATGTTTCTTCCAGTTATGTTCGTAGGCACCCGACATGATGACCGCCCGGGCGATAATATCAGGATCATCCGTGACAAGCATGCCGCCTTCGCCGGCGTTCATCAGCTTGAACGACTGGAACGAGAAGCATCCGATCTGGCCGATCGTGCCGATTTTCCGGCCCGACCACAGGGTGCCAAGGGAATGGGCCGCGTCCTCGATCACTGGAATTTTTCGCGCGTCGCAGAGTTCCATGATCACATCCATGTCCGAGGTGTGGCCCCGCATATGGCTCACGACCACGGCCTTGATCTCTTTTGTCAGCTTGGTCTCGAAATCGTTCAGCACGATCCGGTAGTTCTCACCGACATCGATCAGGATCGGCTCGCCGCCCGCATGCACGACGGCCGACGGAACTGCGGCGAAGGTGAAAGCCGGCACTAGAACCTTGTCACCGGGCTCCAGGTCGATCGCCTTCAGAGCCAGGAACATGGCTGCCGAGCAGGAATTCACTGCCAATGCGAATGGAACGCCCATGAATTCGGCGAATTCACTTTCCAGTCCAGCAACGGGCGAGCCGGAGACCGCCCGGTATCGAAACAGGTCTCCGCTTTCAAGCAGCGCATCGATCTCGGCGCGCGCTGCGTCCGGGATCGGCTCTGCATCATAGACTTTCGGGGTGTAGACCATCTTCGAATTTTTCTTTGTTTGCCCAAATTTCAGATCGCGGCCGACGACCGGTCCGAACGTCTTGACGAGATTACGTGGGTTCCGGGGCGCCTGATCGCCGGTGCCCGCTCAAAGTTTCCTGCATCCGCAGGCTCGAAAAAAATCGCGAACTTCATCGGTGAGAAAACCCCTCCCGCTCGCGAGTTGCGGCAAGTCGAACCCGCCGCCGGTGTTGATTTCGATCAGAACCGGCCCTTCCCGCGTAACGGCGATATCCATCGATTGATATCTCACGGGCTGAAAAATCGGCGCGCAGGCGTGGGCCATGCCGAGGACGCGATCCCACATGGGAACGATTTCGCCGAGCAGGGGGGCGCCGGTTTCCGGATAAGTCTCGTAGTCCGTCGTTCCGAGAGGGTCCTTCGAACGAACGGTCAGAATTTCGCCGGTTTGAAGATCCAGATCGCAGGCGAGGTTGCCGGGCCGCCAAAAACTGTCCGCCACGTTATCGCGCGATGGCAATTTCAAGATGGCGAACGGAATCTTGATGCCCTCGGTCGCGAGCAGGATGCAGACGCGGATCGTGGCAAGGCTGTCGGTATAGCGATCGAAAAAACCGTGATTGCTCTCCATTTGCTGGAGCAGATAAGGCGTCGCGCCAACGAACTGGTCCATGCAGGCATCGTATTCAAGCCACCCCTGCCCCTTCAGGAGAATTGCCTTTTCATTGGCATCGAGAACCAGGAATGCGCCGAAGCTGCATATGCCGCGATTTTCCTTGCCGAACAGCGGCAGGGCATCGCGCTGCGTCATGAAGTCGCGCAGCTGTTCGGCCGTCGAGATCTTGTGCGTCTCGGGATAGGACCGTTCGGTCTTGTCGATCACCGCCAGCGTCTTGGGCACCGGCACCGCCGACCGGGTGAGGATGTGCGAGGACAGCCATTTATCCTCGGTCGTCGACTGCCAGGTCATATCGCAGCACGCATGCGTGATCGGCCAGTGCAAGGTGTTGGTGAGAAATCGCGCCTGGTCTGCCGCGCCGTAGCGGGTGTTGTTATAGACGCCGTACTGAATGTATTCGGGCCACGTCAGCTTGCCGGGGCCGCGGCGCAGGCGCAGAAATTCCCGCGCAAGGTCCATCGGACGCCGGCCGCTATTCTCTTGGGCGTGGCGCAGATAATCCACCATGCCCGGTTTGGTCTTGTTTTGATCATCCCGATCGCGCGTGACGGCGTGGTGTTCTTCGACGCGCGGAACCTCGTCTTCGCGGCCCGCCGTTCCACCACGGTCAACCCGTTGTCGGGGCAAATTAATGGCGCTTTGGGGTGTCGCGAAGTCAGCGTCCATTTGGGATTTCGGGCTTATACGACAACCCGACCTTTGGTTTGAGTGCAATGCCCCGGCGCCGACCCGCATTATCGACTTGCATCCGAGAAGCCGCGACTGGCACATTTAATGGTCGCCGCCTTAACAAAAGATGAAAGGAACAAAGGGTGAAATAACCGGTTTTGGACTTGATGGAAACCTGGGAACCGGCTCCCTGTCAGAACGCGTTAAGCAATGATTCAGTTAAGCGCGAACAAAGAATTCATTTAGCTATTATTACGGCGTGCGTGTCGCCGACGCATGGAACCGCGGATTGCGGGCAAGCCGCCAGCTCAGCGCGCCGGGGCGCAGATGAAGCCGTCGAACTTCCGGCGTTCCGATCAGGCATCGTGCAGAGCGAGAGGGGGCGGTGAGAGGGGCGGACACCCCTTCAACCCGTGCCGGATAATCGCGGCTCGCGCCATGCCCGTCCTGGGCCCAGGGTGGTTGCTTCATCGCACCGTCTCCCCATCGCTTCCTGCGACCGGCCTACCTGGCCTGTGACCGGCCTACATGGCCGGCGCACAGATCCTTATACGGAAAGGGATTTAACCTCTTGTTAGGAATTGATCGAATGCGGATCGAATACCCCACGAATACGAGGGACCGACCAATCCCTATTCGCGGCCTTGTTTTTCGCCATGGTGATCGCCCTTTTTCATGCCGTGACCCTTTTTCTCGTCTCCGGCGTCATCCGGACCGTGGCCGTGCTCATCCGCACCCGCTCGGCGAACCTCGTCGGGACGCGATTCCCGCTCGACGATCACCAACCCTTTCATGCCGACCTCCTCGTGCGGATGGCAATGGTATTTATAGGTTCCGCGCTCGGTGAACCGCATCGACCAGTTCTCGCCCTTGCACTTCATCATCGGGCTCATGAACAATGAGGCGTCCTTCGGAATTCCGTCTGGATAGGACACCACGTTATGCGGGTTTGCCGCGTCTTCCTGCACCCAGGTGACGCTGTCGCCCAAATTTATTTCAAGACGCCTGGGCTCGAAAAAGACCGCGCCGGTCTCCTCATTGAACCTCATCTTGACCACATACTCGGCGGCATTCGATATGCTCGGCAACGCGAGCATCACGCCGAGAGCTACTGAAATAGCTTTCATTTGATTACTCCATGAATGTCGTGAATTCGCCCGATCGCGCGGACCGGGTATGAGGGTTCACATGGAGTGTCGGGGTGGCTTCGGCTTCAGCGTAAAAAGAACGCTGCGCGGGCGGCTCTGGGCCGTCCGCATAAACATAAATTCGATTGCACCGGGCGCGCGAACCGCGAGCGGTTCCGAACCGACCCAGCCGGTCGCGGCGCACGCCAGCGAAATCCCGCACTGGGCGTCATGATCATCCGACTGGTTGGGATGGAAATCGGCCGAAATGAGGTCATGGGCGCCGGCCACGTGACCGGCCAGCACCTGAATATCGTGATCAGCCCCGCCGGCCTCGGAAAAACCGTGGGATCGGGCGTGATGCGGAAATTGAATCAGAGAGAACGCGAGGACGACGGCGAGGACGATGTCGCGCCACGAGGACATTCGAACAACATCGCGTCCACTCATTTTCACAAAAGCCCCAAACTGACCAGCACGACGCCGGAGTCAATCACTTATCCCGCGAACATTCTATATTAGTTCTTGGAAACTTAAATCAATACAATTTATTGTGAAATTATGATTAATAAAAAAATTTCGAACACATTGTTAATATTACAAATGCGGACTCGCTTCGATGAATACAATTATGGGTTTATTGTGGGTCACGGGAAGTCGCATCAGGTTCAGCATCCCCACATTCCGGATATAGTCCTCGCCGATCCTCACATGCACGACGCGATCACGACGCAGCGGGCCGTAATTCGCACTCCACGCTAAGCCATCACCGATCTCGCCGGTTGAGCTTCGCCTGGCGCTGCCGTATCCGCTCGGGCCAGCGGGATTTGATGTAGGCGAGCGAGGCCCAGATTTCACGATCGCTCAGCTTACCGCCGAATAACGGCATATTGCTCTTGCGCCCGGCCGGAGCGCCAAGTGGGCCGCCGTCGCGGGTGATCGCGAACAGCAGGCTATCGGCGTGATGCCAGGTGTGGCCGGATTCGTCGTGGGGCGGCGCGGGAAAGCCGCCCGTGGGCAGGGGCGAGCGCCAGTTGGGCTGACCCTCGAGGTTGGCGCCATGGCAGGCAGCGCACTCAGCGGCGTAGACATCGCGCCCGAGCGCCACCAGCGACGCGTCATTATTGTCGGCGAACCGAGGTCCCGCCGGCATCAGAAACCACCAGCCGGCAATGGCGGCGACAACCACGCCCGCCGCGATGACGACGATTCTATTGCGATCCATCCATCCCCCCTCATCGCAGCCTAATTGACCGTCGGGACAGTATCGCATCGGGTGATAAACAAATTACCAGCGTCAATCGACTAGTGGATAGAATCCAACATATGGCCGTCGTGATACCGTCCAGATCATCTGTGCATTTCCCGGGGCCGCCGGTTCACGCGGCCGGTATGGCGATCGACCTCGATGCGACGGACCAGCGCGCCTTCCTTTTTGGTGACGATTTCCGCGGTGATGGTGTCGTCGTCCTTCTGCTTCACCTCGCCGACCTTGAGCAAATCGGCGCCACGCCGCTTAAGACGATGTTCGAAATGATGGCGGACATCGGCCTCGGTCAGATGCGCCGCCGGGCGAACGCGGTGGCCGAACCGGCCGTGGCCGCGACCCATGTGTCCACCACGGCCCATCATCTTACCGGGCATCACGCCGTGGCCCATCATCCCTTGACCCATCATGCCTCGGCCCATCATGCCGCCGTGACCCATGGGCATTTGCCGTTGATCGCCTTGCATCATCATCCTCCCGTGCGGCGGCGGATCGGCGGGCCGTTGCGCGTCGGCCGTCGTCGCAGCGAAAACCGTCAAGGCCGCAACGGCGGTCACCGCGAAGATCGTGTGTATTCGCTTCATGAGTTCGCGCTCCCCTAGTTGGACATCCTTGAATGTATATAGGGCCACCCAAGGACCGCGCCTGTTGACTTGCATCAACTGGCGACGGGATCAGACGTTCTTGTTCTGGGGCGGTAGGCCGAGCTCGACGCGGCCGAATTCGGGACCGTTGATGTCCCAGACGATCTGGATCTGCACCGCCGCCGCGTGCGCGTCCTGGAAACGCCGCTGGAGCACGTGATCGACGAAATTGGCCGACCCGCCGCAGGCCGTGTAGACCAGGTCGACGGCGCGCAGGCAGTTCTGGGCCGCGAAGGAGGCGTCCCGCCGCCAGCGCATCTTGTGCGCCACCGACGGGGTATCGCCGCCCTCGGTGATGCGGTGCGCCTCGAGCCAGTTCTCGCGCATGGCGACGCGCGCCGCATCGATCAGCGCACCCGCTTCGGCGATTTTGAGCTGGACCGTGGCGTACTCGGCCACGCGCGCATTGTTGTAGACCGCGACCTGCTCCTTCAGCAGCCCGACATAGTCCGCATAGGCGCCCTCGGCGATCCCGAGCAGCGGATAGGCCAGGAAATGCGCGAACAGGCCAAGCACCGGAAGCTTGAAGACCGGCGCTCCGGAGACCGCCGCGCCCTGGTCCGGGCCGCCGCGCGTTTCGCGCGCGGCCAGCGTCATATAATCGGGCACGAACAGCTTGTCGCAGGCGACATCCTTGCTGCCGGTGCCGGCCAGCCCGACCACATGCCAGGTATCGAAAATTTCCAGATCGGCGGCGCGCACCACGAACATGCGCGGGCCCGCCGGCGCCCCGCCCTCGCCTAGTTCGGGGTCCATGCCGCCCAGCATCACCCAGTCGCTGGCGTCGATGCCGCTGGAATAGGGCCAGCGGCCGGATAGCAGGTAGCCGCCCTCGACGGCCTCCACTTTGCCCGGCGGATATATCAGCGCCGAGCCGATCAGCGCGTCCGGATTCTCGCCCCACACCGCCTCGGACGCCTTGGCCGGCCACATGGGCAGCATCCAGTTGTGGCTGACGATGTTGGTATAGACCCACGATGTGGACGCGCAGCCCCGCGCGATCTCGGCGGTGACCTCCATCATCACGCCGAAATCCGTCTCCCAGCCGCCATATTGCGCCGGCCGGACCACCCGCCACAGACCGGCATCGTGAAAATCCCGTATCGTTTCGTCGGGTATGCGGCGGATGCGCTCGGTCTCGGGCGCGCGTTCCAAAAGGACCGGCGCCAGGTCCCGGGCCCGGCCGATGATTTCGGCGCGCGGCGGCATCGTGCTATCCGCGTGGTCGGTGCCCACGTTATTTCCCTTTCGCGTGTTACCTGTCGTCGCCGAAATAATTCAGTTCGACCGTGATCTCATTAGGGTCTTCCAGAAATATCTGGAACAGATCCATCCCCGGCACTTCGCGTTCGCGAAACGCGACGCCGAGGCCGCGCAGACGCTCGATCAACGCCGCCGCGTCGCGCGCCCGGAAGGCCAGATGATCGACCGCGCCGCTGCCCACCAGCGTCGCCGCGTCGACCGGGCCGAGATATTCCTCCAGCCCGGACGGATCATCGGGATCGATACCCACCAGATGCACCAGCGCGCGGCCGTCCACATAGAGCCAGTTTCCCGGGAAAGGGAAGTCGGGCCGCTCGCCATCGTCCATGCCGAGTACGTCGACATAGAAATCGCGGGTCTCGCGAAGCTTGAGGGTGCGTATCGCGCAATGATCGAGGGTGCTGAGCGTCATTTGCATGCGCCATGATTGACAGTTGATGGCCTAATCTGACAGATACGAGGAGAGCGATAAACACCCAAGGGAATCGAAATTCCATGAGCGGCAACCCGTTGTCGGCGCTCGACCGGCCGAACTCCTATATCGGACGCACGGTACCGCGGCCGAACGCGCCCAGGCTCGCGCGCGGCGGCGGACGCTTCGTCGATGATGTGGTTCTGCCGCGCATGTTGCACGCCGCGTTCGTCCGCAGCCCGTACGCGCACGCGCGCATCAATTCCATCGATCTTGAGGCAGCGCGTGCCGCGCCTGGCGTGATCGCGGTCGCGACCGGGCCCGACATCGCCGAGCACTGCACGCCCTGGATCGGCGTGCTGACACATTTGCAGGGGTTGCGCTCGCCGCCGCAACACGCGCTGGCGATCGACGTCGCGCGCTGGCAGGGCGAGCCCGTGGTGGCGATCGTCGCCGACAGCCGCGAGCGCGCCGAAGACGCCGCCGCCCTGATCGAGATCGATTACCAGGCGCTGCCGGCCGCGACCGACGCCGAGGCCGCGCTCGCCCCGGACGCGCCGGTGATCCATGCCGAGTTCGGCGACAATCTGGCCTGGCGGCGCGAGGTTGCGGCGGGCGACGTGGATGCCGCCTTCGCCGCCGCCGATCATATCGTCGAGGAAAACTTCGATATCGGCCGACACACCGGGGTGACGCCGGAAACCCGCGCCGTGGTCGCGCATTTCGATGCGCTGGAGGGCCGCCTTACCGTCTATCATTCGAGCCAGTCGCCGCACATGATGCAGGCCATCCTCGCCGAGCGTTTCGGGTTGGAGGAAACCGACGTGCGGATCATCGCCGGCGACGTCGGGGGCTCGTTCGGGCTCAAGATCCATACCTATGGCGACGAGATCGCGACGATCGCGCTCAGTATTATGTTGAAGCGCCCGGTGAAGTTCTCGGCGGACCGGCTCGAGTCCTTCGTCTCCGACATCCACGCCCGTGACCATCGGGTGCGGGGCCGCATCGGCGTCTCGAATTCGGGCGACATCACCGCCATCGAGATCGACGACCTCACCGGCATCGGACCATTTTCGATGTATCCGCGCACCAGCGCGGTCGAGGCCAACCAGATCGTCAATCTGGTGGGCAGCCAGTACACCTGCCCCAACTACCGCGCGACGGCCGACGTGGTGTTTCAGAACAAGCCGATGATGTGCCAGTACCGCGCCGTCGGGCATCCGATCGCCTGCACCGTGACCGAGGGGCTGGTCGATCTCGCGGCGCGCGCCATCCAGATGGACCCGGTGGAAATTCGCCGCCGCAACCTGGTGGCCGACGATGCCTATCCTCACACCTCGCCGTCGGGGATGCCGTTCGAGGCTCTTTCCCATCAGGCGTCGCTGAACAAAATCGTCGCGATGATGGATTATGAGAGCTTGCGCGCCGAACAGGCGCGGCTGCGCGCCGAGGGCGTCCATCGCGGCATTGGTTTCGCCACCTTCGTCGAGGTCACCAACCCGAGCCCGATGTTCTATGGCGCCGGCGGCGCGCGAATCGCGGCGCAGGATGGCTGCACGATCCGGCTGGAACCGTCGGGCGTCATCACCTGCGCCACCGGCGTCACCGAACAGGGCCAGGGCACCGAGGCGGTGATCGCCCAGGTCGCGGCGACCGCGTTCGGCGTCGCGCTCGACCGGGTGCGGGTGATCACGGGCGATACCGACAAAATTCCCTATGGCGGCGGCCCCTGGGGCTCGCGCGGCGCCGGCATCGGCGGCGAGGCGGCGTACCAGGCGGGCCGCGCGCTGCGCGATCAAGTGCTGGAGACCGCCGGAATCCTGTTGCAGGCCGATCCCGCGAGCCTCGACATCGCCGACGGCTGGGTGATCGACGAAGACGGCGGCGGTCGCCGCGTCGGGCTCGACGATCTGGCGCGCACCGTCTACTACCGGGGCAACGAACTGCCCAGCGACCACCAGCCGGAGCTGATCGCGACCCGGCATTATCGGGTCAAGGACTACCCCTTCGTGTTCACCAACGGCGTGCAGGCGTCGTGGCTGGAGGTCGACACCGAGACCGGCATGGTGACGCTGCTGAACCACTGGGTGGTCGAGGATTGCGGCCGCATCATCAACCCGCAACTGGTCGACGAGCAGGTGCGCGGCGGCGTGGTCCAGGGGCTGGGCGGGGCGCTGTTCGAACACTGCGTCTATGACGAGACGGGCCAGCTTCTGAACGGCACCATGGCCGATTACCTGGTGCCCATGTCCGCCGAACTGCCCGATATCGAGGTCGGCCATGTGGAGACCCCCACGGCCACATCGGAATTGGGCGCCAAGGGCGCCGGCGAGGCTGGCACCGCCGGCGCCGGCGCGGCGGTCCTCAACGCCATCAACGACGCGCTCGCGCCCTTCGATGCCCGCGTCGCCGCGCAGCCCTACACGCCGGAGCGCATTCTGGCGGCGCTGGGGACGGGGTGAGTCCTTCATCATATTGGTCGCGGTCACCGGTTCGTGATAGCGTGATCGCGGCGATCGGACGAGCGGGTACGGCTGCGGGATGGCAACCATCGATCTTGAAGGACAGCGACGGCAGGTAACGGTGCTGTTCGCCGACATGGCGGACTACACGCCAACCGCCGAGAAGCTGGGTGAAGAAGCCGTCTATGGGCTGATGCGCGACGTGATCGCGCGCATGAGCGAAGCCGTGCACGCCCATGAAGGCACTGTCCAGAACCTCACGGGCGACGGGGTGATGGCGCTGTTCGGCGCGCCGCAGGCCATCGAGGACGCGCCGTTGAAGGCCTGCCGCGCCGCGCTCGACCTTCAGAGCCGCATGGCCGATCTCGAAGGCAAAATCGAGGCGGAGCACGGTATCCGGCCGCGGTTCCGGGTCGGGCTGCACACCGGACCGCTGGTGGTCGGCACGGTCGGCGACGACAAGCAGGCGGAAATCACGGCGCTCGGCGATACCGTCAATCTCGCCTCGCGACTGCAGGAGGAAGCGGAACTGGGCGGCATCGCGATCAGCGAAGCGACCCACCAGCTGGTCGATGGTTATATCGTGAGCGCCTTCGCAGGCGAACGCGACATCAAGGGGAAGTCCGAACCGCAGCGGGTTTACAGTCTCGACGGGCTGAACGAAGCCGTCAGCCGCTTCGACGTTTCGGTCAGTCGTGGATTGACGGAACTTGTCGGCCGTCAGGGCGAGCTGGAGACACTGAAGCGATGCTGGGACGAAGCGCAGGCGGGCGCGCTGCGCGTGGTCAACATCATCGGCGAGGCCGGTATCGGCAAATCGCGACTGGTGCATGATTTCCGCGAAACGCTGGACGAGGAAAAAGTTTTCTATTTGCAGGGGCGGTGTACGCCGTCGGGCACCGCGACGCCGTTCCTGCCCTTCACCGACGTGGTGCGCTCGTCGTTCCGCATCGGCGACGATACCGGTCGGGCGGAGATTGAACGCCGCCTGATGCGCGGACTGGAGACGCTCGGCATCGAGACCGCCGAAACGCTGCCGTATCTCCTCAACCTGCTGGGTCACGCCAGCGAGGGCGGCGCGGTCAACGAGCTCGATTCGGAAGCCGTCGGCGTGCGCACCCGGGCCGCGCTGCTGGCGCTGCTGCGCGAGCGCCGGCGGGTGTCACCGGTGGTGATGTTCATCGACGATCTACACTGGATGGACGGCGCCTCGCAGGAATTGATGGCCAGCATCTGCGCCGCGGATCACACCCTGCCGATGCTGCTGATCTGCGCCTTTCGGCCACAATACGCCGCGCCCTGGGTCACCATCGATGACGCGACCGACCTGCGGCTCGGCCATCTGTCCGAGGACGGCACGGCGACGCTGCTGAAAAGCCGCCTCGGCGCCGAAGATTTGCCCGACGACCTAATCCGGCTGGTCGCCGACAAGGCCGAGGGCAATCCGTTGTTCGCCGAGGAAATTACCAACTATCTGATCGAAAAAGGCGCGGTCGAAATTTTGGACGGCGCGGTCAATTATCAGGCCGAGGACGGGCGGGCGCTGCCGGTGACGCTGGAAAATCTGCTGATGGACCGGTTCGACCGGCTCGATTCCGGGCCGCGAACGGTGCTCGAGGCGGCGTCCGTGATCGGGCCCCAATTCGCCTCGGAACTCATCGCGGCGGCGTCGGGGCTCGATGACGCGACATCGGGGCATCTGGTCGATCTCGAACGCCAGGAAATCCTTTTGCGCGATGCGGACGGCCCGGGTTGGCGGTTCAAGCACGCCTTGGTCCGCGAAGCGATTTACGACAGCCTGCTGGCCCCGAAGCGCGAATCTCTTCATCTGGACGTCGCGAAAGCGATTGAAGGCGACACGTCGATGGATGCCGGCGAGCACGCCGATATCCTGGCTCACCACTACAGCCGGACCCGCGATGACGCGAAGGCGGTGCATTATCTCGCGCTGGCGGGTGAGCGCGGCCTGATCGTCTATTCGCTGGACGAGGCGGAAATACGTTTCCGCGACGCCATCGCGCGTATCGACGCCACGCCGGGATGCGTCGAGGACGCGGTGCTGGTCGATATCCTGCTGCGGCTTTGCCGGGTGCTTTATTTCAGCGCCGATTTTTACGGCATCATCGCGCTGATCGACAAGTATCTGGAAATCGTCGAGCGGCTCGGCGATCAGCACCGGCTGGCGCGATTCCTGTTTGAGACCGGCTATGCCCAGGTATTTTCGGGGCAGCACCAGACCGGCCGTGCGATGATGGAACGGGCGTTGGCGATTGCCGAGGAAACCGGCGACCGCGAAATCGTCGGCTATGTCTCCATAGGGCTGATGTGGCACCACGCGGCATGGGCGCCGCCCACCGCCGAGAACCGGCAAAAGGTACTCGATTATTCCGCGGCCGGGTTCAAAATCGCCGAGGAATTGAACGATGTGTGGCTGGCCTCGAAATGCCTGGTGGGCCTGCCGGTCTATTACTCGCTGACGGGCCGGGTCGGCGAAAGCCGACGCAGTGCGATGCGCCTGCTCGAATACGGACGCACCACCAACGATCCGCGGCCGCGGACCATGGCCATGTGGGCGCTGGCCGCGCTCAACGCGAGCTATTTCAATTTCGAGGAAGCCATCGCCAACGCCGAAGAAACGATGGCCACCGGGCTCGCCCGGGTGGATCGCATGGTCGCATTGGCGGGCAAGGGCACGGCGCTTGCGATGATGGGCCGCGGCGCGGAAGCCAGAGAGGCGCTGCGTGAATCCCATGACGGGCTCGACAAAGGCGGGCTGGCGCTCGCCCTCCTGCTCACCGAGTTTCCCTATGGGCTGTCCATGGTGCTGACCGGAGAGATGGCGCGGGGTTGCCGCTGGATCGAAGATACGGCGACGCGCTTCGCCGGCTGGGGGTTCGAGCCGGGACCGGCTTATGGCGATCTCTATCTCGGGCTGATCCATCTCGATTTTGCGATCGGCGAGGAAAAACCGCCACCCGAAGTGATGCTCAAGAATATCGGGTTCCTGCTGCGCACCCTGCCCTTCGCCGCCGGTAAGGCGCGCCGCCATCTGGAACGCGCCGCCGGCTATTTCCGCGACCACGACATGCCGGGCGTGCTGGCCTGGAGCCTGACCGACCTGGCGCGGCTGCACGCGAAAAAGAAACGCACCAACGAAGCCCGCGCCTGTCTCGAAGAGGCCATGCCCGCCGCCCACGCGGCCGAGGAGCCGGCGCTGGTCGAGCGCATTGACGCCGTCATGGCGGCGCTGCCGGCGGCTTAGCTTTCCACCAGATTGCCTGCCTTATCCAGGGACAAGCCGGTATCGGCGGCGCGGGCCAGCACCGTCTCGGCCCAGTCGACCTTGCCCGAATCCGAGCCGCCGATAATGGCCATCAGATGGGCGTGGCTGTCGCCGATATTGCGAAATCCGCGCATCACGCCCACCGGCACCGAGGCCACGTCCCAGGGGTCGAGTTCGATCTCGTTCTCGCCCTCGTCCCCCCAATAGACCGCCCATCGACCCGACATGGCGATGAACACCTCGACGGTGGGATGGGAATGCAGCGCCGCGCCCTTGCCCGGATCGGCGCCCACATAGGTGATGTTGAAATCCTGGGCGTCGGCGATCGCGGGCGCGAGGTCGGCATCCTCGGTCACGCCGGGTCCGATGACGTTGAAGATATCGCGCTCATGCTCCGGGATTCTCGTGTCGATGAAAGCCTGTTTCGAGGGCCGAAGCGCCGCGAACCGCGCCGTCCGCGACCGCATTTCGTCTTTCGAAATTTGGCGGTTCGCCATTCGTTTTCTCCCTATTTGGTTTAATTCCGCAAGGCCGGCATCACTTCCTCGGCAAACAGCCTCAGCGAGCGCATGGCTTCAATGTGGGTTAGCGAGCCGAACGCCATTTGCAGGATCGGATACTCATAGCCGCATTCGGCGATCTGGGCTTCGAACGCGGCCCGTACGGTATCGGGCGAACCGGCGATCATCATGCCTTCGCGGCGCGCGGTGTCGTAATTGTCGATGATAAAGGCGCTCGGCGCGTCGCCATGGGCGCGCCACAGGCTCGCGAGGTTTTCATACCAATATTGGTAAGCCGGCCGCGCGATGCGCTCGGCCTCGGCGTCGCTGTCGGCAATCACCACGTTGCGGTTTATGCCGATAATCGGCGTCGCGGTCGCCGCCGGCAATCGTTCGGGACCGCCGTCGTGGCGACGCCAGGCCTCGCGGCAGTCGGCCACCAGCTTCTTGATGCGCGACGTCGGGCCCAGCGCCACCATGTTCATGCCCTTGCGCGCGGCAAGTTCAAGACCGGCCCCGCCGCCGACGCCATACCAGATCGGCGGATGCGGCGTCTGGACCGGGCGCAACACCATCGGCACGTTTTCATAGTCAAACCGCTTGCCGTGATGATCGAGCCGTTCGCCGGTCAGCCCGGCGATCAGGATATCGAAGATTTCGTCGAAGATTTCCCATGACTCGCCAACGTCGAGCCCGTAATAGCCGACCTCGTACTTCGAAACGCCTCGGCCGACGCCGATGTCGAGGCGGCCGCCACTCAAATGATCGAGCATGCAAATCTCCTCGATCAGCCTGAGCGGAACATAAAGCGGCAGCAGATAGACCAGCGGTCCGAGCCGGATACGCGTGGTCTCGCGCGCGACCGCGGCGAGGAAGACGCTGGGCGAGGGCGCCATGCCGAGCGGCGTCATGTGATGCTCGGCGATGTGATAGCTCGAGAACCCCGCCTGCTCGGCGGCGGCGACGAATTCGATCCGTTCGGCGAAGATGCGCTCCAGCGGCGCATCGCGCAGATCGACGTGATCGAACAGGCCGAACTCCATTACAGATCAGCCCCCTTCCCCGCCGATGCCGACATTGCGGCCGCCATAGCGCCGGAGCCTGAGGTCGGCCTGTTCCTTGTGGCCCCAAAACTTCTCGATGGCGCACAGCCGCGAGCAATAATCGCCGATGGTGACGCTGGCCTCCTCCGTGCACTCCTGAAAGGTCACGGTCTTCAGGAACTTGCCGACCCATAGCCCGCCGGTATAGCGCGCCGCGCCCTTGGTGGGCAGGGTATGGTTGGTGCCGATCACCTTGTCGCCATAAGAAACGTTGGTTTCCGGGCCAAGGAACATGGAGCCGTAATTGGTCATGCGATCCAGGAACCAGCGCGGCGCGGCGGTAAGCACTTCCACATGCTCGGCGGCGATGCGGTCGGCCTCGACGACGGCCGCCTCGTCGCTGTCGGCCAGAATGATCTCGCCGAAATCGCGCCACGCCGCGCCCGCCACCTCGACGGTCGGCAGGACGCGAAGCTGGCGCTCGATTTCGGCCGGGATCGCCTCGGCCAGCGCGCGCGACGTGGTCAGCAGGATCGCGGGTGAGGTCGGGCCGTGCTCGGCCTGGCCCAGCAGATCGACCACCACCATCTCGGCGTCGGCGGTCTCGTCGGCGATCACCAGAATCTCGGTGGGGCCGGCCAGCAGATCGATACCGACACGGCCGAAGAGTTGGCGCTTGGCCTCGGCGACAAAGGCATTCCCGGGACCGACCAGCATGTCGACCGGTTCCATATCGCCGGCGCCCAGCGCCATCGCGCCAACCGCCTGGACGCCGCCCAGCACATATATTTCATCGGCCCCACCCAGCGCCATGGCGGCGATGGTCTCGGCGTGCGGCGCGCCGTCGGTGGGCGGCGTGCACGCGATAATGCGCTTCACACCCGCGACCCGCGCGGTCACCACCGACATATGCGCCGACGCCACCATCGGGTAACGCCCGCCCGGCACGTAGCAGCCGACGGCGTTTACCGGGATGTTGCGATGGCCGAGGCGGACGCCGGGTATGGTCTCGACCTCGATGTCGGTCAGCGCGGCGCGCTGCGCCTCGGCGAAATTGCGGATCTGGGTCTGGGCGAATTTGATATCGGCGGTTGTTTCGTCGGGCACCGAGGCGATCAGCGCCTCGATCTGGTCTGGCGACAGCCGGAAACTCGCCGGCGACCAGTCGTCGAACTTCTCCGACAATTCGCGCACGGCCGTCTCGCCGCGCGCCTCGATATCGGCGAGTATGCCCTCGACCGTCCGCTTCACCGCGTCCTCGGCGGCGCGGGTCTCCGCCTCGCCGATCCGTTTCTTGAGATATTCCGCCATCTCTATTTGATCGCGATCGGGTTGAGGGGCGAGCCGACGGCCTTGGTGATCGGCATCGGCGGGGCGCAGAAGAAGAACTCGTAGACGCCGTCGTCGGCGCAATCGTCCGCCAGTTCGCCCATCACGAAAATCTCGCCCATGGAAATGCCGATCATCGGGATCACCACCCAGTGCCAGGGCTGGCTGGCCTCGGTGGTCTCGTTGGGGCGCACCTCGCAGCCCCAGGTGTCGCAGCAGATCGCGGCGATTTCCTTCTCGAAAATCCAGTCGGCGGTCTCGAAGGCGAGACCGGGCGCGTCGCCGCCGGCATAGCCGCCCCAGTCGCCAGCCGCCAGCCGCTGGTCCATCATGCCGGTGCGCACCAATACGAAATCGCCGCGCCGGACCTCGACCTCTTGAGCCTCGGCGCAGGCATCGAGATCTTCGTTGGTGATCGCCATGCCCTCGTCCAGCGCCTCGAGGCCCACGTGGCGCGCCATGTCGAGCAACACGCCGCGCCCGGCCATGCGGTCCTTCACCTTCTCGATGCCGTTCTTCTGAGCGCCGTTGGAATCGACCAGCGCCGCGTCATAACCGTTCCACATCTTGTCGTCATAGAAGATGTGGCCCAGCGCGTCCCACTGGGTGCCGCATTGCAGCGGCAGCGAGACCATGTCGTCGGCATAGCGCAGTCCGCCCTCGTCCTGGTTGCCGGCCAGCGCGTCGGTGCCGGTCGCCAGCATGGTGTGGATCGGATTGAAGCGGTTGCCCCACAATCCCTTTTGCGGCCCCTGATTGTCGAAATTCAGCGCCAGCGAGAACGATTTTCCCTTGCGGATCAGCGCTCCCGCCGCGATCAGATCTTCGGGGCTGACGAAGTTCAGCGTGCCGGCTTCGTCGTCGGGACCCCAGCGGCCCCAGTTCTTGCAGCGCTCCGCCGTTTCGCGCAGCGTCTTCATGGTGAGCTTCGCTTCAGAGTAATGTCTTGGCATGACCTCTCCCTTCGCCTTTGCGCCATTACGATGAAGCGCCGTTTCGATGTCAACACGGGATAGGATAAGCTGGCCGGGAACAAGGGAGGCAACCATGAACGAGACCGGCGACGCGCCACTTAGAACCCCGTCCATGCGGCTCGACGGCAAGACGGCGCTGGTCACGGGTGCCGGACGCGGCCTCGGGCGCGCCTGCGCGCTGGCGCTGGCCCAGGCGGGCGCGCATGTGGCGGCGCTCAGCCGCACCGGGGACGAACTCGAAAAGCTGGCCGCCGAAATCGGCGCCGACGGCGGCGCGGCGACGCCGGTCGTTTGCGACGTGACCGATACCGAGGCGGTAGAACGCGCCATCGCCGGACTCGACCGGCTCGATATCGTGGTCAACAACGCGGGCATCAATTTTCCGGAGCCGATCACCGAGGTTAGCGCCGAGCATTTCGACCAGATCATGACGCTCAACGTGCGCGCGGTGTTCATGGTCTCCCAGGCCGCGGCGCGGCGTATGATGAACGACGGCGACGGCGGCGCGATCATCAACATGTCGTCGCAGATGGGCCATGTGGGCGCGCCCAATCGCATCGTCTATTGCGGTTCCAAGCACGCGGTCGAGGGCATGACCAAGGCGATGGCGGTGGAGCTCGCGCCGCACGGAATCCGCGTGAATTCGATCGGCCCGACCTTCATCCTGACGCCCATGAGCCGGCCGTTCTTCGAGAACAAGGAATTTCTCGACGATACGCTGTCGCGCATACCGCTCGGCAAATTGGGTGAGCTGGAGGACGTGATGGGGGCGGTGGTGTTCCTGGCCTCGCCGGCGGCGGCGCTGATTACCGGCGCCGCGCTCGTCGTGGACGGCGGCTGGACGGCCGTTTAGCGGTTTTCGCCCCGGTAAGTTTGCGGGCCGCGCGCGCGAAGGCGAGATCGAGCTTGCGGTCACCCTTGGCGGCCCAGATGGGTGATTTCGGATCGAAATTGGCGTCGGCGAATTCGCCGGGCAGCGCCGCGACCGACAATGGCTCGCCGGCGCGTTCGGTCATGCGGCGGACCAGATGAAACGCGCACTGGTCGAGATACCAGGCGAGGCCGCCGTCGCGGTGACAGCTGAGGATATAGGCCGCGAGCCGGGCGATGAATTGCCGCGTCGCCGGGCCGTCGCGAAAACAGACGGTGCTGGCCAGCACCTGCTGCGCGATCTCCGCCCGATCCGGACGGAGCTGGATCGCCATATCGCCGGGGACGTCTTCGAGACCTTCGAGCCCGCCCATGATCAGCGAATCCGTATCGAGGCAAAGGATATCGCGCTCGCACGCCGTGATGATCTGATGAAGCCGCGCGAAGCGGATGTTCGAAAAATAAAGCCGATCGGCGCCCGGCGCGGTTTCGCGGGACGCGGTGATTTTAGCGCCATTGATACGCGCCCTAAGCGCCGCGAATTCATCGTCGAAAGAGGAATCCGGGTTCATGACGTGAAAGTGGAAATCGCAGCCGGGCGCGTTCTTCGCCGCCGACAGCGCCAGCGCGACGCCGTACTCCGAAAAATAACGATGATCGCAGGCGGTCATGATCACCATACCGGGCCGGTCGGCGGCCGGCAGATCGCCGGTCACCGGCGGCAAGGCGTCGAACAGGCCGGGCAGGGTTTCGGGATCGCTGCGCGCGGCATACTCCGCGCCCAGGTAACACACATTGCCATAGGCGTATCGCGGCCCGGCCAGGGCCGCGCGCCGGAGCGCCGCCACGGCCGCGCCGTCATCGCCCTTTTCGAATGCCATTAGCCCGAGCGCGGCGTGGGCCTGCGGGAAATCCGGCATCAGCGCGAGGCCCCGGCACAGATGATCCTCGGCCTCGGCCGCCGCGCCCAGCCCGAAGCAAGCGGTCCCAAGATTGAACAGGGCTTGCGGATAGGCCGGCGCGAGCGCAACGGATTTCCGCAACGCCTCGACTGCCTCGGCGTACGCGCCGCGATCGATCAAAACGCCACCGAGGCTGTTGTAATAGGACGGCTCGTCGCCATTGGCGGCGATGGCGCGCCGGATCAGCGCCACGGCCTCATCCCCGTGACCGGATTTGAACGCGACGATACCGCGCAAATGAAGCGTGTCCGCGTGCCCGGGCGCCGCCTTCAGGATCGCATCGCAAAAGCGCGCGGCGGCCGCGAGATCGCCGTTCTCATAGAACCGCGCGGCCTTTTGCAACACGTCGGATACGCTGCCGGTAAAGTCGGATTGCGTCACGGATCGACCAGGAAATGGTTGGAATTCCGGCAAAAACTACCGGCAACCCGTTACCGGGGCGTTAGCGGCTCAGAACTGCGTCATTTCCGGCGGCAGACCAAGCTCGACGCGGCCGTAGAGCGCGCCGACGATGTCCCATTTCGTGCTGACATGCATGGCCCCGGCGTGGGCGTCGCGCCAGAAGCGCTGCAGGCGGGTTTGGCGGAACAGCGCGCCGCCGCCTCCCGATTCAAACAGCCTGTCGACCCCGCGCGTCGCGAGGTTCATCACAAAGCCGAGGTCGCCCTTGTTGCGCGCCCGCATGCGCTCGGGCATCGCCTCGCCCGCCGCCATGGCCGCCATGATGTCCCGGCAGTCCCGTTCAAGCAGCAGACGCGCGGCGTCGATGCAGGCCGCCGCCTCGCCGATGCGAAGCTGGATGGTCGGGAGTTGCGCCATGGGCATCGGCTTCGACAGCGCCGCGCCGCGCGTGACGCGTTCGCGCGTCGCGGTGACGAATTCGTCATAGGCGCCCTGGGCCATACCGATCACCGCCGCGCTGAGACAAACCGAGACGGCGGCGTAAAAGGGGATGCGGAACAGCGGACCGGGGTTTACGGCCGCCCCCGGCGGCGTCCCCGACAACGCGTCCTCGAGGTGCAGGAACCGAGGACCCGGCACGAACAAATCGGCGCAAACGGCGGTCTTTGACCCGGTGCCGGCGAGCCCGACCACATGCCAGTCATCCTCCAGATCGAAGGCCGAGGTCGGGGCCAGGATATAGCCCTGATCGACCGGGTCGGCGTCGAGCGACGGCGCAATGCGGGCGCCCAGCATGATCCATTCGCAATTCTCGATGCCGGAGCAGTACATCCACCTTCCGGTCAAACGGTAGCCGCCCTCGACCGGCACCGCGACGCCGGTGGGGGCGAAGGAGGACGCCACCAGCGCCGTCGGATCGTCGGCCCATAGTTCGTCCTGTCCTTCCGGCGGATAGAGGCCGACCAGCCACTGATGCTGCGCCGCCACCGAATAGACCCAGCCGGTCGAGCCGCATCCCGAGGCGACGGCGGCGGCCATGGGGACGAAGGCGTCGAGACCGTGTTCGAACCCGCCATAGCGCCGGGGCTGAAGCACTCGGAACAGATCGGCGCGGGCGCATTCCTCGATGCTGATCTGGGGTACAGCGCGCGCGGCTTCGGTTTCGTCCTGACGCTCGCGAAAGCCGGGCGCGAGCGCCCGCGCCCGCGCGACCAATTCGTGGGGCGGGACGATAGCGGAGTCCTGCACGGCGTCATTCATGGAGACATGCTCCCCCGCCTTCCCTATCCGAGCACGTGGATTTCGGTGGTCGCCTCGGCGGCCAGCCTGTCGTCCACCATCAGGCGCTGGGAGACGGTGATGGTATCGCCCTCCACCGCCGTCACCTCGCCCTCGCAGCGCAGCGTGTCGCCGGGAACCGTCATGGAACGCATCTTGAAGGAAAGCTTGCGGATGAAGGCGCGGGGGCCGAGCCAGCCCATCGCCGCGCTCGCGAAATAGGCGCCATAGGCCTGGCCGTCGAGCACCACGCCGGGCAGACCGTGGGCGCGCGCATAGTCGGAATCATAATGCATGCGATGCCAGTCCCAGGTCGACGCGCCATAGGCCATCAGCCCGGCCGCGGTGATCCGGTGTTCGACCACCGGCATGGCGTCGCCGAGCGCGGTCATTGCTTGTCTCCGGGTTCGGGCTCGATCGGCTGAAGGACGATGGTCTCGCGGTTGGTCGCGAGGCGCTGGTCATGCTGGTTCCGGTATTCGACATCCGAGGTCACGAAGAGCTGCGTGCCGCCCCGGCGCGACGCTCGCTCCTCGATATGGCTGAGCGTCCAGATCACCGTCAGCCTGTCGTCGGGCGTGGCCGGCTGGAAAAATTCGTAATCGTTGCCGGCGCGGATAAGCCGCATGTTTTCGACCGGCAGGTCCCATTCGTGACCGATATAGCCGTTTTCTCCCGGTTGCCCGTCGGCGTACTGGCAGGTCTCGCAGATCAGGGTCGGCGGCGCGATGATCGAGGGGTGGCCCGCCGCGCGCGCGAAATCCTCGTCGCGATAAAGCGGATTGTCATCGCCCAGCGCCTGCGCGAAATAGCGGATGGCGGCGCGGCCGATCTCGTCGGGCGCGTCATAGCGCGCGGTCCGCCCGATCCAGCCGCGCAATTCGTCGGTCAGAAGGCTCATGACAGCACCGCCAATGAATCAATCTCGATCAGCATCTCGGGGCGCAGCAGCGCTTCACAGACCGGACCGGTGGACGCGGGATACGGTTCCTCCAAAAGCCGCGCGCGCACGCCCGCCACCTCGCGATAGCGCGGCAGCGCCGCCGGCGTGGTGTATTCGATAGTCTTCACCAGATCCCCGATGCCGCCGCCGGCCGCTTCCACCACCCGGCGCACATTAGCGTAGATAAATTCCGCCTGACCCGCGACATCGCCTTCGCAGTGCGGTTTTCCGCTCTCGGGATCGATCGCCCCCACGCCGGAGACGAACACCAGCCCGCCGGCGCGCACGCCGGGGCTGTAGGTGAGTTTTTCATAGCGCGGCCAACCGGGATCGACGGCCACGGGTGTGTCCCGCGCCGCGATCAGATCGAGCTGTATCATGGCTCCCGGGTGGATCAGACGGGGCATGATGATCCCGACCGCCGTGGGATAGACGGGGCCGAGCCGGTCGCGCCGCACGCGCGCCGTCTCGCGATAATCGGGAAGCGCCGCGGATGTCACATAATCGACCGACTTCACCAGATCCGCGAAGCCGAGACCGAGCGCGGCCAGCATCGTCGCCGCCTTGTCGTGCACCAGTTCGGTCTGGGCGATCAGACTTCCCGGGATTTCACCCGCCGCGTCGAGGGGATGGATGGTGGGCAGGAACACCAGCCCGGCGGATTCGCCCGTTGCCGGGCCGACCGGTCCCGCAATCGCCTCGATTTCGATCAGCGCGTCCTCGCGCAGCAGCGCGCCCACCGGTGCCGTGTTGACGCAGGGCGCATGGTCGCCAAACAGCTCGCGGCGCACGCCCTCGGCCTCGGCGTAGCGTTCGATACCGCGCGGCGTCACATATTCGACGATCCGCGCGACGTCACCGAGCCCCCTACCCTCCGCTTCGAGGATCGCCTCGACCTTGGCGTATGCGATGCGGGTCTGTTCTTCCATGCCGCCCGGCACAACCATCTTGCGGCGCTCCGCATCGAAGGTCGACGCGGTATGGCCGGACAGATAGCTCCGCCCGCCGGCCGCGAGCCCCAGCGAGAACGAATAGCGCGTGTAATCGAACCACGGGAACCGCGCCGGGCGCAGCACCGTCGCGGTCATGACGACGTCTCCGCCGCCGCCCACTCGCGCAACTTGAAGCGCTGGATCTTGCCGCTTTCGGTCTTGGGCAATTCGTCGACGAAACGATAAGCGCGTGGCGCGGCATGGGCGCCGAGATGGGCGCGTACGGTGACGGTCAATTCGCGTTCCAGCCCGTCATGGACGGCCTGGCCCGGCGTCAGCACCACATAGGCCATTACGATATGGCCGCGCAGGGAATCCGGCTTGCCGACGACGCCCGCCTCGGCCACCGCCCCGTGCTCGATCAGGGCGCTTTCGACCTCGAACGGCCCGATGCGGTATCCGGCGGTATTGATCACATCGTCCGAACGCCCCTCGAACCACAGATAGCCGTCGGAATCGCGGCGGCCGAGATCGTTGGTGACGATCCAGCGCCCGTCGAAGACCTCTTTCGTCAAGGCCGGATTGTTCCAGTAGGAGACGGCGTAAAACCCTTGCGCGCTCGGCGCGAGCGCGATCACCCCGACCTCGTCGTCGGCAAGCTCCTCCCCCGCCTCGTCGATCACGGTCACGATCTGGCCCGGCAGCGCGCGGCCCATGGAGCCCGGCTTGACCGAGCCCTTGTCGAACGCGAAATTGCCGACCGGCAGGCCCATTTCGGACGATCCGTAAACGTCGAGCGGCGCGGTGCCCCAGACATCGAGGGAGAACCGCACCACCTCGGCGTTCAGCGGCTCGCCGCAACACCATATGCGCCGCAACGGGATTCCACGCGCCCGCACATAATCCGCGCCCAGCGCCATCATCCCGCGCAGCATGGTGGGCACGGTCGCGTAATTCGTCACGCCATTGGCGGCCAGGAAGTCGAGCGCGGCCTCGGCGTTGGGCTGGGCCTGCCACATCACCACCGTCAGGCCGCGCGCCAGCGCCAGGCCGTAACACACGAGCCCATATCCCCAGGCGGGATCGCCGGCCGGCCAATAGACATCCGTGTCGCGCAGATCGCCACAATAGCGCCCGCCGGAATCGACGGCGGCGACAAAGTTGGCCGAGATGATCACGCCCTTGGGCGGGCCCGTGGAGCCCGATGTATAGAGCAGCGCCGCGCCGTCGGTGCGCGCCACGGGAACCGCGTCAAAGCGCCCGCTCGCCGCCGCCAGCGCGGCGTCGAATGCGATTTCGCCGGCCTCGGCCGCATCACCGCCCACCACCACCACATGGTCGACCGCGTCACGAACCTGATCGAGCGCGGCGCGATAGATGTCATGAATGATTAGAACCTTGGCGCCGCTGTCCGCCAGCCGCATGCGGATCGCGTCGGCGCCGAAGGCCGAGAAGATCGGCAGGTAGACCGCGCCGGCGCGCCAGATCCCTAGCATGGAAATGATCGTCTCGGGCACGCGCGGCATCACCATCGCGACCCGGTCGCCCTTGACGACGCCGAGCCCGGTCAGCACTTCGGCGAAACGGCGCGAGGCGTCGGTAAGCTCGGCATAGCTCAACGCGCGGCGTTCGCCGTCGAGCCCATGCCAGTCGAGGGCGATCGCGCCGGAGGCGGCGTGCCGGTCGGCCAGCGTCGCCGCGAGATCGATCGGGCCGTCGGCGGTCCACCCGAGGGAGTCGAGAACTTCATCCCAGCGCTAGTCGCGCCTTATTTTTTCGTATTCGGCGGTCATGGGAGCGCGGCGCCGCGCGGCTCAGAACTGCGCCGGACCGGGCGGCAGGCCGAGCGATACGCGCCCGTACAGCGCGCCGACCGCATCCCAGTTCATGCTGATGTGGCTGGAGCCGGCATGGATATCGCGCCAGAAACGCTGTACCCGGTTGTCGTTGAACAGCCCGCCGCCGCCGCCGGCCTCGAACAGACGGTCGACGGCGCCGACGCAAAGCTGGGTGGCGAACCCGAGATCGCCCTTGTTGCGGGCGCGCTGTTCCACGGTCAGTTCCTCGCCCGCCGCCAGCGTCGCCATGATGTCCTTGCAGTCGCGATCGACCAACTGCCGCGCCGCGTCGATCGAGGCCGCCGCATCGCCGATCCTGAGCTGGATGGTCGGGATTTCAGCCATCGGCACCGGTTTGGAGAGCGCCGCGCCGCGCGTGACGCGCTCCCGCGTCCCACCGACGAACTCGTCATAGGCGCCTTGCGCCATCCCCATGATGGGCGCGCACAGGCTGATCGAAATCCCCGAGAATAGCGGTAAACGATACAGGTGGCCGGGATTGACTTCCGTTCCGGGGGGGTGGGTCGACAGGCAGTCCTCGATCGACAGGAAACGATGGGCCGGGATGAACATGTCCTCGCAGAAGGCGTTCTTGGACCCGGTGCCGGCCAGGCCGATCACGTCCCAATTGTCCTCGATGCCGAATTCGGTGGTGCGGGCCAGAAAATAACCCTTGCCTTCCTCGCCGTCCGCGGACGGGATGACGGCGCCGACGATGTTCCACTCGCAATTATCGATACCCGAGGAAAACATCCACTTGCCGCTGAGCCGGTATCCGCCATCGACCGGAACCGCGGTCCCGGTCGGCGTGAACGAGGCGGCGGTCACCGCGCGCCGATTATCTCCCCACACCTCGTCCTGCGCTTCGGCTGGGAATTTGGCCAGGAAATAGTGATATTTCGAGGTGATCGAATAGACCCAGCCGGTGGCGCCGCAGCCGCGCGCGATTTCGAAGGCGATGTCGACGAAATTATTGAGCCCGTACTCTAATCCGCCATAACGCTTGGGCATCAGGACCCGGTAGAGACCGGCGTCGAGGATCTCCTCGAAAACCTCGTCGGACACCCGGCGGTCGGCCTCGGTCCGTTCCTGATGCTCGCGCAACCGGGGCGCCAAGGCGCGCGCCCGCGCGACCAGTTCCTCGGGAGAGACAATGTCGTCCGCGCCGTTTTGCGTCCTGTCAGTCATGGCGGCATGGTCGCGCGTCTTACCCGATGGGGCAAGATATTCATGACCGGCCACGGGTGGATAAAATCCGACGCTTCGAACCCTCTCCCAAAAGGGGACCTTTGCGCCAGTCCCCGATGGTCAGGCGGATTTTCATAACGGTTTGCGACTTGATGTAGG
>CAZPMO010000009.1:0-13675 GCA_964587515.1 uncultured Rhodospirillaceae bacterium | reverse complement strand
TTTAAAACCCGCCCCTACATTACGTCGGGAACGCATTCGAGATATAGAGTTGCAAGAGTTGGGGTCGGGTCTTGCGTTGCTACATCGGTGGCTCGCCGAAACCGTACTGAGAGGTTCGGGAACATCTGATTGAATTGGAGAAATTCAATTCGGTTATGTGGCCTCGGAATAACGGCGGTGAAAATTTTAATGTGTCCCCCGGAATTCATTCTCGCCAACAATTCCCGGCATTTTCAGACGAAATAAGGAAATTAATTTCATAATTCCTCCTTGAATCCTCCATAATATATCCTTATGTGAAAAATTAAGAGGCGTCGGAGAGTGACGGTCCGGGTTCGCGGGCCATCGGTTCCCGGCGCCATTTTGTATTACGAGGAGAACGGGATGACGATCGAACTCTTGCGGCCCGATTCCCGGATCATGACGGGCGGGACGCGCCGATTCCCGGTGGGCATGGGGTCCATCGTCGCTTTTCCGGCGGGCGCCCCCTACCGACCGCGAGGCGATGGGCGGAATGACAGGGGGACGGTTCATGAGTCCGCGAACGAATTCCGCCTACAACCCGAGCACCCTTTCGGCGTTGCCGTGATAGACCTTTTCGAGGATTTCGTCGGCATAGCCGAGCTCGCCCCATTCGCGGAAGATGCGTTCATAGGGGAGCGAGGGATAGTCGCTGCCGAACATGATCTTGTCCTGCAGGCGGCCGCGAATGTCGCGCTTCAGCGGCTCCGGAAAATATTTCGGCGCCCAGCCCGACATCTCCCAGAACACGTTGCCCTTGTGCAGCGCCACCGCCGTCATTTCCTCGTACCAGGGCCAGCCCGGATGGGCGGCGAGGATGGTGAGGTCGGGGAAATCGGCGGCGAGATCGTCGAGCGCCAGCGGATGCGCGTGGCGGATTTTCGCGCCCATGCCGCCCGGCATGCCGGCGCCCATGCCGGTGGTGCCGACATCGATCATCACCGCCGCCTTGAGGTCGCGGATCGCGGCGAACAACGGCGCGAAGCGTTCATCGTTGACCGCGAAATGCTGCATGATCGGGTGAATATGAAATCCCATCATGCCGAGATCCTCGACCGCGTGACGAATGTCCTCGATGGCGGTGTCCTTGAACGGGTCCACCGCGCCCCAGGCCTGGATGACGCGCCCGGGGTTGCGTTTCCACATCCCGGCGACATAGTCGTTATCGCAGGGCGGCGTGCCGATGGTGGTCTCCAGATCGAGCGCGACCAGCACCGCCTCGACGCCGGCGCCCTCGAATTCGGCGATCACCTCGTCCTCGGTCTTGGCCGACCAGTCGCGGTTCCAGTACTTCGCGAGCGCGGCCACGTAGGGCCCCTGGCAATCGATCCATTGCTGGGTGTTGGTGTAGCAATGAAGATCGATGATCCGCACGGCTCAGCCCTTCGCCTCGTCGGCGAGCTTCTCGGCGATCCATTCGCCGAGCGCCTTCTTGGACACCTTGCCGAAGGTCGAGACGGGGAACTCGTCGAGCAGTTCGAGCCGTTCGGGCAGCTTGAACTTCGCGATCTCCTTGTCTTCCAGAAAACCGATCAGCCCGGCGAATTCCAGCGACTGGCCGCGTTTGGGCACCACATAGGCGCACATGCGCTCGCCGAGCCGTTCGTCGGGCATCGGCACGCAGGCGACGTTCTGCACGGCCGGGTGCTGGAGGATCAGATTCTCGACTTCCTCGGCGGAGATTTTCTCGCCGCCCCGGTTGATCAGATCCTTCTTGCGACCCTCGACGATATAGTTGCCCGACGGATGCCGGCGCAGCAGATCGCCGGACCGGTAAAAGCCGTCGGAGGTGAAGGCGCGCGCGTTGTGCTCCGGCGCGCCGTAATAGCCGCGCAGCGTATAGGGCCCGCGCACGCAGAACTCGCCGACCTCGCCTTCGGGAACCTCGTTGTCGTCGTCGTCCAGCAGGCGAACCTCGTCGTCGGGACAGATCGGGCGGCCGGACGTGTGCAGCCGCACGTCCTCGGGATCGCCGGGGCGGATGAACATGATCACGCCCTCGGACATGCCAAAATTCTCCTGCACGAAGACCGACGGGATCAAATCCTTGGTCTTGGTGCGGACCTCGGGCTGGAGACGCTGGCCGCCCGACTGGATCATCCGCAGCGAGGAAAGGTCGTACGCGCCGATATTCGGGTCGTTGATCCAGCCGATCAGCAGCGCGGGCACCACGTGGATATGCGTGATGCGGTGTTTTTCGACCAGCCGGAAGACATCCTCGGCGCGCGGGCTGGTCGAGAGCACGACGCGGCCGCCCTTCATCATCGCGCCCTGCATGCCGGGACAGGCGAGCGGCAGATTGTGCGCGATCGGCAGCACCAGCAACAGGCAGCTATCGCCGGTCAGCTCGGTTACCGTGGTCGCGGTCCGCGAGTTGTAGGCGTAATCGTTGTGGGTGCGCGGGATCAGTTTCGGAATGCCGGTGGTGCCGCCGGAAAGCTGGAACACCGCCGGATCGACGGGATCGATCTCGATCTTTTCGATGTCCTCCACCGGGCGCGTCGCCGGCGTCTCGATCAGGTCCGACAGCGAATGGAAGCCGTCCGGCGCATCGCCGAGAACGATGCCGAATTTCAGCGTCGCGCTTTCGTCGCGGATGCGGTTTACCATGTCGGTGAAGCTGAAATCGCGGTGCGCGGCGGGGGTGACGCAGGCCACCGCGCCGGAGAGATCGACGAACTGGCTGATCTCGGCATAGCGATGGGTCACCAGCGAGGCGATCGGGATGCAGCCGATCTTTTGCAGCGCGAAATAGAGGATCGGGAATTCCTTGACGTTGGGAAGCTGCGGCACCACCCGGTCGAGCGGACGCAATCCCAGATCCAACAGATTCAGCGCGAGGTTGGTCGACAGCCGGTCTATGTCGCCATAGGTCAGCGCGTCGTCGCCGTCGATGATCGCGACCCGGTCGGCGAATTCCTTGAACAATTCGGCGAATTCGTCGCGCAGCGGCTTGTCGCGCCAGTAGCCTTTCTCGCGATAGGCGCGCTGAAATTCGGGCGGGAACGGAACGATACCTTCGAGCATGATGCCTCTCGGCCCTTCGAACGATCAGGTGACGCTGGAAAACCCGCCATCGACGACGATAATCTCGCCGGTGACGAAACGGTTGGCCTGAACCAGGCTCATCATGGAATCGGCGACGTCCTCGTCGGTCACGCAGCGTTTCAGCGGCGTCATGCGGGCGCGCCGGTCCATCAGCTTCTCGTAGTTCTCGCCCAGCATGCGCTCCATCCAGTCGCCTTCCATCCAGCCGGGCGCGACGGCGTTGACCCGGACATCGGGCGCCAGCGCCAGCGCCAGCGTCTTGGTCAGGCTGACCACGGCGGCCTTGCTGGCCGAATAGGGCAACGGTTGCGGCCCGGGCCTGAGCCCGACAATGGACGCGGTGTTGACCACGCACCCCTTGGCCGCCTTCAGCATCGGCGCGGCGGCGCGGGTCGACTGGAACAGGCCCCGGACATTGACGGCGAACACGCGGTCCCAATCGTCGAGATCAAGCGCGTCCAGATCCTTGATCGGCACCTGAACCGTGATGCCGGCATTGTTGATCAGCACGTCGAGGCGGCCGAAGGCGTCCTCGCACGCCGCCACCATGGCGCGCACGGCGTCTTCGTCGCTGACATCGCATTTGTGAACGATGGCGCGGACGCCGGCGGATTCGCATGTGGACGCGGTCTCGCGCGCCGCGTCCTCGCTGCGGCTGTAATTGATCGCAACGTCATAACCCGCGCGCGCAAGCGCGATCGCCGCCGCCCGGCCGATACCGGAGGCCGAGCCGGTGACCAGCGCGGCCCGGTTCGATTTGTTCATTGACTACTCCCGAAAATCCACGTTCCAAGAATGCCACGTTTGACCGGATTTCGAAATTACAGAGTCTATTCGCGCCGAAATTACTTCCCGGTTTTCTCGACAAAATGTGGGTAGAGATTGCGGTAGCCCAGCTTTTGCCTGTTGCGGGCGTTTTCGGCGGCGCGCTCGGTGCTCATCGGGGTAAAACCATGGCCCTGGACCAGGCGGCACATGAAATTCATGCGCGCGGTCACGGCGATAGCGTCATGCATGGCCTTTTCATTCCAGCCGGCGTCGAACACCGCATCGGCGTCCGCTTGGGTCACTTCGCTGGGGGTCAGCGTAAGCTTGCGGGCATAGGCGAGCAGCGGCTTGAATTTCGCGTCCACCGGCGCGTTCTCCAAATCTTCGAGAAGCGCATCGATCAACCCTTCCTCTATTCCCCAGGCATAGGCCGCGGCGGTATGGGCCACATAGGCGTATTCGCATTTCGCCACCCCCACCACGAAAGCGGCGATCATCTCGCGCTCGCCGGGGCTCAGCGGCGACGGGCCGTTCATCAGCGCCTGGCTGGTATCGGCCCACGGTCCATAGATTTCAGGATAGGCCTTGAAGACATCCCCGGGACCTGAATCCCCGGACAGAGATTTGAAGAACGGCATGGCAAGCCCCGTGATCTGTGGCGGTCATTCGGGGCCGGATGCTACCGGCTTGCCCCGTCACGAACAAGCGACGGGCGGAATTGAGCCTAGTTCGTCTTCTGCGTAGCCCGGGTCGCGGCGAGGGCGCGGGCGCGGCCGATTTCCTGGGCCGACATGCCGGCGGCCAGCCGGTCGCGCGCCTCGGCCGCCGCGGTCTCGCCGCTGGAGGCCGCGAGATCAAACCATGCCCAGGCCTCGACGGGGTCGCGCTCGACACCGCGTCCTTCGGCATAAAGCACGCCGAGATTCATCCGTGCCTGAACGATGCCCGCCGCGGCCGCCTGCCGATACCACTTCGCCGCCGCCGCCTCGTCGCGTGACGCGTCGGCGCCATGCTCAAGCAGGAATCCAAGATTGAACGCGGCCTCGGCGATGCCGTTCATTGCCGCCTTCTCGTACCATTCGAGCGCGTTACCGACATTGGCCTCAACGCCTTGTCCGAAATGATAGTAGGAGCCCAGCTTATACTGGGCGAGCGGATGGCCCTGTTGAGCGGCGCGGCGGAACCAGTTTGCCGCGGAGGCGTAATCCGGCTTCCGGTTGGTTCCGGTCTCGAACATCAGTCCGAGAAAAAACTGCGCCCGCGCGGAGCCCGCCTCGGCGGCTTTCCGATACCACCGCATGGCGTCGCCATAGGTGCTGGGGGTCTCGACCTGGGCGATCGCGGGAAGCGTCATCCCGACGACCAGCCCCAGCGCTACAAGGAATTTACGCATCAGCTTGGGCGCGTCCACATAAGAAGCGGAAGCTTAGCCCCGGCCGCTCGAATCGTCACGGCCGGCCCGATGCGTGGCGCGCGGCTCGCCGCTAGTAGGGCACGGGTTCCGCGAAACCGACCAGTCGCGATTCCTGGCCCTTCACCGGCCATTTGTGGCACACGGCGTCCGCCAGCGTGCGATAGCAATAGATCGGCGCTAACGCATGGTCGCTGGCCGGTAACCACCCGTGGGTGACCGCCTTCGACTCTGTCCACTCGTATTTCTTGAAAAATTTGCCCGGTTGACACCCGCCGAGGGCCAACACGGCGATCGCGGCAAGCGCGATCATGTGGCTTTTCATCGTCATGGCTTCCTGCCTTCGAAAATCGCGGCATCCTGCCGCTCATAGATGTTGGTCGAACACTACCACAATTCACTCAAATTACCTAATTTCGGTGTTCATGTTTTGCTAACCATACTTATAGCTAACATATTGATTTATCACGAATTTACATCGACAACCACGCGTCCTTTCGTCTGCCCTTCGAGAATTTTTGACGCGAGATCCGGAAGCTCCGAAAGGGGCACCGTCAACGCCAGCCGCTCAAGCGCTTCGCCCGGCATTTCATCGGCCAGACGCTGCCAGGCGCGCCGCCGCCGGGCGCTCGGACACATCACTGAATCGATACCGAGAAGGCGGACACCACGCAGAAGAAATGGAATTACCGTGGTGTCCAGGCCGCTGCCGCCGGCGAGGCCGCAGGCCGCCACGGCGCCGCCATACTGGAGCTGGGCGAGGATGGAGGCCAGGGTGGTTCCGCCAACCGCGTCGATCGCCCCGGCCCAGCGCTCTTTCAGCAAGGGGCGCGACGGCGCCTCGGCAAGCTCGGCCCGGTCGATAATGGTCGAAGCGCCGAGAGATTTGAGATGGTCCGCCATTTCCGGCCGCCCGGTCGAGGCCGCGACCGTATAGCCCAGGCTCGCGAGCAGCGCGATCGCGACGCCACCGACGCCGCCGCCGCCGCCGGTCACCAGAACCTCGCCCTGGTCGGGCGTCATGCCGCCGTCTTCCAGCGCCATTACCGCCAGCATCGCGGTGAAACCGGCGGTGCCCAGCGTCATCGCCTGATAGGCGTCCATCCCATCGGGCAACGGCACCAGCCAGTCGGCCTTCACCCGCGCGCGCTGCGCATACCCGCCCCAATGGGCTTCTCCGACGCGCCAACCGGTCAGGACCACCTCGTCGCCGGCTTTGAAATCGCCCGAGTCGGACGATGTCACGGTACCCGCGAAATCGATCCCCGGCACGTGCGGATAATCGCGCACCAACCGGCCGATGCCGCGCAGGACCATGCCGTCCTTGTAGTTCAGCGTCGAATAGGAAACGGCGACCGTGACGTCGCCTTCCGGCAGATCGCTTTCGTCGAGCCGACGGATGGCGGCGGTGACTTTATCGTCGACCTGATCGAGAACGAGGGCGTTAAAACTGGTATCGGACATGGTGTCTTCCCTGTGGCGTGGGGTGGACCAACCAATCGGTGATCGGAGCCCCGCCGTCAAGCATATTGCCGGGCGGCGTCGAGGGTATCGGATACCCCGCCTTCCGGCTTGCGGCCGAGGATATGGCGGGTATGCCAGAGCGCATAGAACAGCAATACCCAGGACGCGAAGCCGGCGCGCTTGCCGTCGGCGCGGAACGCCCGCTCGACGGCCTCGGCATGACATAACTCGGCGATGCCGGGCTGGGCCGCCACCATGGGGCCGAGCTCGGCCCCGCGGGCCGCGATCCATTCACCCACCGGCACAGTAAAGCCGCGCTTGCGGGAAAACGGATCGGCGGCGGGCGCGGTCTGCGCGAGCCAGCGGCGCAATAGCCATTTGCCGGCGCGGCCGCGCACCTTCAAGTGGTCGGGAAGCCTGAATGCGAGAGCCGCCACCTCGGGATCGAGCATCGGCGTGCGGCCCTCGACGCCGTGCGCCATCAGGCACCGATCGAGCTTGATCAGCAGATCGTTGGGCAGCCAGTCGGCGCAATCGACCGCCTGGGCGACCTGAAGACGCGATCGCCCGGGATGGGTCACCACGCTTTCGCTGGCGGCAATACCGTCGCGCCAACCGGGCTGTGCGTTGCGCAGGACCCCCAGACCCTGGAGCGCGCCGCGCCAGCGCATGGCCCGCCCGCCGCGCCACCACGGCCGCATGACGCCGCGATAACGGCCATAGCCGGCAAACAGCTCGTCCCCGCCCTCGCCCGACAGAATCACTTTCAGGTCATGGGCCGCGACATCCGCAAGCTTGAAGGTCGGCAGGATCGCATAATCGGCCGCCGGATCGTCGACGGTGGCCGCGATGCGGGGCAACAGCGACCAGAAATCCCGTTCGGAAAAATCAACCTCCACATGTTCGGCGCCCAGCGCCTGGGCCACGGCGCGGGCGTGTTCGCGCTCATCGACCACGCCGCTGTTCGAGAACCCCACCGTAAACGCGCGCACCGGCCGGTCGTTGAGCCGCGCCATGAGGGCGAGTACGGCGGAGGAATCGACGCCGCCGGACAGGAACATGCCATAGGGCACGTCGGATCGCTGATGCATGCTGACGCTGTCGGTCAGCACCGCGTCCAGTCGAGCCATCGCCTCTTCCTCGGAACATACCAGTGGCGCGCCTTCGGGCAGCGCCGAACGGACGCGGCGATCGACAACGCGGCCGGCGGCCACCACCAGCGTCTCGCCAGGCAGCACGCGGTGGATATCCTGGAAAACCGTTTCGCGGCCGGTGGTGAATTGAAGCTGGAGCAGTTCCTCGCCGGCGCGCACGTTGACCCGCGGCTCAACCAGACCGGCCGCGATCAGCGCCTGCGGTTCGGACGCGAACGCGAAACCCGAGGCGGTTTCCGCGTAATAAATCGGCTTGATGCCGAACGGGTCGCGCGCCAGCACCAGCCGCCCGGCGCCCGGGTCATGTATCGCGATGGCATACATGCCGCGCAGCGCGCGGGTAAAATCGAGCCCGTCGAGCCGATAGAGCCGCAACGGGGGCTCGCAATCCGATCCGGTCGAAAAACTCGCCTCGCCAAGCTCCCGGCGCAGTTCGACATAGTTGTAGATCTCACCGTTGGCGACCAGCGCGGCGCCACCGGAATCGTAGAGCGGCTGATCGCCGGTCTGCAGATCGATGATCGCAAGCCGGGTCTGCGCCATGGCGACATCGCCGCCGACATAGACACCTTCGCCGTCGGGTCCGCGATGGGCCAGCGCCGCGCGCATCAGGTCCAGCGTTTCGCGGCGCGGCTCCCGGCCATCGGTCGTCATCAGACCCGCGATCCCGCACATCAGCCGACCGCCTTCTCGAACAGCGCGACATATTGCGCGACCACGGAAGTCTCCTCGAAGCGCTCCTCATAGGCGCGCCGTCCGGCATCGACCATGCGAGCCGCCAGCGCCGTATCGCCAAGAACGCGCCGGATCGAGGCGGCCAGCGCCGCCGGATCATCGATCGGCGCCAGCAGACCCGTCGGCTGGTCCTCGATCAGCCATGCGGGACCGGCCGCCGCGGCCGCGACCACCGGCCGGCGGTGGGCCCAGCCTTCGATGACCACATTGCCGAGCGGTTCGACGCGCGACGGACAGACCAGCACATCGGACGCCGCCAGCAAGGCCGCCGTATCGTCGCGCCAGCCAAGAAACCGGATGCGCTCGCCGGTTCCGGTCTTCTCCGCCAAGGCGGTCAGCGCGGCGCGCTCCTCGCCCTCGCCGGCAAGCCAGAGGAAGGCGTCGGGCAATTCAGCCAGGGCGCGGATCAGCACATCATACGCCTTGTTGGCATGGAGCCGGCCCATGGCCAGCAGCAACGGGGCGTTTGCGGGTGTGTCGAGACTATCGCGCGGCGTCGCCGGCGCCGGCGCGTCATCCACGTGATTGGGCAGAAAATGGACGCGTTCGGTCGGCCATCCCTGATCCTTCAGGTAATCCGCGATCGCCGGGGTGTTGGCGATCAGATGATCGCAACCGCGATAGTATTTGAGTTTGTAATAGCCGCCCAGCCGCCCGATATGGACAAACCGGCGCGTCCGCCGCGCGCGGGCGCAGTACCGGCTCGCCCGGTTCATCCAGGACAATACGATATCCGGGTGAAAGGAATCGATCTCGGCGGCAAGGCTCCCGGGGGTCGCAAAATCGAGCGCCCCGCCGAATCCAAGCTCCACCGGAGCAAGCCCCGCCGCGCTCAGCAATTGCGCGCGCGCCGCGTTGCGCCGGATCACGAGACGCTGCTCGATACCCGCCCGCGCAAGGGCCGGCGCGAGGCGGACGAAGAACGCTTCGGCGCCGCCATGCTCTCCACCCGCCATGGCCTGCAGCACCCGCATCAGGGAATCATCCCCTCGAACGCGGCGGCGGCTTCGTCCCACCCCCAGCCGCGCTGGCGCCTCACGGCGGCCTGGCTCTGGCCACGCCACAGATCATCGTCGTCCAGCAGGCGCAACGCATCGCGCGCGAACGCGTCGTCGTCCGGCGCGACGAAGCCCGTCTCGCCGTCGATCACCCGTTCGGCGACGCAGCCGATCGCCTGGACGACCGCAGGTACGCCGGCCGCCTGCGCCTCGCCCACCGAAAGACAGAAGGTTTCTCCCGGATCGCCGCGATAAAGCAGAACCCTGGCGGTGCCGAGTTCGCGGGCAAGCTGCGCCTTGGGTACGGGATCACGCAGCACTACCCCGGCACCACCCATGGCGCGCGCTCGGTCGAGAATGGGATTCATGCGGGCCGCCCGCGCCGCGCCGTGCTCGCCATAGGTGGCGGGGCCTGAAAACACGTGCAACTCGGCATCGGGGACCTTGGGATTAATTTGCGCCGCCCAGAGATCCAGCAGCCAGTCGAGAGAACGCAGCGGGCTGGAAGTAAACACCGCGCGCGGCGGCGGCGGCGCGGCGGGCGGCGCGGCCTCTCGAAAAAAATCCGAAATTCCATAGGGTATCGTCACGCGGTCGCCGCACGGCGCCCAGCCCGGGAAACCGGCGGCGTGATAGTCGCCGGAAAAGACGATCGCCGGTCGCCGCCGCCACAGCTTCACGAGATAACGCCATTTCAGCAAATAACGCGCCGGGTTGTGGATCCAAAATACCATCCGCCGGGCGCGCGGCATCAGGGTGAGCAGCCTGTCGCCGCGATTGGCGATATAGAGATCGCAATCCTCGGGCGCGCCGTCGCCAAGCGGCGCCCAGGCGACGCCGTTGGCGGTCATGGGTCGGGCGCAGTTATTGTGCACCCGGACGTCGTGGCCGCGCGCGGCCAGCGCCTCGGCGAGCGAGATGAACGCGGTTTCGGCCCCGCCCAGCGGACCGGCGCCGAGCGATGCGCCGTCGAAACGGATGCCGTCGTCACACATCACGATGCGCGACATCATGGACGCTCGACACCGCGGGCGCGGTCGGAACTTTCGGGCATTCTATCGACGCATCCTTGTAAACGGGCCAGCCCGGAACGTTATAGCGTCGGCGGCATTTGGTTGCCAAGGAAACCCCTTGCCCAGGACCGTTCGCGATCCCAATTCAGGGTCTTGGAAGAATCGGCGTTAGCGAGGACACTCCCGCCATGGCATCGGGAACATATACGAGGCTCGACGACCGCGCGCTGCTGACGGTCGCCGGCGAGGATGCGCGGGAATTCCTCCAGGGCCTGATCTCCAACGATGTCGAAAAGATCGCCTCGGGCCACGCCATTTATGCGGCGCTTCTGACGCCACAGGGAAAATATCTGTTCGACTTCTTCGTGTT
Organism: uncultured Rhodospirillaceae bacterium; assembly: GCA_964587515.1. Classification (GTDB taxonomy): domain Bacteria; phylum Pseudomonadota; class Alphaproteobacteria; order MPNO01; family MPNO01; genus CAZPMO01. Next base: position 2,693 of record CAZPMO010000009.1, on the reverse strand, counting down.
CGAATTTGAAGACGCCCTGTGGCTCGATTGCGAACGGGCGCGGCTCGACGATCTCGCGAAACGGCTTCGCATGTACAAGTTGCGCGCCCGCGTCACCATCGAAGGCCCCGATGAAAATCTCTCCGTATTCGCGCTCGGTGGCGAAGCCGAGGCGGGAAATTTCGGCGGCGGCATGGTCTATGCCGATCCCCGACTTGCGGCGCTGGGTGCGCGCGCGGCCCTGCCCGAAGGCGGCATGGCGGCGCTTGAGCAAGCGGGTTTCATGGCGGCCGGGCGCGAAACCTATGACTCCTTGCGGCTATCGTTGGGCGTGCCCGATGGCGGCGATCTGGCCATCGAGTCGGTCTTTCCACTGGAAGCCGGTTTCGATGATCTCAACGGTGTCGATTTTGAGAAGGGCTGCTATGTCGGCCAGGAGGTCACCGCGCGCATGAAGCATCGCGGACTGGTACGCAAAAGACTGCTGCCGATCGAGATCGATGGTCCGCCACCCGCACCGGGTAGCGCCGTGCTGCTGGACGGCAAGGAAGTCGGCGAGATTCGCGCCGTCGGGGAAGGCCGCGGCCTCGCCATCATTCGCCTCGAACAGCTCGAAGCGGCGGGCGACAAATCCTTCACCGCGGATGGCTGTCGCGTGATCGCGCGAAAACCGGAGTGGGCGCGGTTCTGACGCCACGATCCTCAGCGCAACCACATAAGAATTGATTCCGAGGCGACATCCTTCGAGACGGGCCTTTGGCCCTCCTCAGGATGAGGAGAGTTATAGCTTTCCTCATCCTGAGGAGGCGCGAAGCGCCGTCTCGAAGAACTAGGAAAGCTTTCGGCCGTCTAATGCGATTGCCCTGGTCTGGGGCCTCCTCACGCGGCCTTTTTGGTTTTTTTCGTGGGCTTCTTCGCGGTCTTTCGGGCTGGCTTTTTCCCCTTGTCCGGCGTGGCTTTAGCGCGCGATTTAGATTTCTTCGGCGGGTTCTGGGCCAGCGCCGCCTGCGCCGCGGCGAGACGCGCGATCGGCACCCGGTAGGGCGAACACGAAACGTAATTGAGCCCGATCCGGCTGCAGAAGTGGATCGACGCCGGGTCGCCGCCATGCTCGCCGCAGATGCCGATCTTGAGATCGGGACGGGTCTTGCGACCACGCTCGGTGGCGATCTCGACCAGTTCGCCGACGCCGTCGATATCGATCGAGACGAACGGGTCCTTCTCCAGCAGCCCGAGCTGGTCATATGCCTTCAGAAACATCGCGGAATCGTCGCGCGACAGCCCGAAGGTGGTCTGGGTGAGGTCGTTGGTGCCATATGAAAAGAATTCAGCGGTCTCGGCGATCTCGCCCGCCCGCAACGCGGCGCGCGGTAACTCGATCATGGTCCCGGTAAGATAAGTGAGCTTCGCGCCGGTCTCGTTCTCGACCTTGGCCGCGACCTCATCGACCATTTTCTTCAAAACGTCGAACTCGGCCTTGGTCGCGATCAGCGGGATCATGATTTCCGGCTCGACCCGCGTTCCGCCCTTGCCGGTCACTTCGGCCATGGCTTCGAAGATGGCCCGGACCTGCATTTCGTAAATCTCGGGATAGGTGATGCCGAGCCGGCAGCCGCGATGCCCCAACATTGGATTCAGCTCGTGCAACTCCGTCGCGCGCGCCTCGACGGCCGCGACATCGGTGCCGGCGGCGGCCGCGATCTCGGCGACTTCCTCGGCGCTGTGCGGCAGAAATTCGTGCAGCGGCGGATCGAGCAGCCGGATCGTGATCGGGCGGCCCTCCATGATGCGGAACAGCTCGATGAAATCATCGCGCTGCATGGGCAGGATCTTGGCCAGCGCCGCGCGGCGACCGTCGGAATCGCGCGCAAGAATCATCTGACGAACCGCGAGGATCCGCTCGGCGTCGAAGAACATATGCTCGGTCCGGCTGAGGCCGATCCCATCGGCGCCGAATTCGATCGCGGTGCGCGCATCCACCGGGGTTTCCGCATTGGCGCGCACGCCGAGGGTGCGGATTTCCTCGGCCCACGCCATCAGCTTCGAGAAATCCCCCGAGAGTTCCGGCTGCACCGTCGGCACGGCGCCCATGATGACCTCGCCCTTGGCGCCATCGATGGTGATCATCTCGCCCGCGCGGACGGTGGTGTTGCGGGCGGTCATGGTCTGGCCCGCGTAATCGATGCGCAGTTCGCCCGCGCCGACCACGCAGGGCCGGCCCATGCCACGCGCCACCACCGCGGCATGGCTGGTGGAGCCACCGCGGCTGGTCAGGATACCCTTGGCCGCGTGCATGCCGTGGATATCCTCGGGGCTGGTTTCGGCCCGCACCAGGATTACGGATTCGCCCTTCTGCGCCAGCGCTTCGGCTTCATCGGCGCTGAAAACCACCTTGCCCGACGCCGCGCCGGGCGAGGCGGCCAGGCCGCGCGTGATGATCGGACGTTCGGCATTGGGATCGAGTGTCGGATGGAGAAGCTGGTCGAGCGATTCTGGTTCGATGCGCGCCACCGCTTCGTCGCGTCCGATCAGCCCTTCGGCCACCATATCGCAGGCGATGCCGAGCGCAGCGCGCGCGGTGCGTTTTCCCGACCGCGTCTGTAACATCCACAGCTTGCCCTGCTGAACGGTGAATTCGATGTCCTGCATGTCGCGGTAATGGCTTTCCAGCGCGCAACGCACATCGTCCAGTTCACGGAAGACGTCGGGCATGA
>CAZPMO010000008.1:0-54580 GCA_964587515.1 uncultured Rhodospirillaceae bacterium | reverse complement strand
CATCAGCTTCTCAAGGCAGGGTCGAATGAACAACCTATTGAGACATCACAGCTAGCCGCCGCGCCGTGACCGCGAAAAGCGGATCGGTTTCGCCTTGGGCCGGCGAAAGCTCGACGAAATTCGGCTCCTCGAAACCGCCGGCTTCCACGAAGTAATAACCCACCAGCCGCGCACGGTCCGCGTCGTCGAGGGCGCGCCAAACCGCGATCGCCTTGGTCGGGAACATGCGGTTCGAGAACGTCACCGCGCAGACCGCGTCGGGCCGCAGGACGCGCGCGATTTCACGAAACACCTCGATCGGCCGGGTAAGATACTGGATCGAGACCGAGATCGCGCAGCCGTCGAAGCTCTCGTCGGCGAAGGGCAGCACCGGGTTCGCGTTGAGATCGTGGATCACGGCGGCGGTAAGCTGAGGATTGGCGGCAAGCTCTATCTCGTTCATGCCGAGCCCGATCACGGACCGGTAGCCAGACGCGATGGGCAGGTGAGAAATGCAGCTCGACATCAGATCGAGGATTTCGCCGGTGCCCGGGAACATCTCGCCATGAAAGCCCGCCAGCGCCGCGCAGGCCGGCTCGTCGATATGGGCGACCAGCCGCGGCGTTTCATAGAAAAGCCGGTCGTCCTCTTCGTCGAGCCGCGCGTAATGTTCGGCCGTGAGCTTGGTGTCCGTCATTTTTTCCCGTGATTACTGCGCCGCGACGGCGCCGGCCTCGAAGCCCCGGTAATTGCCGTCGTCGAGGTCGCGGATCGCGGGCAGCACTTCGGAGGTGAACAGCCGGATATTCTTTTCCGTCAGGTCGCCGGGCAGGGTGCCGAACTGCATCATGCAGACCAGATTGCCGAAGCCGGCGCGCCGGTGCCGGTCGATGATGGTCTTGCGCACCGTATCGGGACTGCCGCAGACAATGATTTCGCGCTCGATCATGCCCTCGATGGTCTGGCCGCCGCGCGCCGAGCGCTTGTGCTCAAGCAGCCGTTTGGTGGACGCGATGGAGGAATAGCCCGGCGGGAAGAACATCGCCTGCGAGATTTTGGGCAGGAATGTATTGAACAGCGATTCGATATGTTCGCGCGCCTCGTCGACGGCCTGTTCGTCGGTGTCGGCCACATACATGGGCGTGCTCCAGCCGATGCGGCTCGATGACGCGGCATAGCCATACAGCCGCTGCGCCGTTTCGCGGTAGAGATTGAGATAGCCCAGCACCGATTCGAAGGGGCTGTAGGCCTGGAGATAGACATATTTGCGATCGGGATGGGCCGCCCATTCGATGGTCTCGACGCTGCCCTGCGACGGGCACCAGATGGCCGGGTGCGGCTTCTGATAGGGGCGCGGCCACACGTTCACATACTCGAAATGATAATGCTTGCCCTCGAAGGCGAACGGGCCTTCCTCGGTCCAGGCGCGGATCACCAGATCGTGGGCTTCCATATGGCGTTCCAGCGAAAAAGACGGGTTCACGCCGAGCGAGAAATATTCGCAGCCCACGCCCCGCACCATGCCGGTGATCAGCCGGCCGCCGGTGATGCAGTCGATCATGGCGTGTTCCTCGGCCAGCGTCAGCGGGTGCTCGCGCAGGCCGAACGCGTTGCCGAGGATGGCTATCTGGGCGTCCTTCACGCGCCTTGCCAGCGCCGAGGCCATCACCACCGGCGACGGCATCAGCCCATAGGCGTTCTGATGATGCTCGTTCACCGAGATGCCGTCGAAGCCGAGCTCGGCGCCGAGTTCGAGCTCGTCGAGGTAGCGGTTATAGAGCGCGTGGCCCTTTTCGGGGTCGAAATAGCTGTTGGGCAGCTTAAGCCACACCGAGGAGTATCGGTCGCTGTAGCCCATGTCGAGATCGGCATAGGGCATGAGATGGAACATATAGGTCTTCATTGGGCGGCCACTCCTTCCGGCTCGAAGCCCTGATACTCGTTATCGGTCAGCGCCTGCAAGGCGGGCATCACCTCGGACGCGAACAGCCGGACGCTCTTTTCGGTGAGGTCGGCGGGCAAGGTGGCGAACTGCAACAGGCAGAGAAAATGCTGGAAGCCGGCCCGGCGATGGGCGTCCGTGATGCGGTCGCGCACCGTGTCGGGCGAGCCGCAGATCACGATGCCGCGCTCGACCAGATCGTCGAAGGTAATCTCGCCCCGGACGCTCTTGTTATGGGTCACGAAGCGGCGATAGGAGTCCGCGGTCACATAGCCGGGCGGCGAGAACATGGCGAGCGAGATCTTGGGCAGCAGCACGTTGAACATGGTCTCGAAATGCGTCGCGGCTTCGGCGCGCGCCGCCGCGTCGGTCTCGCCCACATAGACCGGCAGACACCAGCCGAGCTGATCGGACGACGCCTGGTAGCCGTGTTTGGTCTGGGCCAGATCGCGGAAGATGTTGTGGAACTTCAGCGTCGATTCGAACGGCGTGAAGGCGTGCAGATAGACATATTTGCGGTCCGGGTGCACCGCCCATTCGATGGTCTCCATGGAGCCCATGGACGGGCACCAGATGGGCGGGTGCGGCTTCTGAAAAGGGCGCGGCCAGACGTTCACATATTCGAAGTGATAGTGCTTGCCCTCGAACGCGAACGGGCCTTCCTCGGTCCAGGCGCGGATCACCAGATCGTGGGCTTCCTCGTGGCGTTCGCGCGAAAACGCCGGGTTCACGCCCATGGCGAAATATTCCGCGCCGACGCCGCGCACGAAACCGGTGATCAGCCGGCCGCCGGTGATGCAGTCGATCATCGCGTGTTCCTCGGCCAGCGTCAGCGGGTGTTCGCGCAGGCAGAACGCATTGCCGAGGATGGCGATCTTCGCGTCGCCGGTGCGCCGCGCCAGCGCCGACGCCATCACGATGGGCGACGGCATCAGCCCGTAGGCGGTCTGATGATGCTCATTGACCCCGACGCCGTCGAAGCCGAGCTCGACGGCGAGTTCGAGTTCGTCGAGATAGCGGTTATAGAGCGCGTGGCCCTTCTCGGGATCGAAATAACTGTTGGGCAGCTTCAGCCACGCCGAATTATGCGTCTCCCGATGGCTCATATCGAGGTCCGCATACGGCATCAAATGAAAGAAATAGATCTTCACGCGCGCGCTCCCGGCGGGCTCCTTTCGCGAGTTCGCATTGTCCCCAATATAAGCCCGCGCCGCAACGGCGCTGGACGGTGGCGTCGGGGCGGGCGCGGAATTACGGGGACACCATACTTCAATGGTGTCCCCGTAATTCCGCGCGGTTCAAGACTTGACCCCGATCCGTAACCCCAATGCGTTATCGCTCAGCACAGCCTTGTGTCCGGATCTCGTCCGTCATCTTGCGCGACGCGCCGAGATGGTCGGTAGAACAGTTTCGATTCCTGTCACTGTAATTGGTCCAAACCCTAATGGAATTTCCGAATGTGAACGCTGGATAAATTGCGCTTATCAAGCCTTATGCGAGGCATGAAAGCGGACGCTCTGATGTCGGCTATCCGGTGTAATTCGGACCTCAGTTGGAATGGGCAGGACGGCGGAAACGTGCCAGGACCGGACGATGCGATGCTGTTGCGTTCGAGTTATCTACCAATTCAAAGGTCTCGAATAATCACAAAACCTTAGCGCTATAGGTCATGTAATTGCATGAACCAAAGAACATTTTTTGTTCGCACGCCTGAACAATGCCGTTATTCCAAGCGTCAACTTCGCTTTCCTCTACAACCTCTGCCGCAATTGCCAAGGGCCCAAAGTTCTCGGCGAGATTCGGAAAATATGTCCCCTCGCCAATTTCAACGATTACATCCCCAAAGCGTCTTCGATCTCAAGCCCAAGGCTATTGAAAAGGCTCGGAAGCTCGCGCATGACGTAGGGATTTTGGACAATTGCACCCATATATTGTTCCGGCATCCGCCGATCGAGGTCGGGATTTCCTGAATTATATGTGAGCGAAGCATAGTCCCCGTCATGAATGACCAAACGTCCGCCAGGTCTTGTGAGACGCTTCATTTCTTTGATTAAGTCAATTGGTTCCGATACGTGGCTGATTCAGCAAAGTTTCACTAATTTGGCGACCCGCACCAAAGGGGTCATGCACAAAAGGGGTCAGGTCTTGCATTGCAACATCGGCCAACTTCATTGTCCAATAAATGTGGCATTGCAAGACCTGACCCATCGACTTGCTCCAAACCTCCCCGTTCACGCCGCGCCATTGATCCGATGGTTGCGCGTGTTCCGAGGCCGAAGGGTTGTCAAGGGCCGGGGTCCGCTACGCGGATGGCCCGAAGGGCCACCCTTGACAACCCTTCGGCCTCGGAAAGGAAGCTTGGCATCGGGCCAATGGCGCTTTCCGCCTGCGTTTGACAAGTGCGCTTATACGGGAAACTCGCTTCCAAAAGGAAGGATGTCCCCATCTCCCCTTGAACGGACGGCCGTTAGAATTGCTTGGGCAGGCCGGCCTGCGCCAATACGGCGTTGGCGGTGGGCGGGATTTTATTCTATGCTGGACGGGGAAATGCTTGTTCGAAATCGCGCTGTACCAGATTTCGTGGGAGCCCTTTCCAGGACGTACCCGACGGCCGTCAGGCGGGAACGCGTTCGGCCTTCAAATGGTCGAGCATGACGCTATAGGGGACGTGCGACGCCGCGCCGTCACCGTTCAGCTCGACCAGCTCCGGAATGAGCGTATCGAGGAGGTCCAACAGCTCCCCGACGCTGTCCGCCTCGGCTGCCAGTCCCGGCACATCGGTATGCGAAACGCGCCAGACCTTCGCCTCGTCGTCCCAATCCGCCTTGACGAAAAAGACATGTTCGCGCGCGGCCTGGTCCATGTCCGGTCGCCGTTGTTATAGATCGTCGGGAGTGAGACCGGTGTGGCGGGCGATGCGCGCCAGCATCTTGGGGCCGATTTCCTCGCGATCATGGAACGCGAAAACAAAATTAGGCCAGCCTTCACGCTCAAGAATGCGGTGAGAGCCGGCTTGGCGTTTGATCGTCCAGCCGATCCTGCCGAGGGCCGCAAGAACGCGGCGAGCCCGTGACGATCGCCAGGCGCTCATGCGGGGACAAAAAGCTCGCCAAGCTCGGGTATGGTTTCGCCGTGGTCAAGCCTGTCCGCAAGGGCGCGAAGCGCGAGCGCCTCGACCTTGGCCCTGGCTTCCTCCGTCGTGGCTCCGTAGGCCATGACACCCGCCAAGTCAGGGATTTCGGCAACCCAACGGCCGTCGTCCTCCTGCTCAAGCTCAATTCGCAGCACGTCGTGTCCTCCGTTTGTGGATTGTCAAGCGCGGTGCTTTCCGTCGTCAATATATACCATAATGGCTTGTTGTTATGTCGAAATCACTTCGGCTGGCAGGAAAAGGAGATGGTGTGGATGGCTCCCGCTCCCGGCGGGAAGAAAGTCGGAAAAGTTCCCGGATGCCGTTCCAATCACGAATTTCTGACCATATCCGACCGAATTATTCCTTTAATTTAATTCCGTGACCTTGATTTCGCCATAATTTATCCTAATATGATAAATTAGAGGCGTCGGAGCGCGCCGGTTCGTGGTAGCGGGCCGGCTTTCTTTCGGCGCCGTTGTGCGTTTGGAGGAGAAGGGGATGACGATCGAACTCGCGCACGTAGGGCCGCATCATGGCGCCCGAAATTCCCGGATTCCCGGTGGGCATGGGGTCCGTCGTCGCTTTTTCGGGTGGCGTCCCGATCGACCGGGCGGTGGCGTTTGACGGGTTCGGGTTGTATGTATCGGCATCGAACGAAATTCTGGAGGCGATAATGAGCGCAAGCGACGTAATTTCCCGGCTCGACGAGGTGGTCCATGACTTCGTCATGCGGACGCCGATCTTCCACGAGCCCATTACGATGGGCCGGGCCCGGATGTTCGTCCTCCAGCATCGTCAGAACACGCGTTACCGCAATTCCGTACTCAAGCTGCGGGTCGCGACCAACTGTCCGGTGTGGGACGTGAAACTCGGCATCCTCGAGGCGGTGTCGGAGGAAATCATCGCCGATGACGAATTCGGCGACGGCCGGCCGCACTGGAAGATCGTCGAGGATCTCGGCGTCGCGCTGGGGCTGAAGCGCGAGGACATCGTGAACTCGGAACTGCTGCCCAGCACGCAGCTCTCATGGCTCGCCTGGGACGCGCTGATGTCGAACCGACACTGGCTCGAAGGGCTGATCGCCAACACCTGCGCCGAACGCACCAACGTGCCCGGCTATGGCGAGGGCGAAGTGCGCGAAAAGGGCTGGATGGCCGTCGAAGGCCCGAAATGGCGCGATGCGTTCGGCCTCGACGACGACCAGCTCATGTTCTTCGGGATGCACGCCGAGGCGGATGTCAAGCACTCCGATCTGGGCTGGAATAGTGTCGCCGAGCACGCCACCCGGCTCGGCATGGAGGACGCGGTGGTCGAGGCCTGCCGCGTTAATTTGATGGTGTGGGAGAATTACTGGAACGGCATCTGCGCCGGCGGCGACGCGCTGGAGGTGTGAGTCAGGCGGGTATCGTTTCGGCGGCGAACTCGGGCATCACTTCCTCGGCGAACAGCCGCATGGAGGCCACCGCGTCGGCCTGTTCCATGATGTGGAAATTGACCTGCACCGAGGCCACGTCGAAGCCGCCGACCGCATCGTTATATTGCCGGATCATGCCGCGGATTTCGTCGGGCGTGCCGGCCCAGCACGAGCCGTCGGCGATTTTCGCGTCGAAGTTGGCGCGCCCCAGCGCCTCGGTCAGCTTGGGATGCGACGGGTAATCCTTCGACGTGGTGCCGCTGGCCCAGTCGCTGGCGGCCTCGTACTGCGAGGCCAGATAGGCGTTGAGCCGGTCGCGGGCGACGGCGTGCGCCTTCTCGCGGGTCGGCGCGCAATACATGTGGAAGGCGATCATCACCTCGCCGTCGCCGGGATGGCCGGCGCCGCGCCACGAATCGCGATAAAGCGTGATCTTCTCGCGCAGCCCTTCGGGGTCGCGCGGGAATGTCATCAGCCCGTGACCGCCCGCGCCGGCGTTGATGAAGGACTGATCGGTCGAGGTCGCGGCGAACCAGAACCGGGGACGCGGGCTCTGGGTCGGGCGCGGCAGCGAGGTCACGTTCCGGAAGGCGTGGAATTCGCCCTCGCTGGTGACGTTCTCTTCCTCCAGCAGGCGGCGGATCTGCCAGGGCGGCTGAAAGCCCTCGATCGCCGGCTTTCGTCGAGCGAGCGGCCCCATTTTCGGAACTCGTGCGGCAGGAACGCGCGCGCGAAGCCGATTTCCAGCCGCCCGTCCGAAATCGCGTCCAGCATGCCGATCTCGCCGGCCACCTTCAGCGGATTGTTGAATACCGGCAGGATCGCGCCGGTGATCAGCCGGGCCTTCTTCGTGCGCTGCGAGGCGGCGGCGAGGAACACCACCGGGTTGGTGGAATAGCCGCCATAGCGATGAAAATAATGCTCGACGGTGCGCACATGGGTGTAGTCGAGTTCGTCGCACAGCCCGACCAGGTCGAGCGATTCGCGCCAATACTCATCGGCCGCCTTTTCGTCGGGTCCGACGTCGGGAAAAAACTGGATTCCGAATTCCATGTCACGCCTTTCTTTTTGATTTTGGCTTTCGTCAGGACAGCGCCGCCGCCCCGTCTCCCTCGTCCCACAGCAGTTCGAGACGGCGCAGCACCTCGCGGTCGGTGATCTGGAACAGACGCGTCTTTTCGGCGCCGGCGCGATGGGTGATCCAGCTCCAGTGCGGCAGGGTGAAGAGGTCGTTCTTGCCCCACGCGATGGTTTCCTCGCCGATTTGCGATGAGCCCTCGCCCTCGACCACCAGACAGACGGCGTTGCTGGACGTCCGGTAGGGCGCGGTCTCCTGGCCCTTGGCGAGACCGATCAGATAGCAATCGAGCAGCGTCATCACCGCGCCGCCGGTGACCGGGTTGGTATAGCGCAACCGCCGCGCGCCGTCGGACGACGCCGATTGGGCATCGAGCGCATCGCACGCATCCGTCCACGGATAGCGGAACAGCGGCGAATACGGCCTTTTCTCGGCTCCGACCGGCACCAGCCCCGGCGCGCGCAGGGCGCTGTCGGGCGTCATTTCCGGATATTCGTTGGACGGGCCGGCCTCGAAGAACGCGGCGCCGAGATGATCGACGATCGGCACATCGAGGGCGTCCAGCCAGATCACCCGGCTGTCGCCTTCGTGGATATGTTCGTGCCATGTCCAGGCCGGGGTCAGGATCATGTCGCCCGGCGCCATGGGACAATGTTTGCCGTCGACGATGGTCGCGCCGCTGCCGCCGCCGTCCTCGACCACGAAACGCAGCGCGTTCATGGTATGGCGATGGGGACGCGCGGCTTCGCCCGGCATAAGGATCTGGAACCCGCAATTGATGTTGGTGGTCGCGCAGATAGGCTGGCCCGGGAAATGCGGGTTGTTCATCTGGATCACGCGGCGCTCGGCGGTGTCCATGCCGGTTTCGCGCACCGCCTGGTCGACCAGCGGCTCCACGTCGCGCCACGGCCAGATGAAGGCGGGTTCGGAGCGCGGCGTGTCCGCGTCATGCCGGCTGTAACGTTCCCACAACGCGGAGACATTCGCGCCGTCCATCTCGGTGTGGAACTGATCTCTGACTTGGCCCTGTTTTTCGCCTGATGATGTCGCCATCCCGGTGTCCTTTTGTGCGACCGTTGGCCTCACGGCATTGTGAGTCCAAGAAATAATATGGCACAATCCCGACCGTAACCGGTAGAGACCAGATGTCGCGCACGGCGCGGCATAAAAAATAAATCCGGGCTGGCGGCGTGATGCCGCGACCCAACCAACAACAGAGGGAGCAAGATCCATGCGCACGAAATCACTGAGTATCGCGCTCGCGGCGGGATTGGCGACGTTGGCGCTGTCCGGCGGACCGGGCCTGGCCCAGAAATCCATTACTTTGAAGGTCGCGAATTTCGCGTCGGTTCATTCCACGACCGCGCGCTGGTTCGAGACCAAGAAAAAAGAGGTGGCGGCGAAATCAGGCGGCCGGCTGAAGCTGGAAATCTTTTACGGCTCCGCCATGGGGCCGATGCCGCGCCATTACGACCTTACCCGCACCGGCGTCGCCGACATGTCGTTCTTCCAGCATGGCGTAACGCGCGGACGCTTCCCGTTGATCGAGCTTACCCATGCGCCCTATCTGTTCCCGCCGGGTGCCAAGGGCGCGCTGGTCGGCGCCAAGGTCGCCGCCGACATGAAGGCCGACTATTTCGGACCCGAGCACAAGGGCGCGAAGTCCGTGTGGATCGTGTTCAACCGGCCGTCGGGCGTCTACGATTCGAAAAAGCCGATCCGCGGCATCGCCGATCTCAAAGGGCGGCGTTATCGCGCGCCGACGCCGACCGACGTCGCGATGATGAAATCGCTGGGCGCGCTGCCGATCGGCATGCCGGCGACCCACATGGCGGAGAATCTTCAGAAGGGCACCATCGACGGCGTCGTGACCGATCCGATGGGCGTATACGCCTTCAAGCTCGGCGGCATGATCAAGTACTACACGCCGATGTTCGTATCGGCGATCAGCTTCGGTCTGGTGATCAATCCCAAATCCTACGACCGCCTGCCCGGCGATCTCAAGGCCCTGGTCGACGATCTCGGCACGAAGAAGAGCGCCGTGCAGATGGGCGACTGGAGCTGGGGTGCCGATTCGCCGAAGTTCGCGAAATACATGAAGGCCGCGAACCTGGTGGACATTCCGCTGAGCCCGGCGGCCGACGCGGAAATGCACAAGCAGGCCGTGAGGGTCATGGACCAGCGCATCGCCGGTCTCGAAAAGAAGGGTCTTCCGGCCCGCGCCGTCTACAACAAGCTGAAGGCGCTGTCGGCTAAATACTCGGCGATGTAAACGGCAAGACTTCGCCATGACGGCAATCGTCAACGCGGCGGCGCGGTTATTTACCCGCGTCGCCGCGGTCTTTCTGGTCGCGATGGTGCTGCTCAACGTGGTCGACGTGGGGCTGCGCTCGGGTTTCAACGCGCCGATCTTCGGCACTTACGAAATCATCGAACTGCTGCTCGCCGCGGTCGCGTTCCTGGCGATCCCCGAGGCCTTTCTGCGCGGCCAGCACATCACCATCGAGCTGATCGATCAGGTGGTGTCGGAACGCACGGTCGATGCGCTACGCGCGTTCGGCACGTTCAGCGCGATGGTTTTCCTGTTCCTGGTCACCTATCACATGATCCAGCCGGCGCTGGACTATATCGAGTTCAACGAGATTTCCATCGATCTGCAAATTCCGGCGATCTGGAAAGCCTCTCCTATTTTCGCCGCGATGGCGCTGGCGCTGGTCGCCGTGGTGGTGATCTTCCTGCGCGATCTTTCGACCGCCCTGGGGCGCGACAAATGACGCCGCAGGTAATCGGCGCGCTCGGCGTTCTGGTGCTGGTGTGCATGACCTTTGCCCGCGTCCCGCTCGGCGCGGCCATGGGACTGGTCGGGCTGGCCGGCTATGCCGCCATCGACGGCTGGGACAAGGCCTTCGTCGTGTTCGGGATGACGCCCTATACCCTGACCCATTATTCGTTTTCGGTGCTGCCGCTGTTCATCCTGATGGGCAGCGTCGCGACGCGGTCGGGCATGTCGCAGGAACTGTTCGTCGCGGCCAACGCGATTTTCGCGGGACGGCGCGGCGCGTTGCCCATGGCGACCATCGGCGCCTGCGCCGGGTTCGCCGCGATCAGCGGATCCTCTCTCGCCACCGCCGCGACGTTCAGCAAGATCGCGGTGCCCGAGATGCGCCGCTACGGCTATGACGAGCGCCTCGCGACGGGTTCGGTGGCGGCGGGCGGCACGCTGGGGATACTCATTCCGCCGTCGGTCATCATGGTGATCTATGCCCTGGCGGCCGAGGAATCGGTGCCGCAACTGTTCGCGGCCGGCATGATTCCCGGGCTGCTGCTGGCCTTCCTGTTCGTGGTCGTGGTGTGGATCATCGCCCGGATCAAACCGGAATGGGCGCCGGCCAGTGACAAGATGCCATGGAGGGAACGCATCGTCGCGGCGGCAGCCATGTGGAAGCTGGTGGTGCTTTTCGGGCTTGCGGTCGGCGGCATTTATACCGGCTGGTTCAGCCCGACCGAGGCCGCCGGCATCGCCTCGTTCGCCGCCATCGTGATCGCCTTCGCCTGCCGCCAGATTACGGTGCCGGGCCTGATTGAATGCCTGATGGAGACGCTGCGCACCACGGCGATGCTGATGTTCATCATCGTCGGCGCGTGGATATTCGCCTATTTCGTGGTCCAGACCCGGCTGCCGATCGCGCTGGTCGAGGTGGTCCAGTATCTCGGCCTCGCGCCGTGGGCGGTGATCCTGATGATCCTCGCCTTCTATATCGTGCTGGGCTGCGTGCTCGAATCGGTCGCCATCATTCTGGTTACCGTGCCGGTGTTCCTGCCGGTGGTGGTCTCGCTCGGCTACGATACGGTGTGGTACGGCATCCTGATGGTGGTGGTGGTCGAGGTCGGGCTGATTACCCCGCCGGTCGGGCTCAATATCTTCGTGATCCGGGCTCAGCTTCCCGACGTGGCGCTGGGCCAGGTGTTCAAGGGAATTTTCCCGTTTCTCGCCGCCGACGCGGTGCTGATCGCCTTGCTGATCCTGTTCCCGCAACTCGCATTGTGGCTACCGGGTATCCTGTTCAAGTAACCGCCTTGAAGTGATCGACGATTTGCGATCCGGTGGCCAGCCAAACCCCGTCATGTGAACAGATATGGTCCAGCGCGCGTTCCAGCGCGCCGATGCGGTGGGGCACGCCGATGATGAAGGGGTGCAGCGAGATCGCCGCGACCCGGCCTGATTCTTCACTTTCGCGATAGAGCACGTCGAAAGCGTTGCAGGTCATTTTCTCGAAATCATCGGCGGTGAAGTGATTCAGGTTGAACGCCTGGAGATCGCTGACGCCCGCGCCATAGGGCATCGAGACGATGGGTTTGCCAGCGGCTTCCATCATCACCGGCTGGTCGTCATTGTCCCAGTCGACCACGTAATCGCAGCCCTCGGCCACCAGCACGTCGAGTGTGTTCCAGGTTTCCTGGCGCCCGGCGCCGAGCCAGCCGCGCGGTCGCGCGCCGCACGCCTGTTCGATGCGGTCCAGCGTCGCGCGGATGATGCACGCGGCCTCTTCTTCCGTCCCCGCATCGTTCAGCCGGCGCGTATTGGATTCGCAATGGCCCATCAGTTCCCAGGCCAGACGCCCGCATTCCTCGATGATGCGGGGATGCGCGTCGCAGACTTCGGAATTCAGCGCCACCGTGCCCTTCACGCCGAAGCGCTCCATCACCTCCATCATGCGGAACACCGCGACCCGGTTGCCGTAGTCGCGCTTGCCGAACGACGAGACGTCGGGAATCTTTCCCGGTCCGTCGGGCATGCGTTCGTCGAGCGCGAAAACCTCGATATTGGGAACCACCCAGAACGCGATGCGCGCGCCGTCCGGCCAGGCCAGCGGTGCGCGGTCGATGATAGGCTCGTAGGGGTAGGGGCCGGTGGCGCTCGGTTCCATGTCGGATGTCCTCCAGGTACGCGATCACGTCGTCGACCGGATCGCGTTTCGGGGGATGATTTTAGGATGCCTGGATCAATCGACGCAAATCGCCCGGGGTTCGCCTCTGGTTTCGCTTTCAGAGTGCATATAGGATGACGGCGTTGCTTCATGGGAGACATACAATGTTGAAAACGATAAAGGTCGTTACCGCCGCGTTGGCGTTGCTGCTGGTCGCACAGCCCGCATCGGCGCAGTTCTACGCCGGAAAACAGATCAAGATCACGATCGGCTTCGGTTTCGGCGGCACCTACGGAAAATATTCCCGCATGTTCGCCGAGCATCTCGGCAAGTATATCGCGGGAAATCCCAAGCTTATCGTTCAGTCCATGCCGGGCGCCGGCGGGATCAAGGCGATGAACTACGCCGCCAACGTCATGCCGAAGGACGGGCTGAACCTGTTCGTGCCACTGGATTCAGGCGTTCTTGCTCAGCTGATCTTCAGCGGGAAGGTCAAGTACGATATGAGCAAGTTCAATTATCTGGGCACCGCCAACCAAACCAACGTGATTGTCGTGCTGCGCACCGATACCGGGATCACCGACTGGAAGCAGCTCAAGAACAAGCAGGTCATCATGGGGGCGACCGGGCGCGGTTCCACCGCCTTCCTGATCCCCAACCTGACGAATGGTCTGACCGGCACCAAGATGAAGGTCATCTCCGGCTATAAGGGATCTTCCAAGACCGGGCTTGCAGTGGAACAGGGCGAGGTCAATGGCGCCGCGTTCAACTGGCTGTTCTGGAAATCCAAATATGAACGCTGGTTCAAGGCTTCTCCGCCGTTTGCGCGCGCGATCCTTCAGGTCGGCCACTTCAAGGATCCCGACCTGCCCAACGTGCCGATGCTGCGTGACCAGGTCACGGGCGAGGCGCGGCAGATCGTCCAGTTCGTCGGCGCCCTGGGGCTGATCGGACGCGGCCTTGCCGCTCCGGCCGGGACGCCGCCGGCGCGGATCGCGGAACTTCGCGCCGCGTTCGCCAAGATGGTGTCGGATCCCAAATTCATCGCCGACACCACCAAGCGCAAACTGCGGGTGATCGCGGCCAGCGGGGCCACGGTCCAGAAAGTGGTCAGTGATACCCTGGCCAAGGCGAGCCCGGAGCTGGTCCGCGCCGCGCAGAAGGCGATCCTCGGCAAGTGAGCGACATTTTCGCACGACGGGGATAAAAAACCTGTTCGGTTGGGGGCCCTTCGGGGCCCCCTCTTCTTGACGATCAGAGACCACGAGCATCAAAGTAAATGGCGGCCCGGAACCAGGGACAAGTTCGATGAAACAAAGTAGCGAAAGAATTCTGACCACCCATGTTGGCAGTCTGATCCGACCGCCGGCGCTGCAGGACCATCTGCGGGCGCGGGCCGGTGGCGCGGATTACGACGCGGCGGCGCATGAGTCGTGCCTGACGTCGTCGGTCGCGGAAATCGTCCGCCAACAAGCCGAGACCGGAATCGACGTGGTCAGCGACGGCGAATTCGGCAAATCCATAAGCTGGTCGCAATATGTGCTGGAACGCCTGTCGGGATTCGAGCGCCGCCCGGTCGACGACGAGGACGAAGACCCCTTCGCCCAGGGTGAAGACCGGCGGCGGTTCGCCGATTTCTACGCGGAGACCGATGCGGCCGACGCGGGCACCCGCAGCGGCGAACGCACCACCGTGAAGACGGATTCAATTTGCGTCGGCCCAATCGCCTATATCGGCCAGGACGCCATCCAGCGCGACATCGCGAATTTCCGGGCCGCGCTGGATGCCGTCGATGTGGAGGAAGGCTTTCTGCCGGTCGCCGCGCCGGCCAGCGTGATCCCCGACCGCAAGAACGAATTTTACAAGACCGACGAGGATTTGATCTTCGCCATCGCCGAGGCCATGCGGGACGAGTACCGCGCCATCGTCGAGGCCGGCTTCATCGTCCAGGTCGACGATGCGCGCGCCGCGGTGACCTATGACCGGATGGTGCCGCCGGCGAGTTTCGACGATTACCGGAAATGGGTCGATCTGCACATGGATGCGCTCAATGTGGCGCTCGACGGCATTCCGGCCGACCGCGTGCGCTATCACGTGTGCTGGGGCAGTTGGCCCGGGCCCCACACCACCGACGTGCCGCTAAAGGACATCGTCGATCTGGTATTGAAGGTAAATGCCGGGGCCTATGTGATCGAGGGTGCCAATCCGCGCCACGAACATGAATGGCGGGTGTGGGAAGACGTGAAACTGCCGGACGGTAAAATCCTGATTCCCGGCGTCATCAGCCACGCCACCAATATCGTCGAGCACCCGGAGCTGGTCGCCCAACGCATCACCCGGTTGGCCCGGCTGGTCGGGCGCGAGAACGTGATCGGCGGCACCGATTGCGGTTTCGCCCAGGGCCCCTTCCACCGCCGCGTCCACCCTTCGATTATGTGGGCCAAGCTGCGCGCCCTGAAGGACGGCGCGGAAATCGCCAGCGGGGAGCTTTGGCGGTAACCCGCGTCAGGCGGCGGCGATCTCGTCCCGCACAATCGCGGCGCCCGCGCTGAGCGCCCGCAGCTTCGCCTGCGCGACATCGCGGCGTAACGGCACCATGCCGCAATTGGTGCAGGGCTGGATATGTTCAACCGGCACATATTGCATCGCGTGGCGGATAACGGCGGCGACCTGCTCGGGCGTCTCTATCGCGTCGGTGGCCACATCGATGGCGCCGACCAGTACATCCTTGCCTTCGAGAAGTCCGATCAGCGACATGGGCACGTGGGAATTGATGCATTCCAGCGAGACCTGATCGATATTGCTGCGGGCCAGCACCGGGAAGGTCTCTTCATATTGCCGCCACTCGACGCCGAGCGCGCCCTTCCATTCGATGTTGGCGGTGATGCCGTAGCCGTAGCAGATATGAATCGCGGTGGTGCAGGAAAGTCCCTCGATGGCGCGCTCCAGGCTTTCGATGCCCCAACCCGCGACGGCGTCCATATAGACATTGTAGGCCGGTTCATCGAACTGGATGACGTCGACCCCCGCGGCCTCGAGTTCGCGGGCCTCGTCGTTCAGCAGCCCCGCGAACGCCATCGCCAACGCCGCTCTGTCGCCGTAATGCTCGTCGGCGATGGTATCGACAATTGTCATCGGTCCCGGCAGCGTGAATTTCAGGCGCCTTGTGGTATGGGCCCGCGCATGGGCGGCGAATTCGGCATGGACCGAGCGCGTGCGCGCGACCGGCCCGATCACGCGGGGGCAATCGGCCTCGTAGCGGTCGGCGCGAATGCCGATCCGTTTGCGATTCTCGAAATCGAGCCCGTCCACCGCTTCGAGAAAGCCATGGACGAAGTGCTGGCGGGATTGTTCCTCATCCGAAACGATATCGATACCGGCGTCTTCCTGTCCCAGCAGCGCTAGCCGCGTCGCATCGCGCTTGGCCTGATCGAGACCGTCGCCGTCGGCCACCCGCCACGGCACCCACAGCGCCTCCGGCTCGGCAAGCCACGCCGGCTTGGGCAGACTTCCGGCGATCGTGGTCTCCAGCATGACCGTCCCCCTTCATGGGAATTCGCAGAGGGACAGGTTGGCCTGAAACGCGCCACTACACAATGACCGCTTATGTCACCGCTGGGTTCAGGGTTTCGGCGGGATGCCGAGAACGAAATCGGTAAGATCGGGAATGACGCCGAGAAGAAGCAGCGTCGCCGCGAAACCGACGACGAACACGATCAGGAACACCGCGACGCCACTCCACCAGGAGCGTGGACCGGCAGCCTCGGCCATTTCGCCGGTAGGAGGCGCAGCCAGCGCTGTCGACGTGGTCGGCGCGGACTGCACATCCTCGGGGCGTTTGACCTTCGAGGGCGCGCGGTCCCTGCCTCGCTGCACGAATTCAGCAGTGAGCGCCGCCTCCGGTTTTTTGTCGGGCGGGCTGGGCGGGTTGGTCGGCGTCGCGAGATCCGCCGGAGCAGCGTTTTTAAGCGCGGAAGTCATAGGGATGGCCCCCGGAATATTGGTCAGCGGTTTTTATTGTCGGGATGGTTGTCGAGACAGGCGCAGCGTCCCTCCAGGAAGTCCGGCCCAACCGCGTCGAGATAGAGATCAAGCGCCTCGGTCACCAGATCCTGCAGGTTACGCTGCATGTGGGCCGCGGCCAGCTTGAGCCGGAGATGGCGCTCCGGGTCCAGACGCAAGGTGATCCGGGCCCGTTCGCCCTCGATTTCGGACCGCCCTGTCGCCTTGTTTAAGCGCGGGCCAGGATTTTCGGATGGGCGCGATTGCGACGCCGGCGCGATCCTGGGTCCTATGTAACCGGCGGGTTCCGCGGTTCCCTTTCTGGGAATCAGGGAACTCGTCAACGCCGCGGCGCCATTGCTGCTCATCCGACCATCCTTTGGGTAGATTTGAGGGCGCGTTCGATCCGGTCGCCGGGCCCCTCGACGGGAACTGGCCCGGTGAGTTGGGCCGATTGCGCGGCGAAGTCCGGGGTCCGCGCGAGGCGCGCCTGGATATAGTCCCACAGGCTTTCGATCTCCTCGGTCGAGCGGTGCGCGCCCTGTAATTCCATCACCGTGCGGCCATCGATCATGGACGATGCGAACTCGGTGCGTTGATGCACCACCGTCACGGCCACGGTGCCATGCTGCGATAGCGCGATCGCGGCCTGGCCGGTAATCCGCGCGCGAGGGGAAGCGCCGTTGACGACGAAAACCAACGGCTTTTCGAGACACTCGACAAGATCGACGGTGACGCCGGCCGCGGCGAGATCGTGCGGGCTGGGCCGCACCGGGATGATCACCAGGCCGGCGATTTTGACGACCTCGGTAATCGCCGAGGTTATCGCCGGCGGCGTATCGATAATTACCAACTCGACGCCGGCCACGCGTAATTCGGCGAGATCGTTCGCGAGCGACGATATGGCCGTCTGGACGAAAACAGGGGTCTGCGCCTCGCGCGCGTTCCACCATTGCGCGAGACTTCCCTGCGGATCGGTATCGATCAGCGCGACCGGACCCGCGCCGGCCCGCTCGGCCTGGACCGCAATATGCCCCGACAGCGTGGTTTTGCCGGTGCCACCCTTTTGCGAGGCAATCACGATGATTTTCATGGCCCCATCTCCTTCCCTGGCAATGCGGCAATATAAATGCCACACGTTTTAGATTTGACGCCAATATGGGAAGTAAAAATTAATATGATGTTAAATAAAATACAGCATTTAACACAATATTATTTGAAAATGGGAAGTATTGACAAATAGAATTTAGTATTTAAAATTATTTTTATATAATTATTTCAGGACGCTGCGGAATTCTCCGCATCAATCATATCGTTGACGATCCGCCTTACCTGAAGCCGTGCGTTATCGGTATTGATTTCAATCGTGGGTCGCGCGCCCCTTTTCTCGATCGCGCGCTGCTGCGCTTCCAGCACCTCGACATCCTCGAGAAACGCCGCCCGCGCGCCGTCACTGAGAATTTTCGTCACCGCCGGGTCGTCGAGCTTGAAATCGCGGACGAAGCTGAACCGGTAATGGGTGGTCGTCTCGGTCTCCGGCGTCACCAGATGGGTCGACCACATGGAGACGCCTTGGGAGCGATCGCCCTCGGGCGCGCCGGTGCCGGCGGTGGCGCAACCGATGTCGAAATAAACCTGCGACGGCGCCTCCCAGGTGATCAACTGCCAACGATCCACGGCGCCCGTAATAGCGCTCGCCTCGGTATAGAGGGGCGGCGCGCTGACATTCAGGATCCAGCGCCCGACCGTAACGCCGTCGCCCTCGCGCCGGGTGGTCACCGGCGTAACCGCCTCGATATCGTCGCCGGCCAGCGTGCCGCGGTGCAGATAGCTGACATGGGTGACGTCCATCAGATTGTCGATCAGAAGCTGATAATTGGCCTCGACCCTGAGTTCGCCCGAAGCCGGCGTCCAACCGGGATCGTCGAGCCAGAACACATTGGGAATCTTAGCGGCGTCCGCCGTGTCCGGCCGCCCCATCCAAATCCACACCGCGCCCCATTTTTCCGCCACCGCGTAGGACCGGATGACCGCCTCGGGCGGCACCGCCGATTGGCCCGGAACCTCGATACAGGCGCCCGAGGAATCGAACTTCAGCCCGTGATAGCCGCACCGGATATGGTCGCCCTCCACCATCCCCATGGAAAGCGGCAGGGATCGGTGACAGCAGCGATCTTCCAGCGCGACCGGCGCGCCATCGGCGCGGCGGTAAAGCACTACCGGCTCGCCCAAAAATATCCAGCCCTTCGGCACCGCGCCAAGATCATCGGCCCAGCACGCCACATACCAGCATTCGCGCGCGAAACTCATTCAGCATCCCTTCGTTGGACGGATGATTGTATCGCGGGCCCGCCGGCACGAAAAGGCGCGAACGGCCCGCTTTGAGCCGTTTTATTTGCCCGCGCATTAAAGTCGTGTGTAACATGGCCAAACATCAGGGGTGTCGGACCTGCTGTCGGACCGGCCCGAACAGGGGGAGAGAAAATGCTTTCGAAAAATCTTCGCACGATCCGCGTCACCGTCGCCGCCGCGGTCCTTGCCACACTGGCGCTGTCCACGAGCGCTGTTCAGGCGCAGGATGTCGCCGCCGAAATCGAAAAGGTTCGGCAAGCAACCATGAGATTCAACGACATAAAAGTCGCCAAGGCCGAGGGCTACGTTCTGCCGCCGCCGGGCGAATGCGTGTCCGCCGCCCATGAGGGGTTGCCGGCGCACTTGGGCGCCATGGGGCTCCACTACATCAATCCCAAGATGCTGAAGATCACCCAGGGCAAACCGCGCGTCAGTGGCGAGAGCACCCATACCGATTTCATGAATCCCGCCATTCTGCTTTATGAGCCGCAGGCGGACGGGTCGCTGGTGCTGCGCGGCGTCGAAAATCTGGTGTTCCTGCATGCCTGGCACAAAGCCGGAAATTCAGCGCCGCCGATTTTCGCCGGACGGGTCTGGGACACCATGGCCGATAACACCAGCACGCCGAATGACGAGGCGCACGGGTTCGAGCCCCACCATGATCAGCATGTTTATTTCAAGAAGATGGCGAATCCGAAACACCAGCTCATGCCGTTTTCGCAAAGCGTCACCTGCAAGCACCACAAAAGCGCGCATCACAAATAGCGCGGCGATCACGGGTAGGGGGCCGGGCAACGCCGGTCTCCACCCGAGCCGGGTTGCCGAAACGCAATCAAGGACTTAGGGGAATTTTCCTAAGTCCTTGATTTATTTGGTGGAGCCACGCGGAATCGAACCGCGGACCTCTTGAATGCCATTCAAGCGCTCTCCCAACTGAGCTATGGCCCCGAAATTGTATCGTTCCTGGCCGCCGGCGGCCTCAAACTACTTATCCGGCCGTTGGCGGCCTCAAACTACTGAAAGCCCCCGGTCGCCCGCAACCCCAAACAACCGACCCTATGTGGGAGGCCGCGCGACAAGGTTCAATGGCGCTTACGGCTCCTCGCTCTTGGCCGGCTCGACGCCTTCAATGACTTCGGAAACATCGTCATCCTCGCCCAATTCCGAGGCATCCTCGATCAGGGTGTCATCATCGTCGTCGTCGAGATCGCTATCGCCATCTTCACCTTCGATCAGCAGATCGTCATTAGTCGTTTCGCCGGCGGCCGCGCCATCGGCAGGGTCGGCTTTCTCGGCGGCGGCTTTCTCGGCGGCAACTTTCTCGGCGGCGGCTTCCGTGGCTGCCGCCGCGGCGGCGGCGGTCGAGGCGGCCGCTCGGCTACGTCGGGGTTTCAACAACGCAAGCGGGTCGAATACGGCCTCACATTTGGGGCATACAATAGGATCGCGGGTCATATCGTAGAACCGCGCCCCGCAACCCAGACACATGCGTTTCAATCCCCATTCGGGCTTTGCCAAGATATCCTCCAGAACGAAATCTCACATTCGCGCCAGCCAATGCCATTTTCATGTGCCCCTGTCAAAGCAAAATGCATGGCGAAGGAATTCCGGTTCAGCCATTTCCCTCACGGCGGGCTTGTGTTAGTGCACGGCTTGGACATTATTCCCGTGTGGAATGGCCGTTCACGGCCATCGGCATAAGGAGGAAACAGTGAACGGGCTCGGCTCCGGAACCGCGGATCGCCTGCAAGGCGAGGTTCGGGTTCCCGGCGATAAATCAATATCGCACCGGGCGTTGATGATCGGCGCCCTCGCCGTCGGCGAGACCCGGGTGACGGGGCTGTCGAGCGGCGAGGACGTGATGCGCACGGCGGCGGTGCTGCGCGCCCTCGGCGCCACCATCGAGCGCGACGGAAAAAGCGAGGACGGCGCCTGGCGGATCCGTGGCGTCGGGGTCGGCGGCCTCGCCGAGCCGGACGAAGTTCTCGATTTCGGCAATTCGGGGACCGGCGCGCGCCTGTTGATGGGCATGCTCGCAACCCACCCCTTTACCAGCCACCTGACCGGAGACGCCTCGCTGTGCAGCCGACCAATGGGGCGCGTCGCCGAGCCGATCGAACGCATGGGCGCCCGGGTAATGGCGCGCTCGGGCGGTCGCATGCCGCTCGCCGTCATCGGCGCCGCCGATCCACTGCCCATCACCTATCAGCCGCCGGTCGCCTCGGCCCAGGTGAAATCGGCGGTGCTGCTGGCCGGCCTCAACGCGCCCGGTCGAACCACGGTAATCGAACCCAAGCCGACCCGCGATCATACCGAACTGATGCTCCGCCAGTTCGGTGCCGAGATCGACATCGCCGAGTCGGGTGATGGTACGCGCACGATCGCGCTGACCGGGCAGCCGGAACTCGAAGCATGCGCGGTCGCGGTGCCCGGCGATCCGTCATCGGCCGCATTCCCCGGCGTCGCCGCGTTGCTGGTGCCGGGATCGGAGGTCACCGTAAAGGGGGTCTGTATGAACCCGTTGCGCGCCGGGCTGTTCGCGACATTGCGTGAAATGGGCGCCGATATCCGGATTTCCGGCAACCCGGGCGCGGACGGTGGCGACGCGATGGCGGATCTCACTTTTCACGGCGGCGAGCCGGGATCGATGAAGGCGATCGATGTGCCGGCGGCGCGCGCGCCTTCGATGATCGATGAATATCCGGTTCTCGCTGTTGCCGCCGCGTTCGCAAGCGGCACCACGCGCATGCATGGGCTCGCCGAACTCAGGGTCAAGGAAAGCGACCGGCTCGCCGCGATCGCCGACGGGCTGGCTGCCTGCGGCGTGCGCGCCGGGATCGACGGCGACACGCTGGCGGTGGAGGGTCTGGCGGGAGCGGTGCCGGGCGGCGGGCGAATCGAGGCGCGCATGGATCACCGCATCGCCATGGCCTTCCTGGTGCTGGGACTTGCCGCGCCGCAACCGGTGGAGATCGATGACGCCGATGCGATCGCGACCAGCTTTCCGGGGTTTACGGCGTTGATGAACGGGCTCGGCGCAAGGATCGGGCGTTAAATGCCCGGCGCGGAAAAACCCGTCATCGTCGCCCTCGACGGTCCCGCCGCGAGCGGCAAGGGCACGCTGGGGCGGCGGCTCGCGGCGCATTTCGGATATGCCTATCTCGACAGCGGGCTGCTCTATCGGGCGGTGGCCTGGCAGCTGCTGCGCGCCGGGACCGACCCCGAGGATGGGGATGCGGCCGTCGAGGCGGCTAACAACCTGACCGAGGCGGACATGGGAGCCGACGAATTACGCGAAGACCGGGTCGCCAACGCCGCCGGCATCGTGGCCGCCAACGCGGACGTGCGGGCCGCGCTGGTCGGCTTTCAGCGAAGCTTCGCCGCCAAGCCGCCGGGCGGTGCGCCGGGCGCGGTGCTCGACGGGCGTGACATCGGCACCGTCATTTGTCCGGAGGCGCGCTGCAAAATCTTCGTCGAAGCCAGTGTGGAGGTGCGCGCCCGCCGCAGGCTTAAGGAGTTGCAGGAACGAGGTGTTGAGAGTATATATTCGCGCGTTCTGCGGGACATGGAAGAGCGCGACGCCCGGGACAGGAACCGTTCGATCGCGCCGCTGGTCCCCGCCGAAGACGCGTACCAGCTCGATACAACGACGCTGGACGCGGATTCTGTGTTTGACTTGGCGGTCGCTTTCATTACATCGCAGAACAAGTCTGACAAGGCGTGATCGTCGGCGGAGGGCATGATTGCCTTATCGACGCAACGCCGAGTGTTCGGCGATACGATGTGTTTGAAGAGGAACAGGACTGGATAGCTTGAATGTCGAATGAAACCGCGATGCCGGCAGAAGAGAGCATGATGAGCGGCGAAAATTTTGCTGCCCTGCTCGAAGAAACCTTCCGCGAGGGCGAGCTTAAAGAAGGCTCCGTCGTCAAGGGCACGGTCATTGCCGTCGAGGGCGATAGCGTGCTGATCGACGTCGGATTGAAGTCCGAGGGGCGCGTCGCCCTGAAGGAATTCAGCACCCCCGGTCAGGAGCCGGAGATCAAGGTTGGCGATAAGGTCGACGTCTATCTGGAGCGAATGGAAGACAGGAACGGCGAGGCCGTCCTGAGCCGTGACCGCGCCCGACGCGAGGAAGCCTGGTCACAGCTTGAAAAAGCGTTCAATGACAATGAACGCGTCACCGGCAACATCTTCGGCCGCGTCAAGGGCGGTTTCACGGTCGACCTTTCGGGCGCCGTCGCATTCCTGCCCGGCAGCCAGGTCGACGTGCGACCGGTGCGCGACGTCGGC
Source organism: uncultured Rhodospirillaceae bacterium (assembly GCA_964587515.1). GTDB lineage: Bacteria > Pseudomonadota > Alphaproteobacteria > MPNO01 > MPNO01 > CAZPMO01. The sequence continues at coordinate 31,459 of CAZPMO010000008.1, read as the reverse complement.
CCGCTGATGGGCACGCCACAGCCTTTCCAGATCCTCAAGATGGATCGTCGTCGCGGCAATATCGTGGTTTCACGCCGCGCCGTCCTCGAAGAATCGCGGGCCGAGGCGCGTAACGAGCTTCTCGCCAACCTCAAGGAACGTCAGGTTCTCGAGGGCGTGGTGAAGAACATCACCGACTACGGCGCTTTCGTCGATCTCGGCGGCGTCGACGGTCTGCTTCACGTTACGGATATCGCATGGCGGCGCATCAACCATCCAACCGAGGCGCTGTCGATCGGCCAGACCGTCAATGTCCAGGTGATCCGTTATAATCCGGAGACCCAGCGGATTTCGCTCGGTATGAAGCAGCTTGAGGCCGACCCATGGGAAGGCGTCGAGCTGAAATACCCGGTGGGCACCAAGTTTACCGGTCGTGTCAGCAACATCACCGATTACGGCGCCTTCGTGGAATTGGAGCCCGGCGTAGAAGGGTTGGTCCACGTTTCCGAGATGAGCTGGACCAAGAAAAACATCCATCCCGGCAAGATCGTTTCGACCAGCCAGGAAGTCGAGGTCATGGTCCTCGAGGTTGACCCCGTGAAGCGGCGGATCAGCCTCGGCCTCAAACAGTGCGTCGATAATCCATGGCAATCCTTCCTGGACAAATATATCGTCGGCAGCGAAATCGAGGGTGAGATCAAGAACATCACCGAGTTTGGACTGTTTGTCGGCCTCGACGGCGAAATCGACGGCATGGTCCATCTTTCCGATATCGATTGGGCGCAATCCGGCGACGATGCCGTGAAGAACTACGACAAGGGCCAAATGGTCAAAGTCAAAGTCCTCGATGTCGATCCCGAAAAGGAACGCATCTCGCTCGGCATCAAGCAGCTCTCCGAGGATCCGTTCGAAAGCACCATGGCCGGCATCAAGCGCAGAGAAACTGTGACATGCACCGTCGCCAAGGTGGTGGAAAACGGGCTGGAGGTCACCGTTGGCGGCGAAGTGCCGGGCTTCATCCGTCGTTCCGATCTGTCGCGCGAACGTTCCGAGCAGCGGCCCGATCGTTACAATGTCGGCGACCGCCTCGACGCGCGGGTCACCAACGTCGATCGCAAGGACCGCAAGCTTACGCTCTCGATCAAGGCTCAGGAGGCCGAGGAAGAGAAACAGGCAATGGCCGATTACGGATCGTCCGATTCGGGAGCGAGCCTCGGCGATATCCTGGGCGCGGCGATTTCCAGGGCCAACGAGGAACGCGAGGCCGAATCCGAGGAGCCTTCATCGGAAGACGGGGGCGAGACATCTTCGGAAGATGAAGCAGAACCATCTTCGGACGACGAAGGCGAAACATCTTCGGACGACGAAACCGAGACCTCCTGAACGGGACCGGCGCGACGGCGTAAGCCGAAGCGACCGGCGGGCAGAGAATGGCGCTCGACGCCGATTATCTGATTGACCGAAAGCGGCTTAAACGGGGGCTGGCGCTGTGGCGCACCCTCGCCATCATCGCGCTGGTCGCCGTGGTTGGAACCACGGTCGGCAGGTTCGCCGGTTTCGAGGGGTTCGGCGAGTCGGGCTATATCGCGCGGCTGAACGTGAAGGGCATCATCGTCGATGACGACCGGCGCCGCGCCGCGCTTCAGCGGGTGCGCGATGATAACCGCGCCCGCGCCCTGATCGTCCATATCGACAGCCCCGGCGGCACGGTGGTCGGCGGCGAAGCGCTTTACGCGGCGGTCCGCGCGGTTGCCGCGAAAAAGCCGGTGATCACGGTGATGGGCCAGGTCGCGGCCTCGGCCGGCTATATGGTGGCGCTGGCGGGCGATCATATTCTGGCGCGCGAAGGCACCATCACCGGGTCGATCGGCGTGATCCTCCAGGCCACGGAAGTAACGGGCCTGCTCGAAAAAATCGGTATTTCCACGGAAGCGATAAAAAGCGGACCGCTGAAGGCGTCGCCGTCTCCGCTCGAACGCATGACGCCGAACGCGCGCAAGGTCACGCAGTCGCTGGTCGATGACATTCACCGCATGTTCGTTGACATGTTCGCGGAGCGCCGCGCTCTCGACCGCGACCGCGCCGTGGCGCTGGCCGACGGACGCGTCTATACCGGCCGCAAGGCGGTCGCGAACAAGCTGATCGACGGTATTGGCGGCGAGACCGAGGCGGTCGCCTGGCTCGAAAATCAAAAGAAAATTTCGCACGGTCTTCCGGTGCGCGACGTCAAAGTGCGGCGCGAGATGGATGAACTTCTTGGCTATCTCGAATCTTTGGGTCGAAAAACGGTTTTTTCTGAAAGACTTACCCTTGACGGACTAATTTCCGTCTGGCACCCTCAGCTTCGCTAATGGGTTGGATTGACGCACCCGTTGGCGGGTTTTCCGCTCCGACCGGTCGTTCAGAACTTTCGGCGGGCAAATACAAAATATGGAAGACCACGCTGGGGGAGACGAAATTAGGGGCGTCTTGGGATGACGAAATCCGAATTAATTCAAAGTCTTGCGGAAAAAAACCCGCATCTCTACCTGCGCGATGTGGAACGCATCGTATCGACGATATTCGAGGAGATTTCGGGCGCGCTATCGCGCGGCGACAGGGTCGAGTTGCGCGGATTCGGGGCATTTTCTGTAAAAGGCCGCGATGCCCGCATAGGGCGCAACCCGCGTACCGGGGAAGCCGTAAATGTATCGGAGAAGTTCGTGCCTTTTTTCAAGGCCGGAAAAGACCTTCGCGAACGGCTGAACGACAAGGGTTAGACGTCACGCACCGCCTTATTGGGTGGCGACGCATCGCCCAAATTCAGGTCGCCACGTATCGGGCTGATCGATGAAGTTTTTCGCCAGAATCATATTCGTGCCTGTCGCCGTGATCATCGTTCTGTTCGCCGTGGCAAACCGACAGGCGGTCAAGCTTGATTTCTGGCCGCTTCCGTTCGAGGCCGACCCGCCGCTTTATCTGGTCCTGCTCGGCGCGCTCGCGATCGGCGTGCTGCTGGGCACCGGGATCTCTGCGTTTACGGTGGGAAAGTGGCGAATGCGGGCGCGGGCATCCGAACGCCGGGCGCGGGAGAGCGCGGTAAGACGTCAAACGGTCACCGACATTCCGGCGCGTCGGGAAATCACCTTGTCGGCGTCCACGGTCCCGGCAATCGACGCGCCGCGCCGCCGTGCGGCGCTTGACGACGACTGATACCATCGGTCCCAGACGCCATGCTTGTCCTGTCCGGCCTCGATGTGGAGAAGCGGCTGGATTACCCGACATTGATCGCGCGTCTGCGTACCGCCTTCACGACCGACTGCGCCGCGCCGCTGCGTCACCAGCACAGGATTCCCGTGGCCGGCGGCGAAGACGGGGTGATGTTGATGAAACCCGCCTGGCGCGAGGGTGGGCCGATCGCCGTGAAGATCGTCAACGTGTTCCCCTCTAACGTCGCGCGTGGGCTGCCGGCGGTACTCGGCGCGGTGATGGTATTCGACGGCGCGACGGGCGACGCCCGCGCGGTAATCGACGGACGCACGCTGACGATCCGGCGCACCGCGGCGGCCTCGGCGCTGGCCGCCGATTATCTGGCGCGAACCGACGCCCGGACGCTTCTCGTGGTCGGCACCGGCCAGCTCGCGCCGGCGCTGGCCCATGCCCACGCCTGCATCCGCCCGCTCAGACGTGTCCTCGTATGGGGACGATCCCCGGACAAGGCGAAAGCGCTGGCCGAGACCCTCGCGGCGGAAGGTATGAACGCGACCCCGACGGATGATCTGGAACGCTCCGTGCGCGAAGCGGATATCATCACCTGCGCGACGCTCGCCAAGGAGGCGTTGGTGAAAGGCGCGTGGTTGCGGCCGGGCGCTCATCTGGACCTGGTCGGCGGATTCACGCCGGAAATGCGCGAGACCGACGATGAGGCCATGCGCAGGGCGCGTATTTTTGTCGATACGCGCGAAGGCGCGCTCGCCGAAGCGGGCGACATCATTCAAGCCATGCGGAACGGCGCGATCACCGTCGGCGATATCAAGGGAGAACTCTCGGAACTCTGTGTGGGAAATATTACCGGTCGGGGCGGCGATGAGGAGATCACCGTTTTCAAATCTGTCGGCACGGCGCTGGAAGACCTCGCCGCCGCCGAGCTTGCGCTGGAACGCGGCGACCCTTAAACCCCTGTCAGGATTCTGAATACGGACAAGCCATGACCGCTGAGCGCATATTCTGTGCCGTCGACACCACTGATCTCGAGGCGGCGATTTCGCTTGCCGAATTGCTGAAGGGCGAGGTCGGCGGCCTCAAGCTCGGCAATGAGTTCTTCACCGCGCACGGGCCGGCCGGACTTGCGCGCATTGCCGCCACCGGCCACCAGATTTTCCTCGACCTCAAATTTCATGACATTCCCAATACCGTGGCGGGCGCGGTGCGCGCCGCCGCCGCGCTTCGGGTGTCGATGCTCACGGTCCATGCGTCGGGCGGGCCGGAGATGCTGCGCGCCGCCACCGAAACCGCCGCCGCCGCGGGCGAGGCCCGGCCCCTGATTCTCGCGGTTACGGTGCTGACCAGCATCGATGCCGATGATCTCTCCGCGGTCGGCCAGCAGGTGCCCATCGCCAGTCAGGTAACGCGGCTGGCGGCGCTTGCCAAGGCGAATAGCGCCGACGGGGTGGTATGCTCGCCGCACGAGATCACCCAGCTCAGGGCGTCGCTGGGCACCGGTTTCCGGCTTGTGGTGCCCGGTGTGCGACCGGACTGGGCCGCGTCGGACGACCAGAAACGGGTAATGACCCCGGCCCAGGCGGTCGCCGCGGGCGCCGACGATCTGGTGATTGGCCGGCCGATCACGCGCGCTCCGGATCCTGTCGGGGCGGCGCGGCGGATCGCATCGGAAATCGAGGCATGACCGTCCAGGCCAAGATTTGCGGAATCAATTCGGACGATGCGCTGGATGCCGCGATCGCGGGCGGCGCGCACTTCATCGGTGTGGTGTTTTTCCCGCGCTCGCCGCGCAATGTAACCCCCGAGCAGGCCGGTCGCATCGCCACGCGCGCGCCGGACGACATAACCGTCGTCGGGCTGCTGGTCGATCCGGACGACGCGACGCTCGCGGGTATTCTCGATCACGCGCGCATCGATCTGTGGCAGCTTCACGGCGGTGAAACGCCGGAGCGCGTCGCGGAGGTGCGCCGCAATACCGGCCGGCCGGTGATGAAGGCGATCAAAATCGCCGGCGCCGGCGATGTGGAAACCGCGTCGCCATTTCTCGGCGTCGCCGACCGGCTGTTGTTCGACGCCAAGGCGCCGCCCGATCTCGAAGGCGCGATGCCGGGCGGCAACGCGCTGAGCTTCGACTGGAAGCTGCTGGGCGGACGCCTGTGGGATTGTCCCTGGATGCTGTCGGGCGGGCTCGACCCCGAAAACGTCGCCGAGGCGATCCGTATCTCCGGCGCGCCGGCCGTCGATGTCTCGTCCGGCGTCGAGAGCGCGCCGGGTAGGAAGGATCCCGCCCTCATCAAGGGTTTCCTCGAAGCCGTAGCTGGACTATAGGCTGGGGCGGGAGTTCATGAACCGATGACCGAAGGCATAAATACATACCAGAGCGGGCCGGACGAACGTGGACGGTTCGGCATCCATGGCGGACGTTTCGTTTCCGAAACGCTGATGCCGCTGATCCTCGAGGTCGAGCGCGCCTATGGCGAAGCGAGGCGCGATCCTTCCTTCGGTGCCGAAATGGACGGTTACCTGAAGCACTATGTCGGGCGGCCTAGCCCGCTCTACTTCGCGGAACGCCTGACGCCGCATTTCGGCGGCGCGAAGATCTATTTCAAGCGCGATGAGCTCAACCACACCGGCGCGCACAAGATCAACAACACCATCGGCCAGATCCTGTTGGCCCGGCGCATGGGCAAGACCCGCATCATCGCGGAGACCGGCGCGGGCCAGCACGGCGTCGCCACCGCCACGGTATGCGCGCTGTTTGGTTTGCCGTGCGTCGTCTATATGGGCGAAACGGATATCAAGCGGCAAGCGCCCAACGTGTTCCGTATGAAGCTGCTGGGCGCCGAAGTACGGCCGGTCACGTCGGGATCGGCGACGCTGAAGGACGCCATGAACGAGACCCTGCGCGACTGGGTCGCGAACGTGGACGACACGTTCTACATCATCGGGACGGTCGCCGGACCGCACCCCTACCCGGCAATGGTGCGCGATTTCCAGTCCGTGATCGGACGCGAGGCGCGCGAACAGATCATGGAGGCCGAAGGCAGGCTGCCCGATACGCTGGTCGCCTGTATCGGCGGCGGGTCCAATGCGATGGGCCTGTTTTACCCCTTCCTGGACGATGACGGCGTCGCGATGCACGCCGTCGAGGCAGCGGGCGAAGGCATAGAAACCGGCCGTCACGCGGCCTCGGTCAGCGCCGGCAGTCCCGGCGTCCTGCATGGCAGCCGCAGCTATCTGTTGCAGGATGACGACGGGCAGATCATCGAGGCCCATTCGATCTCGGCGGGACTGGATTACCCGGGTATCGGACCGGAACACGCCCGGCTCAACGATGTCGGGCGCGTGTCCTACGTTTCGGTAACCGACAGCGAGGCACTGGATGCGTTCCAGCTTTGCAGCCGGATGGAAGGCATTATCCCGGCCCTGGAGCCGGCCCACGCGCTGGCCCATGTCGCGCGCATTGCCCCCGGACTTCCCAGCGATCATCTGCTGGTGATGAATATGTGCGGCCGTGGCGACAAGGACGTGTTCGCTGTCGCCGAATCGCTGGGGGTCACGCTATGAGCGCGGGCGGCGACCGGATCACGACCCGTTTCGAGGCGCTGCGCGCCGAGGGCCGCGCCGGCCTGGTGACTTTCGTGACCGCTGGTGATCCGGATCATGAAACGGCGATGGAAATTCTGCGCGGCCTGCCCGGCGCCGGCGCGGATATTGTCGAACTCGGCATGCCGTTCAGCGATCCGATGGCCGACGGCCCGGCGATCCAGCTCTCGAGCCAGCGCGCCCTGGCCGCCGGACAGAACATGAAGCGCACGCTGGCCATGGTCGAGGCGTTCCGCGCCGATGACGCCGATACGCCGGTGGTGCTGATGGGTTATTACAATCCGATTTATCATTACGGCGTGGAAGCGTTTCTTGGCGACGCCCTGCGCGCCGGCGTCGACGGGCTGATCGTGGTCGACGTGCCGGCGGAGGAAGATGACGAGCTTTGCCTGCCGGCGCGCAAGGCCGGGCTGGACTTCATTCGCCTGGTCACGCCCGCGACCGACGACGTGCGGCTCAAGGAACTTGTGGCAAATTGCAACGGATTTATCTATTACGTCTCCGTCGCGGGCGTTACCGGGTCGACTTCGGCGACCGGCGACGCGGTGGCCGACGGTGTCGGACGCGTGCGCGCCGCCACGAAGCTGCCGGTCGCGGTGGGGTTCGGCATCCGTACCCCGGCGCAGGCGGCGGTGGTGGCGAATGTCGCGGACGCCGCCGTGGTGGGTTCGGCCATCGTCGAGCGCATAGCCGGCGCGCTGGACGAGGCGATGCGGCCGCGCGCCGGACTGGCGGATGAGGTGTTGGGTTTCGTGGGTGAATTGGCCACCGGCGTGCGTGGCGCGCGAAGAAAATAGGGCGTGCGCGGCGCGCGCGGCAAGTGAGAAGCGACTGACGCATGAGCTGGTTGACGAATATTCCACCGAAGATCCGGGCGCTGGTCAGCAAGCCCGACGTTCCGGACAATCTGTGGGAACAGTGCAAATCGTGCGAACAGATGGTGTTCCATCGCGATCTCGACGCCAATCTGCGGGTGTGCCCGCACTGCAACCATCATATGCGTCTTCCCGCGAAAATGCGCATCGCATCGATTTTCGACGAAGACGGGTGGACCAAAATCGAACTGCCGGAGCCGACCAACGATCCGTTGAAGTTCCGCGACCGCAAGCGCTATTCCGACCGGCTGAAGGATTCACGCTCCAGCACCGGAGAAACCGACGCGTTGATCGCCGCCGAAGGCAAGATTGGCGGGATCGAGGCTGTCGCGGTGGTGTTCAATTTCGAATTCATGGGCGGGTCCATGGGCATGGCGGTGGGCGAGGGCATCCTGATCGCGGCCCGGCGCGCGGTTGAAATGCGCGCGCCGTTGCTGGTGTTCGCCTCTTCCGGCGGCGCGCGCATGCAGGAGGGTATTCTTTCGCTGATGCAGATGCCGCGCACCACCATCGCCATCCAGGAAGTGCGCGAGGCGGGACTGCCCTATATCGCGATCCTGACCGATCCGACCACCGGCGGCGTCTCCGCGTCGTTTGCGATGCTGGGCGATATATCGATCGCCGAACCGGGCGCGGTGATCGGCTTCGCCGGGGCGCGGGTCATCGAGGATACCATCCACGAACAGCTCCCCGACGGCTTCCAGCGCGCCGAATATCTGATGGAGCACGGCATGGTCGACATGGTGGTGGATCGCCACAAGCTGCGCGACACGCTGATCCAGGTACTCGACCTGCTGATGAACCGCTCCCAGGGCGCGGCGACGCAAAGCGCGGCGCAAGAGGGGGCCGGTCCTGGGGAGTGACGCCGTCCTCGACCGTCTGACGGGGCTGCATCCCAAGCTGATCGATTTGTCGCTCGGACGCACCGAGAGGCTCCTCGCGGCGCTCGGCAATCCGGAACGCACCCTGCCGCCGGTCATCCATATCGCCGGCACCAACGGCAAGGGCTCCACCATCGCCTTTATGAAGGCAATGTGCGAGGCGGCGGGATTGGTCGTCCACGCCTATACCTCGCCCCATCTTGTCCGCTTCAGGGAACGCATCGCGGTTGCCGGCGCGCCAATCCACGATGCCGCGTTGACCGAACTGCTGGAAGAATGCGAGACCGCCAACGCCGGCGCGCCGATCACTTTCTTCGAGATCACGACCACGGCCGCGTTTCTGGCCTTCGCGCGCGCGCCGGCTCATATCGCGCTGATCGAAACCGGCCTTGGGGGACGGTTCGATGCGACCAACGTAATTGCGAAACCGGCCCTGACCGCGATTACGCCGGTCTCGATCGACCACACGCATTTCCTGGGCGAGACAGTGGCGGAAATCGCCTTCGAGAAGGCCGGTATCCTGAAGTCCAATACCGAATGCGTTCTCGGGCCGCAGCCCGATGCGGCGGCGGCGGTGATCGAGACCCGCGCCATGGAAGTCGGCGCGCCGCTCTTCCGCGCGGGCGTCGACTGGCGTCTGGATGGGTCCGAATGGCGCGATGAGACGATGTCGCTGGTCCTTCCAACGCCGGCGCTGCCCGGCCGGCACCAACTCGAAAACGCGGCGCTCGCGATCGCCTGTCTGCGCCGGCTTCCAGCGCCCCGCATCGATATCGTTTCGGCTTCGAAAGGAATAGCGGAGGCGAAATGGCCGGCGCGGCTCCAGCATCTGTCGGATGGGCCAATCGCGGCCACATTGCCGGAGGGCTGGGAACTCTGGCTCGACGGCGGCCACAATCGGGCCGCGGCGGACGCGCTGGCGGCGGCGGTCGCTAACTGGCGAGACGCTCCGCTGCACCTGATCGTCGGCATGCTCGACAATCGGGACCCGGCGGACTTTCTGCGCCCGCTGGCGGCCCTCGCCGCAAGCATTCGCGCCATTGCCATTCCGGGCGAGGAAAACGCCTATAGCGCCCAGGCGCTTGCCGATCGGGCTCGGGACGCCGGAATGGAAATCGCGCCGGAAGAAAACCTTGTGGGCGCGATAGACGCGATCACCCGCGCCGGAGGCGCATCGGGCCGTATTCTGGTGTGCGGGTCGCTCTATCTCGCGGGCGCGGTGCTAGAGCATGATCCAGCGCCCATCTGATATCGAATAGCTTTATCGCGTCTTCCCTATCCGCCGGCATCGCCTTTGGAGCGATGCTGGAAGCGGTCGGTCCCATGAAGCACGGAGCCGCGCCCACGCCCCCGGGCGTCCACGTCGGTCAGCCGGTCCGGACGCAACGGCGCCCGGTCGTGCCGACTGACGGCCCGGTGAAGATTGCGGTCATTAAGCAATCCCTCGGACTGCATTTCGTGGAATATCTGGCGCCAGTTCGCCCCGGCCTGCTTCGCGTAAGCGATTTCTTCCAGCGACCAACGCACCCCGACCAGCTTGCGCATGGTGGATTGCCGCAGAAACAGGGCATCGGCGACACGCTTATTTGGCTGGGACAGCGCTTCATAGCCGATCAACCTCGACGCAGGGAACTTGGCGCGAGTGGAGTCCGCGTTCATTTCTTCAGAATTCTCCGCCTCTCCCCAGAGATCCCCCAACTCAACCATATCCTCGCCGATCCCGGCGGTCTGCGCCGGCGCGGAAATGGTCGTCAGGACCGTCGCGAGAACGGCTACCAGTGCTAATTTGGTCTCAGAAATCATAGCAATCCCAAAACACGAAGCATCGGGGACAAAATCACGCTCGATATCATCCTTTCTTTTAATGGTCTCTTTCATAACGAATGATTAAACTGACCACTATTTCATATTCACTTATTTATAAATAATAAACAAATAAACAAAAAGTTTTATACAAATGACTATTTCTCTTTCGTTCTGACGCTTCTCTCCCGTGGCGCGGGGGAGTCGACTCCCGCGCCGCCTTTGGGCATCTTGGGCCTCCAACGACAGGCATCACGGGAACAGGCATATGGCGGACAAGGGGAACGGGCGGGACCACGTCTATCTGGTCGACGGGTCGGCTTATATCTTCCGGGCTTTCCACGGCCTGCCGCAGATGACCCGGCCCGACGGGACGCCGGTGAACGCGGTTTACGGCTTTTCCAACATGCTGAACAAGCTGATCGAGGATACCGACGCCGAATTTCTTGCCGTGATCTTCGATACCGCGCGCAAGACCTTCCGCAACGACATCTATCCCGAATACAAGGCCCACCGGCCGCCGCCGCCCGACGAATTGGTGCCGCAGTTCGATCTGATCCGCGAGGCGACGCGCGCCTACAATCTGCCCTGTATCGAGATGGCGGGGTTCGAGGCCGACGACATCATCGCGACCTATGTACGGCGCGCCAAGGAGTCCGGCCACCAGGTCATCATCGTCTCGTCCGACAAGGATCTGATGCAGCTTGTCGGCGACGGCGTGCAGATGATGGACCCGATGAAAAACATCATGATCGGGCCGGATCAGGTGAGAGAGAAATTCGGCGTTGGCCCGGAAAAGGTGGTCGACGTGCAGGCGCTGGCCGGCGATTCCAGCGACAACGTGCCGGGCGTGCCGGGAATCGGCGTAAAGACCGCCGCCGAGTTGATCAACACCTATGGCGACCTGGATACGCTTCTCGACCATGCCGAGGAAATCAAACAGCCGAAACGGCGTGAAAACCTGATCAACAATTCCGAGCTTGCCCGCGTGTCGCGGGAGCTGGTGAAACTGCGCGACGACGTGCCGGTAGAAGAACAGCTTGACGATTTTGGGATTACCAGTCCCGATCCCGACACGCTCCTCGCCTTCCTGAAAGAACAGGGTTTCAAATCGACCATTGCTCGCGTTCAGGCGCGGTTCGGCGTCGACGCCGGAGAGGAGACCGCCCCGCAACCGCAATCACCGCCGGGCGAAACCGATTATGCGCTGGTGCGCGACGAAGACGCGTTAAGGGGTTGGGTCGATGCGGCCGCCGCGGCCGGCGCCGTCGCCGTGGATACGGAGACCACATCGCTCGATTCCATGCGCGCCGAGTTGGTCGGCGTCTCGCTGTCGATCGAGCCGGGCAAGGCGTGTTACATCCCGCTCGCCCACACCGCGCCGAAGGCGCAGGGCCAGCTCGATCTCGGCGGCGACGTATCCGACGGCGAAGCGCCCGAGCAAATACCCTTCGAGCGCGCCATCGATCTGCTGAAGCCCTTGCTGGAAGACCGGGGCGTCCTGAAGATCGGTCACAACATCAAATACGACATGGAGGTGCTGGCGCGCTACGGCATCGCGGTCGCGCCGGTCGACGACACCATGGTGCTGTCTTATGTGCTGGAGGGCGGACTGCACGGCCACGGTCTCGACGAACTCGCGACGCTTCATTTCGGGCACACCAACATCAAATATTCCGAGGTTACCGGGACCGGCAAAAAGCAGATCGGGTTTGCCGAGGTAGCGCTGGATGCGGCGCTTGATTACGCGGCCGAGGATGCCGACGTGACCGCGCGGCTGCACCGGCTGCTGAAGCCCCGCCTTGTGGAAGACCATATGGTCCGGGTTTACGAGGCCATCGAGCGCGCGCTGATTCCGGTGCTGGCCGATATGGAACGCACCGGGATCAAGGTCGACGCGGCGGTGCTGAAGGATTTGTCGGGGGATTTCGAGCGGCGCGGCGCCGACCTCGGCACCGAGATACATAAACTCGCCGGGCACGAATTCAACATCGGCTCGCCCAAGCAACTCGGCGAGGTTCTATTCGATGAAATGGGCCTGGAAGGCGGCAGGAAAGGCAAGACGGGCGCGTACTCCACCGACGCCCGCGTGCTGGAAGACCTGGCCGCGGGCGGACACGATCTGCCGGCCCGGGTGCTCGACTGGCGCCAGCTCGCGAAACTGCGCAGCACATATACCGAAGCGCTGATCGGCCAGATCAATCCGGATACCGGCCGCGTGCATACCTCGTTTGGCCAGGCGATCGCCTCCACCGGACGGTTGAGCTCCACCGATCCCAACCTCCAGAACATCCCGGTGCGCACCGAGGACGGGCGCAAGATAAGGCGCGCCTTCGTGGCGGAGAAAGGCTGTACCCTGCTGTCGGCGGATTATTCCCAGATCGAGCTGCGCCTGCTGGCCCATGTCGCCGATATCGCGGCGCTGAAATCGGCCTTCCGCGACGGCGCGGATATCCATGCCATGACGGCGTCCGAGGTTTTCGGAATTCCGGTCGAGGGCATGGAGCCGGCGGTACGCAACCGAGCCAAGGCGATCAATTTCGGCATCATATACGGCATCAGCCCGTTCGGCCTTGGTCGTCAACTCGGGATTCCGGTGGGTGAGGCAAAGACCTATATTGAGACCTATTTCGAGCATTACCCGGGCATCCGCGACTATATGGAAACCACCAAGGAATTCGCCCGCGCCAACGGCTTCGTCACGACGATCTTCGGGCGCAAATGCCACGTGCCCGGTATCCAGGACCGCAATCCGGCGCGGCGGAATTTCTCCGAACGCGCGGCCATCAACGCGCCGCTGCAGGGCGCGGCGGCCGACATCATCAAACGCGCCATGATCCATGTGCCGGGGGCGTTGGCGGAGGCCGGGCTGGAGGCGCGGATGCTGCTCCAGGTACATGACGAACTGGTGCTGGAAGTACCGGAATCCCAGCTCGACGAAACCACTTCGGTGGTGCGCAAGGTGATGGAGGATGCGGCGCATCTCGACGTGCCGCTGGTCGTCGATACCGGCCACGCCCATAACTGGGCCGAGGCGCATTGACCGGAATTTGATTTGCGCCCGATCACCGGGTATTGTATGCAATTGATATTCGTTCGCAATAAAAACCACCAAGGAATTCAGATGCTGTCCCGGGAAAATTCAAAAAACAAGATACGGCGGCGGGTGACGACCATGGCCGCGGCGCTCGCCGCGATTGTTATCATGGGCGCGATCGAGGTCGCCGCCGGTCAGGTCAATATCTATTCCTACCGGAAGGAAGCGCTGATCAAGCCGCAGCTGGAGGCGTTCCGCCGGGCCACCGGGATTCGCTACAATCTGGTCACCGGGCAGGCCGACGCCCTGATCCAGCGCATCCGGCGCGAGGGCGCGAACAGCCCGGCGGACATCCTGCTCTCGGCCGACGCCGGCCGCCTGGTGCGCGCGAAGACGCTGGGCATTCTCCAACCCATCGCCTCGGCCGCGCTGAACGCCGCTGTCCCGGCGCGGTATCGCGATCCCGAAGGCTACTGGTTCGGGCTCGGCGTGCGCGCCCGCATCATGTTCTATGCCGTCGACCGGGTGAAACCGTCACATCTGTCGACATACGAGGCGTTGGCCGCCCCCGCCTGGAAGGGACGCGTGCTGATCCGATCGTCCAGCAACATTTATAACCAGTCATTGCTGGCGTCGCTGATCCACCATCACGGCCCGGCGAAGGCCGAAGCCTGGGCGAAGGCGATGGTTTCCAATTTCGCGCGCCGGCCGCAGGGCGGCGATACCGATCAAATTCGAGCCGTGGCGGCGGGGGCCGGCGATGTCGCGATCGCCAATCACTATTATTACGCGCGGCTCGCGGCCTCCAAGAAATCCCGCGACCAGGCGGTCGCCGCGAAGGTGCGCCCGTTCTGGCCCAACCAGGGTGGGCGCGGCGCGCATGTCAACGTCTCGGGCGCCGGCGTCGCGAAAAGCGCCAAGAACCGGAAAGAAGCGATCCGTCTGATCGAATTCCTGGCGAGCCCGGCGGCGCAGAAAATTTATGCCGCCGTCGCCCACGAATTCCCGGTGCGTTCCGGAGTCGCGCTGTCGGCGCCGGTCGCCGCGCTCGGCAAGTTCAAGGCCGACGCGCTCGATATCGAAATTCTCGGCGGGAAAAACGCCGACGCGGTCCGCATGTTCGACCGCGCCGGCTGGCGATAGAGTTCTAGGTCTTTCTTTTTACGCGGCGGCGTGGATGCCGGCGGCCTTGACCTTGTCGTCGACGGCGCTTTCGAACTGTTCGAAATTCTTCTCGAAGCGCTGGGCGAGATTGCGGGCCATGTCGTCATAGCCCTTCTTGTCGCTCCAGGTCGATTTCGGATTGAGCACTTCCTGGGGCACGTCGGGGCAGGATTCCGGCACCAGCATGCCGAAATTGGGATCCGGCGCGGACGCCACCGAGGCTAGCTTGCCTTCGAGTGCGGCGCGCAGCATGCCGCGGGTGTGGGCGATCTTCATGCGCTCGCCGACGCCATAGGCGCCGCCCGACCAGCCGGTATTGACCAGCCAGCACTTCGCGCCGTGCTTGGCGATTTTCTCTCCCAGCAGTTTGGCATAGACCGTCGGATGACGCGGCAGGAACGGCGCGCCGAAGCAGGTCGAGAACGTCGCCTCGGGCTCGTTGCCGAGACCGCGTTCGGTGCCCGCGACCTTGGCTGTATAGCCCGACAGGAAATGGTACATCGCCTGTTCGGCGGTGAGCTGGCTGATGGGCGGCAGCACGCCGAACGCGTCGGCGGTCAGCATCACGATATTCTCGGGATGCCCGCCCATGCCCTTGTCGCTGGTATTCGGAATGAAATCAAGTGGATAGGAAGCCCGCGTATTCTCGGTCAGCGAGCCGTCGTCGAAATCGGGAATGCGTGATTCGCCCTTTAGCACGACGTTTTCCAGAACCGTGCCGAAACGGAAGCAGGCGGCGTGAATCTCGGGCTCGGCTTCGGCCGACAGCTTGATCGCCTTGGCGTAGCAGCCGCCCTCGAAATTGAACACACCGTTATCCGACCAGCCATGTTCGTCGTCGCCGATCAGCATGCGCGTGGGTTCCGACGATAGGGTGGTCTTGCCGGTGCCGGACAGGCCGAAGAAGATCGCGGTATCGCCGTCGGGCCCGATATTGGACGAGCAATGCATCGGGAGGACGCCGCGCGCCGGCAACAGATAGTTGAGCACCGAGAAGATGGTCTTCTTGATTTCGCCGGTGTAGTGCGAGCCGCCGACCAGCACCAGGCGCTTGGCGAAGTTCAGCAACACGAAAACCTCGGAATCGGTGCCGTCGATCTCCGGGATCGACTGCATGTTGGGGGCGTGCAGCACGGTGAATTGGGGCTCGAACTCATGCAGCGCATCGGCCGCCGGCGGGATGAACATGTTGCCGGTAAACAGATTGTGCCAGGCCTGCTCGGTCACCACCCGAACGTTCAGGCGGAATTCCGGGTCGGCGCCGGCATAGACGTCGCGCACGAACACTTCGCGACCCTGGAAATAGGCCAGCATGCGCTTGTGGACGATGTCGAAATGATCCTCGGAGATCTTGTTATTGACCGGTCCCCACCAGATATCGCCGCTCGAAGACGGCTCTTCGACGATGAACTTGTCCTTCGGCGAGCGCCCGGTGTATTCGCCGGTCACGGTGACGAAGCCGCCGCCATAGGCAAGCTCGCCCTCGCCACGCCGCAATGCGTGTTCGTAGAGCGCTGGCGTCGAGAGATTCCAGTGCGCCGCGCTGAGGTTGCTCAACCCGTGATTTTCCAGCCCGAAGCGGCTGATGAACTGTCCCGTCTGATTCACCTTAGTCCTCCTGATCACGGGTGGTCCGTTGCGGAGCCACTCCCTTTATCCCCCTCGCGAAAGGCAGGCCGAACATAATCTGAGGGCCTGCCTGTTGCAACAGAACGCGGCGCGATTCCGCGTTAACTGGGCGAAATTTCTCCCCCCTGGCGCGCCTTTTTCACCAGCGCCACCAGCGCCGCGCGCGCGGCGTCCGCGTCGGCGACGGGTTCGTCGAAACCCAGCCGCGCCGTCTCGCCGCCATTGCGCAAATCACAGCCCTCCGGGTCCACGCCCGTCATCACCCAGCCCTTGCCGGCCCGGCCCAGCAGGTCGCGGGCATAAAGTCCGATCGCTTCGGCATGATCCTCGTTCATATGCGCGACGATATCGGGCTCGGCCTCGATGAGCGCGGGCGCCGCGTCATACAGAACGCTTTCACCCGCCAGCCAATGGATCGCGCCGAAGCCGGCGACCACATGCACGCGTTCGACCGACATGCGGTAAAGATTGAAATCGGCGAACGCGGCGTAATCCCTGGCCCCGGGGTGCCGCCGGATATAACGGTCGCGCAGCGCGCCGTCGTCGCATTTCTCGAAGCGGCCAAGCGCGGTCACGCGGGTCCCCGTCAACGGCTCATCGAGCCCGGCGGTGCCGTCATAGAGGAGCGAAGCGCGTGCGTCGGAATGAAGGTTCCTGGTATGCTCGGCCAGGTCCGAAATCAGCGCCAGCGGCACCGCGTCATGACCGCATCCCAGCAGGACCAGCGAGGCGTAGGGCCAGCCGTCCTCGGCCAGCGCCGTCGACAGCGTCGCGCGGTCGGCGGCGCGCATCAGCCGCCGGGCGTTACCGCCAAGATCATCAGCGTGCTCTCTCATGCCCTGTAATATAGGTCATACCAGCGATCGTTGATATTGACCTGTTTCATGGCCGTGAGGGCTCGACCCGTTAGGAGCGTTGCGCGGCGCGATACGGTGTATCGGGCAAGCATCGCAACGCGGCGGGTCGTGCCCTCACGGCCACCGCAGGCCGGGATAACTTCATCACCGAGGGCGTCGCGGCCCGCTTGTGGTACACGTACCATGGCGCGAACCGCTCCTGCCCGGTGATGAAGTTCTCTCCGGTGAAACAGGCCAATATCAAGGATCGCTGGTATTACCTGTTAACCCATGGAACAGCGGCGCACGCGACAAATCAGGGCAAATTTAGGGAATATGGCGCGAATCCCTTGCGAAACGCCCGTGGTCGGCCCCATTTATGCCGTATTAAGGCGTTAGGGCTTAGAGAACCTGATTGGGCTATTATCAGCCGGTCGGGGCCACGGGGCCTTTTGGAGGACGCAGACGGTGAAGCAGACTATTGCGCTCGTCGACGACGATCGGAACATCCTGACCTCGGTGTCGATGGCGCTCGAGGCCGAGGGATTCGAAGTGCAGACCTATACCGACGGGGCCTCGGCCCTGCAGGGGCTGACGTCGAAACCCGCCGATCTCGCCGTCCTGGACATCAAGATGCCGCGCATGGACGGAATGGAGTTGCTGTCGAAACTGCGCAGCAAGAGCGATCTGCCCATTATCTTCCTGACCTCGAAGGACGACGAAGTCGATGAGCTGCTCGGGCTCCGGATGGGCGCCGACGACTATATCAAGAAACCGTTTTCCCAGCGCCTGCTGCTGGAACGCATCCGGACCATCCTGCGCCGTCACGAAAAAGGCGGCGACACCGGAAACGACTCAGCCGTCGACCCGACCGTCGTACGCGGCGACCTGGTGCTCGATTCATCGCGTCATCTGTGCGCCTGGAAGAGCAAACCAGTAGACCTTACGGTGACCGAGTTCCTGATCGTTAAGGCGCTGGCGGCGCGGCCGGGACATGTCAAAAGCCGTGACCAGCTCATGGACGCGGCCTATGGCGAGCACGTCTATGTGGACGATCGCACCATCGATAGTCATATCAAGCGTTTGCGCAAGAAGTTCAAATCAATCGATGATGATTTCGGCGAAATAGAGACCCTGTATGGCATCGGCTATCGATACAGGGATGGGTAGGCGCGGTTGGCGCTAAGGGCTGGAGAGAGGCTCGCCCCGGCAAGCACCGAGCGCCAGGCGCCGGCCCGTCGCGTCGACCCCGACCGCCGCCGGCGCGCCAGGCTGGTTTCGCCGCTGACCCGGCGCATTCTCACCGTGAACATCGTGGCGTTGGGGATTCTCTTCGGCGGGCTGCTTTATCTCGGCCAGTACGAGGACGGGCTGATCGAAGCCGAGCTCGACGCGCTGACCATACAGGGCGAGATTTTCGCCGGCGCGATCGGCCAGGGCGCCGTCGCCACCGGTCCCGACGGCACCCAGTCTCTGCTCTCCATCATTTCCCGCCAGATGCTGCGCCGGCTGGTCGAACCGACGCGGACCCGGGCTCGCCTGTTCGCCGCCGACGGACGCCTGATCGCCGACAGCCGCTTTTTGCGCGGGCAAGGCGGCGCGGTCGAGGTCGAAATTCTGCCACCGCCGCAACCCGACGGGTCGCTGGAACGGGTTGTCGTGCGGTTTTACGAAACGGTGATCGATCTTTTGCCTGAACGCCTCAGCCTTCCCCCTTACCACGAACGCGCCGCGCAACGCGCCGAGGATTACGAGGCCGTGACCACGGCGCTGTCGGGCGAGCCCTCCCGGTCGTTGCAGCTTGCCTCAACCGGCCAGAAAGTCCTGATTGCCACGGTGCCGGTGCAGCGCTTCAAGAAGGTGCTGGGCGCGTTGATGCTGAGCACGGGCAGCGGCGAGATCGAGTTCACGGTGCGCGAGGTCCGGTTCGGCATTCTAAAGGTCTTCGCGATCGCGCTTGCCGTTACGGTCCTGCTGTCGATCTACCTCGCGGGCACCATTGCGCGTCCGGTGCGTCGCCTCGCCGCCGCCGCCGATCTGGTGCGCGGCGGCCAGGGCACCAGCGAGTCGATCCCCGATTTCACCCATCGCCGCGACGAGATCGGCGATTTGTCTATCGCATTGCGCGGCATGACCGAAGCGCTTTGGCAGCGCCTGGAAGCTGTCGAGAGTTTCGCCGCTGATGTCGCCCACGAGATCAAGAATCCGTTGACGTCGCTGCAGAGCGCGGTCGAGACCGCGGCGCGGGTCTCCGATCCCGAACAACAGCGCAAGCTGATGTCGATTATCCAGGAAGATGTCAAACGTCTCGACCGGTTGATCAGCGATATTTCCGGCGCCTCCAGGCTTGACGCGGAGCTTGCACGCGCGGCCATGGAACCGGTCGATCTCGGCCGGCTGCTGTCGGCGCTGGCGCAGGTCCACGAATCCACATCCACCAACGCGCAGCCGCACCTTGAACTCAAGACCGTTTCGCCGGACGGAATCCGGGTCGACGGCATCGAGGGTCGGCTGGTTCAGGTGTTCCAGAACCTGATCAGCAATGCGTTCTCGTTCAGTCCGCCGGGCGGCGTGGTGCGCATGACGGCGGCGCGCGACAACGGGGTGGTGGAAGTAACCGTCGACGACGACGGACCCGGAATCCCCGAGGACAATCTCGATTCGATCTTCGACCGGTTTTATACCGAACGGCCCGATGGCGAGGCGTTCGGCACCCATTCGGGGCTCGGCCTCTGTATTTCACGCCAGATCGTCGAAGCGCATGGCGGCACGATCGTCGCTTCCAACCGGCGCACCGAGAACGGCCGCGTCGCCGGCGCCCATTTCGAAGTCCGTCTGCCGGCGTCCTGACATGGAACAGCATCTCATCCATGCCACCTGCGTGGCGATCGACGGCGCCGGTGTCTTGTTGTTGGGGGCGCCGGCGAGCGGTAAATCGGACCTTGCGCTGCGGCTTATGGACGGCGGCGCGCAATTGGTGGCGGACGACCAGGTCTCGCTCGTCCGGGATGGGACGGATCTGGTCGCCTCGGCCCCGCGAAATATAGTGGGACGGCTTGAGGTCAGGGGTGTGGGCATCATCCCAATCGACGCCCTGCCGTTGGCGACGCTCGGCCTGGCTATCGAGTTGACCGAGCCCGAAACCCTTGATCGTCTACCGGAAAAGACCATATGGGAAGCCCTTGGAGTGAGCATTCCACTGGTGAGGCTCGCGCCGTTCGAGGCCTCGGCGGCGGCCAAGGCGAGGCTTATCGTCCAGGGACTGGCCCGGAACCATCGGGCCGAGACTTTTCCCGCGTCTGATACAACGGTGCGATGACCCAACCGCCCAGAAAAACCGCGAAAAAGAAGAGCTCGAAGACCGCGAGAAAGCCCACGGCCAAGCGTGGGACGCCCGCGCCGAGAACTCCCCGTCAGCCGCAGCACGTCGTGCTGATCACCGGCGTTTCCGGCGCCGGCAAGAGCGCGGCGCTAAAAGTCCTCGAAGATCTGGGGTATGAGGCGGTCGACAACCTGCCGCTGTCATTGCTCGCCAATCTGCTGAAGCCCTCGTCGAGATCTCACACACCCATCGCCATCGGCGTCGACATCCGAACCCGCGATTTCGGCGCCGCGCCGTTCCTCCACGAAATCGACGAATTGATCGGCGACCGGATGATCGATGTGAAGCTGGTCTTCATCGACTGCAAGGACGAAGTGTTGCTGCGCCGGTTCACCGAGACCCGCAGGCTGCACCCCCTGGCCACGGACAGGCCGGTGGCCGACGGCATTCGCCACGAGCGCGGCATTCTGGCGCCACTGCGCGAGCGCGCCGATCTCGTCGTCGAGACCTCTGACATGATCCTTGGTGATTTGAAAAGGTTGCTGCACGGGCACTTCGCGCCGGAAGAACAGCGCGGCGTCGCCGTGTTCATCACCTCGTTCTCCTACCGCCGAGGCCTGCCGCCGGAAGCGGATATCGTGCTCGACGCCCGCTTCCTCGCCAATCCGCATTATGAGCCGAAATTGCAGGGCCTGACCGGCCAGGACAAAGCGGTGGCGAAGTTTATCGCCGGCGATGCCGGGTTCGAAGAATTCTTTCATTCCGTGACCACCATGCTAGGCTCGCTGTTGCCGAGATTCAGCAAGGAGGGCAAGAGCTATCTCACCATTGCGATCGGCTGCACCGGGGGCCAGCACCGCTCGGTATTCGTCACTGAACGCCTCGCGGCCTGGCTCGAACAGCATGGCGAGCGCGTCGCCATCGGACATCGCGACATGCCGAAATCGGCTCGAAGCCGTTAACCAGACGGAAAAACGCCAATGATCGGCATCGTCCTGGTTACCCATTGTCATCTCGCCGATGAGTTCGCCGCCGCGCTTGAGCATGTGGTGGGCCCGCAGGAACGCCTGGCCACGGTGTGCATTGGCGCCAATGACGACATGGGACAGCGCCGGCTCGAAATCCTCGATTGCGTCGCCAAGGTGGATGACGGCGCCGGTGTGGTGGTATTGACGGACATGTTCGGCGGCACGCCGTCCAACCTCGCAATTTCGACCATGAACGAAGTGCCGGTCGAGGTGATCGCCGGGATCAATCTGCCGATGCTGGTCAAGCTCGCCAGCGTCCGCGCCACCCGGTCACTCGCCGACGCGGTCGCCGACGCCCAGGACGCCGGGCGAAAATATATCAGCGTCGCCTCCAGCCTGCTCGCCGAAGGGTCCGAATGACGCCTTCACCGGGCGAAGTCAAAAATACCGCGACCATCGTCAATCAGCGCGGGTTGCACGCCCGCGCGGCGGCGCGGCTCGCCAAGGTCGCCGGCCGATTCGAAGCCGAAATCACCATCGCTACCCAGGCCCACACGGTCACGGCGCTGTCGATCATGGGCCTGCTGATGCTGGGCGCGGCCAAGGGCACGGAAATAGAAATCACCGCGCGCGGCGCCGACGCCGATGACGCGCTTGCCGCGCTGGTCCAGCTCGTCGGCAACGGATTCGAGGAAGAGGATTTCCCGGGATACTAGGATATTTCGGGCGCGCCGCGTGGGTCGCGCCATTATCGTTTCGTTAATCTTTGGTCGCCATCCATCGTTGGCCGGTGACGACGGAAAAATAACCGGGCTTGCGTCGAGGTCTCACCGCCTGCTATATCGCCTTCGCCCGTGCAAGGGGTGCGCAACGCGTCGATCCCCCAGCCGACACTTACCGCCACGACTTCAACGCCGGAGATACTTATGAGTTCGTCTACCGATTACAAAGTCTCGGATATCTCGCTTGCCGAGTGGGGCCGCAAGGAAATCGCCATCGCGGAAACCGAGATGCCCGGCCTGATGGCCTTGCGCGACGAATACGGCAAAAGCCAGCCGCTGAAAGACGCGCGCATCGTCGGTTGTCTCCACATGACCATCCAGACCGCTGTGCTGATGGAGACCCTGGTTGCGCTCGGCGCCACGGTGCGCTGGTCGTCGTGCAACATATTTTCGACGCAGGACCAGGCCGCGGCGGCAATGGCGGAGGCCGGTATCCCGGTATTTGCCTGGAAGGGTCTGACCGAAGAGGAATTCTGGTGGTGCATCGAACAGACCATCGAGGGACCTGACGGCTGGCGCCCAAACATGATCCTCGACGACGGCGGCGACCTCACCAAACTGATGCACGACAAGTACGGCGAGATGCTGGCCGATGTGCGCGGCCTGTCGGAAGAAACCACCACCGGCGTGCACCGTCTCTACGAGATGGAACGCAGCGGCGCGCTGAAAGTTCCGGCGATCAACGTCAACGACTCCGTCACCAAATCCAAATTCGACAATCTCTACGGGTGCCGCGAAAGCCTGGTCGACGGCATCAAGCGCGCCACCGATGTCATGGTGGCCGGTAAGGTCTGCGTCGTCGGCGGCTTCGGCGATGTCGGCAAGGGTTCCGCCGCCTCGCTCCGGACCCAGGGCGCGCGCGTTCTGGTGACCGAAATCGATCCGATCTGCGCGCTGCAGGCGGCGATGGAGGGCTACGAGGTGACCACCATGGAGGAAGCCGCGCCCATCGGCGACATCTTCGTGACCACCACGGGCAATATCGACGTGATCACGCTGGACCATATGCGGGAGATGAAGGATCGCGCCATCGTCTGCAACATCGGCCATTTCGACAGCGAAATTCAGATCGAATCGCTGCGCAATTACAAATGGCACAACGTCAAGCCGCAGGTTGACGAGGTCGAATTCCCGGACGGCAAACGGCTGATCGTGCTGGCGGAGGGGCGGCTGGTCAATCTCGGCTGCGCCACCGGCCATCCCAGCTTCGTGATGAGCGCCTCTTTCACCAATCAGGTTCTCGCGCAAATCGAAGTCTGGGATAACCACGAGACATACGAGAACAAGGTCTATGTGCTTCCGAAACATCTCGACGAAAAAGTCGCGGCGCTGCATCTCGAACGGCTGGGCGTAAAGCTGACCACGCTGAGCAAGGAGCAGTCCGACTATCTTGGCATCAAGACCGACGGTCCGTACAAGCCGGACCATTATCGGTATTAGTTCAGGATAGACTCCCGTACCACAAAGGCGTTTGATTATTAGATTCGTCCGCCACCAGAGGTGAATTGAATGCGCTCCAAATTCGGGGGCTGGGCGCATTTCGCCCATATATCGATTCTGACGCTGGTTCCCGCGACGGCGCGGGCCGCAGAGGGTGCGCCCGGCGGCGATAGCGCGCTCTGGGTGACCGGCGCATTGGCGTTGTGCGCGACCGGCGCGGTGGTCTATTACCGTCACCGCATGTCGATCGCGGAAGCGCGCTGCCGGGACCTTGCCGATGAAGCGAAACGACATTCCGAAATTCTGACGTCGGGCAACGATCAGTTTCTGTGCTGGGATCTGGTGCACGGCATCGAGGAGGCCTCGCCTGGTCTGGCGGCATTCCTCGGCGGCGCATCCGACGACGTCGGCTATGCGGAAATCGCCGATCTGTTGTCGCCTGCGAACCGCGCGGAGCTTGATTCGGCGATACAGCTGCTGCGGACCAACGGCGAGATTTTCGAACTGTCCATGAAGGAGGAAAAAGGCGACCGCACGCTCGAATTACGCGGCGTCGCCAGCGGCGGCGATACCTCCGCCGGCCCGTCGGCCGCCGTGCTCTGGATTCGCGACGACACCGCCAATGCCGAGCGAACCGCGAAGCTTTCCGGCGAACGCGCCGGACTTGGACGAATTCTCGATATCCTGCCCATGCCGGTATGGCACCGGGGTCCGGATTCGGCGCTCGAATACGTCAATTCCGCCTATGCGGCCGCGGTGGGCAAGGATGCGGCCGCGGCGCCGGGCTCCCTGCCCGAACTCGCTCCCGCGATCCTGGCCAAGGAACGCCGCGCCACGGGTGATGGCCAAACCCCGCCCGATGACACCACGAGCGCACGCCACGTGGTTATCGGCGGCGCGCGGCGCTATGCCCAGTTCACCGAACGGCGGCTCGACGAAGACGGGCGGGTCGCGGGATATGCTCTCGATCTTACCGAGATCGAGGAAGTTCGGGCCGAGCTGAGCCGCCACATCGGCGGCCACGAAGAGGTGCTGCAACAGCTCGGCACGGCGGTCGCCATTTATAGCGCCGACCAGCGGCTGAACTTTTTCAACAACGCTTTCCTGAAGCTGTGGGAGCTCGACGAAAACTGGCTGCGCGCCGAACCGCCGATGGGCGAGGTGCTGGAAGCGCTTCGCGATAACCGGCGCCTGCCCGAGGTGGCGAACTTCCCCGCCTTCAAAGAAGAGCAGCTGCGCCAGTTTACCGAGCTGATGGATCCGTTCGAGGAGCTGATTTACCTGCCCGACGGGCCGACCTATCGCGCCGTTGTCACGCCGCACCCGTTCGGCGGGCTGTTGCTGACGTGGGAGGACGTCAGCGACACGCTGGCGCTCGAGCGCTCCTACAACACCCTGATCGCGGTGCAGCGCGAAACGCTCGACAACCTCTACGAGGGCATTGCGGTGATCGGCGCGGATGGCCGGTTGCAGCTTTCCAACCCCGCTTTCGGGCGGATGTGGCAACTGCCGGAGGAGGAACTCGTCGCCTCGCCCCATATTTCGGATCTGGTCGAGCGCATGCGCGAATTCATCGAGGAAGACGGCGACTGGGCCGCACAGCGCGAGGAAATCATCGCGTTGCTGACCGGCCGCGAAGGCTATACCGGTCGTGTCGAACGCAGCGATGGATCGGTGCTCGATTTCGCCACCGTACCGCTGCCCGATGGCGCGGTGCTGCTGAGCTATCTCGACGTCAGCGATTCCAACCGGGTGGAGCGCGCGCTCCGGGAACGCAACGACGCGCTTGAGACCGCCGACCGGTTGAAATCCGAATTCATCGCCAATGTTTCCTATGAACTTCGGACCCCTCTCAACACCATCATCGGTTTCTCGGAAATTCTCACGGGGCAGTATTTCGGCGAGCTCAACGACCGCCAGACCGAATATAGCCGGGGCATTCTCGAATCCTCGAACACCCTGCTGTCGCTGATCAACGACATTCTCGATCTCGCGAGCGTCGAAGCGGGGCACATGATGCTCGAGCTCGAACCGGTCAATCTGCATGATTTGCTATCGAGCGTTCTTACACTGACCCGCGAGCGCATGCGCAAGAAACGTCTGTTCCTGGATTTCGATTGCCCGCTCGATATCGGCGCGATCGTGGCCGACGAACGCCGGCTGAAACAGGCATTGTTCAACATCATGAGCAATTCGGTGAAGTTCACGCCCGAGGACGGCTCGATCACCGTCTCGGCGCGCCGCACCGACGGGCGCGTGACGCTGACCTTCACCGACACCGGTATCGGCATCACCGAGACCGACCGGTCGCGTGTCTTCGAGCGGTTCGAACGCGGCGACAACGCCGAAGCGCGGCGCACCGGCGTCGGGCTCGGCCTGTCCCTGGTCAAGAGCTTCGTCGAGCTGCATGGGGGAACCGTTGAGCTCGAATCCGAATCGGGCGTGGGGACCAAGGTGACCTGCGTTTTACCGGCGCGCGAGATCGAGGACTTCAACGAATTGCGGATCGGCACCGGTTGACCGGCCGTGATGGTCGCGATTTCCACCGCTCCATCAACGATGCGGATCGATCTGCCGGACCCCGCCGCCACGGCCGCGCTGGCCGCGGCGCTCGCGGCCCGCGCCCAAATGGGCGATGTGATCGCGCTTTCCGGCGGGCTCGGCGTCGGCAAGACCACATTCGCGCGCGGCTTCATCGAAGCCATGTCGAGCGGCGAGACGCCGGAAGTGCCGAGCCCGACATTCACCCTCGTGCAAGCCTATGAGTTCACCGACGCGACCGTCTACCACTTCGATCTCTACCGTATCGAACGCGCCGAGGAATGTTACGAGCTCGGCATCGAGGACGCCTTCGCCGAGGGGATTTCCCTGATCGAGTGGCCGGATCGGCTGGGATCGCTGCTGCCCGAAGACCGGCTCGATATCGAGCTTGCGCCTGGCGCCACGTTGGAGGGCCGGGTCGCCCATCTGACGTTCCACGGCGCCTTCGTTGCGCGCGCGGCCGCGTTCGAAGGGTTTGTGACACATGGCTGACCGCGACGGCCAGATCGCGGCGTTCCTGGAACGCGCCGGCTGGGGCGGTGCGGCGCGCGGCGTGCTGGCCGCCGACGCATCGTTTCGCCGCTATGACCGCATCGTGGAAGGCGACCGCCGCGCCGTGCTTATGGACGCGCCGCCCGACAAAGAAGACGTCGGGCCCTTCCTGCGCATCGCCCGGCATCTGGTGGCGATGGGCTACAGCGCGCCCGCGATCCTGGCGGACGACGCGGCCGCGGGTCTGGTGTTGCTGGAGGATCTGGGCGACGACACTTATACGAGGCTTCTCGCGGCGGGCGCCGATGAGGCGGCCCTTTATCGCCTGGCCACCGACGTGCTGATCGATCTGCACGCGCGGCCCTCCGCGGAGGCGATCCCCGCCGGCGCGCCGCTCTATGACGATGCGCTGCTGCTCGACGAGGCCGTGCTGCTGGTCGACTGGTACCTGCCGGCGGTCGGCGTCGAGCCCGGCAATGCGGTGCGCGAGTCCTATCTCGATTGCTGGCGGTCGCTGCTGGCCCGCGCGCGCGGTGTTCCCGAAACGCTGGTGCTGCGCGATTTCCATGTCGACAATCTGATACGTATTTCCGGACGCGACGGCATCGCCGCCTGCGGCCTGCTCGATTTCCAGGACGCCGTGGCGGGTCCGGTGACCTACGATTTGGTTTCGCTGCTGGAGGACGCGCGCCGCGACATCGCCGAAACACTGGCCGATGAAATGACGGCGCGCTATCTCGCCGCCTTCCCCGGTCTTGATCGGTCGGATTTCGAGGTTTCCGCCACGGCGCTCGCCGCGCAGCGGCACTGCAAGGTCATCGGCATCTTTACCCGGTTGCGCGATCGCGACGGCAAACCCGACTATCTGCGCCATATCCCGCGGCTGTGGCGACTGCTGGAACGCGCCGCCGGCCACGAAGACCTGGCGCCCCTGACGGCGTGGCTTGATGCCCACATTCCGCCGGTGCAACGGATTATTCCGCCCGAAAGGCCCGTCCGATGAAGCCCGGCCGTGCAATGGTGCTGGCCGCCGGGCTTGGCATTCGCATGCGCCCGCTGACCGACAATCTGCCGAAACCGCTGCTCGAGGTCGCCGGCCGGACCATGCTCGACCGGGCGCTCGATCACCTGGACGCGGCGGGTATCGGCAACGCCGTGGTCAACTGCCATTACCTTGCCGACATGATCGAGGCGCATGTGGCGGGCCGCGCGGGACCGGCGATTTCAGTGTCGCGGGAAGACGAGCTGCTCGACACCGGCGGCGGCGTGACCAAGGCGCTTTCGATGCTGGGCGCGCCCGCCTTTTATGTCGCCAATGCCGACATCGTCTGGACCGATGGCGTGGTTCCGGCGCTCGACCGGTTGGCCGCGGCCTGGCGGGACGAAGAAATGGACGCGCTGCTGCTGCTGCATCCCACGAACGCCGCCGTTGGCTATGCGGGCGCGGGCGATTTCAGCCTCCAAGACAATGGTCGGGTTCGCCGTCGCGCGCCGGAGGAAACCGCGCCGCTGGTGTTCACCGGCGTCCAGATTCTCCACCCGCGTCTGTTCACGGACGCGCCGGCCGGCGCATTTTCCTTGAACCGACTCTATGACAGGG
Organism: uncultured Rhodospirillaceae bacterium; assembly: GCA_964587515.1. Lineage (GTDB taxonomy): Bacteria > Pseudomonadota > Alphaproteobacteria > MPNO01 > MPNO01 > CAZPMO01. Next base: position 3,303 of record CAZPMO010000008.1, on the reverse strand, counting down.
CGGAGAATGAAGGGCGGCTCCATGGCATCGTGCATGACGGGGGCTGGTACCATGTCGGCACGCCGGACAGCTTGAAGGAAGCCGATTCGCGGTTGGGGGGTCGCTCCGAACCACCCGCCTGACACCAAGGATCGTCGATATCGGCAATATTTTCACCCTTCCAGCCGATGTGTCGTTCGTCGATACGCTCGCCGCCGGTCTGCTGGAGCGGTTGGAGGGCGCGCCGATGGAGCTTGCCGCCGCGACGGTGCTGCTGCCGACGCGGCGCGCCTGCCGCGCGCTGGCCGAGGCGTTCCTGCGCCAGGGCGGCGGCGCGGCGCTTCTGCTGCCGACGCTGAGCCCGATCGGCGACCTCGACGGGGAGGAACTCGACTTCACGGCGGGAAGCGAGGAGCCGGGTTCACCGGACGCGCTCGAAATTCCGCCCGCGATCCCGGAAATGCGCCGCCAGATGCTGCTGACCCGGCTGATCCTCGCGCGCGCCGAGGCCGAAGGCGGCGGCCAGCCGAGCCCGGCCCAGGCCGCGCGCCTCGCCGCCGAGCTCGCGCGGCTGATCGATCAGGTGCGGACCGAACGGCTTTCGTTCGACGCGCTGGCCGATCTGGTCCCCGAAGAGCTCGCCGGGCATTGGCAGGTCACGCTGAAATTTTTGACCCTGGTCACCGAGAACTGGCCCGCCGTGCTGGATGGGCAGGGCTGCATCGACCCGGCCGAGCGCCGCAACCGCGTGATCGCGGCGCGGATCGCGTCATGGCGCGAAAGCCCGCCCACCGATGCCGTGATCGTCGCCGGCTCGACCGGCACCGTGCCCGCGACCGCCGACTTGATCGCGGCGGTCGCCGAATTGCCGGACGGCATGGTGCTGCTGCCCGGCCTGGATACGGCGCTCGATACGGAAAGCCTCGAAAACATCGGGGACACTCATCCGCAGTCCGGCATGGTGCGCCTGCTCGCGCGCCTTGAATTCACTCCCGGCGAAATTCCGGTCTGGGGCGCGACCGGGACACCCGGCGCGCGATCGGCTTTGCTGCGCGATGCAATGCGGCCCGCCGGGGCGGGACCCGCCTCCGCGCAAGAGGCGGAGATTACAACCGCAATCGCGGGCGTGCGCCGCATCGACTGCCCGGGACCGCGCGAAGAAGCCGGCATTATCGCGCTGCTGCTGCGCGAGGCGCTGGAACAGGACGAAAAGACGGCGGCGCTGATCACCGCCGATCGCGGCCTGGCGCGGCGCGTTGCGGCCGAACTGCGGCGCTGGGATATCGAAATCGACGATTCGGCGGGCCGTCCGCTGGCGGAAACGCCGCCCGGTGTCTTCCTGCGCCTGATCGCGGCCATGGCGGTGGAAGACGCGGCGCCGGTGCCGCTTCTGGCGACCCTGAAACATCCGCTGGCGGCGGGCGGCATGGCGACGGCGGAATTTCGCGCGCGGGTGCGATTGCTGGAACGCGCGGCGCTACGCGGCCCGCGCCCGGCGGGCGGGCTGCAGGGAATCGCGGCGGCGCTGGCCGCGACCGAAGGGAACGCCGAGCTTGAGCCGTGGCTCACCGGCTTCAGCGAAATCGCCGCGCCGTTCCTAGCCGCCGTCGGACGCCGCGCGGTGCCGATGCGCGATCTCATCGCCGCCCATGTCGAATGCGCCGAGGCGCTGGCCAAGACCGACTGCGAGGCGGGATCGGCGCGGTTGTGGGCGGGGGACGCGGGCGAAGCGGCATACGCGTTCCTTGGCGAAATGTCCGATGCCGCGGCGGCGCTGGGGGTCATCGACGGCAGGCTGTGGTTCGCGCTGTTCGAGGCGCTGATGGCCGGCCGGGTGGTGCGTCCGAGCCATGGCCGTCACCCCCGGCTGAATATCTGGGGGCCGCTGGAATCCCGTCTCCAGCGCGCCGACCTCATGGTGCTCGGCGGACTCAATGAGGGGTCGTGGCCGCCCGATCCGGGCACCGACCCGTGGATGAGCCGGCCCATGCGGGCGCAATTCGGCCTGCCGCCCATCGACCGGCGCATCGGGCTGGCGGCCCACGATTTTACCCAGGCCGTCGCGGCCGGCGAGGTGGTGCTGACCCGCGCGCGGCGCGTCGAAGGCACGCCCACCGTACCGTCGCGCTGGCTGCTGCGTCTCGACAACGTGCTCGAACGCGCGGATCTGAAAGACGCGCTTACCGCCGGACAGGAAACGGTCACGCGCTGGCAGGCATTGCTCGATAACGCCGAGCCGATCTATATCAAGGCGCCCGCGCCGATCCCGCCCGTGGAAGCGCGGCCGCGACGGCTTTCTGTCACCCAGATCGAAACCCTGATGCGCGATCCCTACGCCGTCTATGCCCGCCATGTGCTGGGTTTGGGGGCGCTGGATCCGATCGACGCGGACCCCGGCGCGGCCGACCGGGGCACCATCATCCATGACGCGCTGGACGATTTTCTCCGGGAATTTCCCGACGACCTGCCCACGGACGCGGGCGACCGATTGCTGGAAATCGGCGAACGATCGTTCGGGTCGGCGCTGGCGCGGCCGGGCGTGCGCGCCTTCTGGTGGCCGCGCTTCGAGCGCATCGCCGCCTGGTTCGTGGAAACCGAACGCGCCCGCCGGGCCGGCATCGCGTCCACCGCCACCGAGGTGTCCGGCGAAATCGACATCGCTGCGCCGGGCGGGCCCTTCACGCTGGCGGCCAAGGCCGACCGTATCGACCTCCACCACGACGGCGGTCTTTCCATCATCGATTACAAAACCGGCGCCGCGCCGTCGAAAAAACAAGTCACCACCGGGCACGCGCCGCAGCTTCCGCTCGAGGCAGTGATCGCGGCCGAGGGCGGCTTCGAGGGCATCGCGCCCGCCATGGCGGCGGCGCTGGCGTTCTGGCAACTATCCGGCGGCGACCCGCCGGCCCGGGAGACCGTCGCCGACAGCGATATCGAGCGCGTGACGACGGCGGCGCGCGCGGGACTGGAAGCGCTGATCGCGTCCTATGACGATCCCGATACGCCCTATCTGGCCCAGCCCGATCCCGACCGCGCGCCGCGTTTCTCGGATTACGAACATCTGGAGCGCATCAAGGAATGGTTTGCGCGCAATCGCGAGGAACGCCCATGACCGGCGCGGCGGCGACCAGCGGCGGTATGACCGCCTATCCCGGGCAGCAACGCGCCGCCGACCCCAACGCCTCGGTCTGGGTCGCGGCCTCGGCCGGCGCGGGCAAGACCAAGGTGCTGGTCGACCGCGTGCTGCGGCTGATGCTGTCGGGCACGCGCCCCGAACGTATTCTGTGTCTTACATTTACCCGCGCCGCCGCCGCCGAGATGGCG
>CAZPMO010000007.1:48463-55474 GCA_964587515.1 uncultured Rhodospirillaceae bacterium | reverse complement strand
CTATACGCTGGCGGCGCGGCGAGTTGGCGATAAGGTGACGCTGTTCACCGGCGCCTCGCCCGCCGCGCTTTATCGCAGCGACGATCTCGGCGAAAGCTGGACCGAGATCACCTCCATCCGCGACGTGGCCGATACCGACAAGTGGACCTTCCCGCCGCCGCCGCACATCCCGCACGTGAAGCAAGTGGTCTTCCACCCCACCGAGCCCGAGACGCTCTATGTGCTGGTCGAGCAGGGGGCGTTTCTGAAATCGTTCGATGACGGCGCCACCTGGACCGACCTGATCGCCTACGCCCATCCCTCCGATGAGAACTATCGCGACCCGCACCGGATGGTCATCAAGCCGGACGAGCCCGATATTCTGTATCTGGCGACCGGCGTGGGCGTTTATCGCAGCGCCGACGGCGGCGCGACATACGACCGGCTGTCGCGGCGCGGCGACCGGGTCGGCTATCCCGATTTCGTCTTCACCGACCCGTCGGACGACCGCACCGTCTATATGGGCGGCTCGCCGCTGAACCCGCCCGACTGGTACGCAAACGGGTTCGCCGATTCCTGCGTCATGCGCAGCACCGATGAAGGCAGAACCTGGCTCGAGCTTGATCACGGCATGCCCAAGCCCATCGTCGGGTCGTTCCAGGCGATGACCCAGCATCTGTGGGACGGCGGCATGATGCTGATCGTCGGGTCCGCGACCGGCGAGATTTATGTCAGCGAGGATCGCGGCGCATCGTGGGAGCGCATCACCGACCAGGTGCCGCCCATTTCCAAGGACGACCACCATCTGCCGTTTCTGTCCGAGGAAATACGCCGCAAAGGCGCCGCCGAACGCGGCGTGGAAATCACGGGAATCTGAAGGAATAATTCATGGCCATCGAGATCATCAACGTCGTCGAACTTGGGAAGCAGGAAAAGAAACGCACCAAGGTCATGACCACCCGCAAGATGCACGCCTGGGTGCATTACTATCCGAACCCCGGTGATCACGACGAAATGCACTGCCACAACCAGGACCAGACCTTCATCTGCTTCGAGGGCCAATGCACCATGCATTTTCCCGACGGCGGCAAGGAGGTGCTCGATCCCGGCATGGCGGCGCTGATCACCGGCGGCTCGTTCTACCAGCTCGAAAACACCGGTGAAGGCGCGATGATCATGATGGGCAACCGCTCCGGCCATCAGGACGAAACCAAGATCATCGACTACGTGACCCGCAAGGAACTCCGCGACAAATATCCCGACGGCGAGGTCGTTATCCGCAACAACCGCGAACAGACGCCGGCGGAATAGGACGGCGGCGGCGGGCGTAAGCGCGGCGCGCGTTAGTTCGGGGTTATCCCAAACGATGAAATTCGCTGGTGATTGATTGCCAGCCGGTTATGCGTTGGCTGGGAGATATCCGGGTTTAAGCGCGACTAACGAGAGGGAGCCGCCGTCTTAGTGGGTGTACTGGAGAACCAGAGGTAGCCCGCAAGCACTTCCTTGTCGAAATAAACAAGAATCATGGTCCGGCCCGACGACTCCATGCTGCCCTCCTCGTAAAAATACGACCACAGCGTTCTTGCTTTCTTGTCGAGGGGTAACATTGAGCGGCCGGAGCCGGTTGGCTCACCGAGGGCGGCTCAAACGTCACTGCGTTGCGCCTTGCCCAATTCCAGTTGTCCTTCCAGCGGCGCCGGGTTCAAGGGTTCAAAAGCGCGATATTTGATGTCGCATGCCGCTAACAGGAAGACAGCCGCAACAACCAATATTCTCGAATTCCGAAAACGACCTGATAATTCGCCACCGGCGGCGGAAGCGGGTTTTTCAACATGCCTCATTGTGGGGACCCCTTGATCAGGGCGTTCGACGAAAACCACATATATCCGTCGTATCGATCATCTCGAAAGAAGACGAGCAGGATACGGGTATTCACGTCCGGGATCGCGGTTTTGATATATTCGTAGGACCAAACTCTACGGTGGACGGGATCATCGGGAAATCGAGAGAAGCCTTTACCGCTTGGTTCGCCCAAAGCCGAGACCACATCGGGTTCGCCGGATTGTCGCAGGATAAGCTTTTCCAGCTGGGAAAATTTGGGCCGGTCGCCCTGTTCGATGGTTATGCAGCCGACCAACGCACTCGTGACAACAAGCAAGGTCAAGGTCCTGATGCAATATCGCCGCATGTCATCCTCTAGGGTTTGCTGGTCAGGGGCTCCGATGCGCGCATCCGGCCGGCATTGGAGAACCACATGAAACCGTCAAACCGGTCACCGTGAAAATAGACCATCAGCATTTGCTGGCGCAGCCGGATCCGCATAAATCCTCCTGCGGAATCCAGGAAATTTGCCGTCTGGTCGTCATAAAACCACAATTCACGCTTGTCATTGGGTCCTGTCTGACCGGCTCTGGTCAGTTCGGTGACAGCCCGATCGGTTAAAGCCATGAACGCGGCGCCCCTGCCCGTCGGTTTGCCCAACAGGCGCTCGACATCGGATTTTGTCGAGACGCCCCGGGTCAACTCATCTTCCAATCGGTCAACCGCCAGAAACGCGCCCACGGTCATCCCGCGTTCGGTCTGCGGGGGTGCGCACGACGCGACGCCCAGTATTGCGACAATCAGGGTGGCGATTTTGAACATTTGGGCCCAACCTTCCTGATTTATGGTTCCCCAACCACCGTCTCTATGTCAAATCACCACATGGCGCTGGTGTTTAAGACTAGCACGTTTTGAGTATGGTAGCTTAAAACGCCATTGATAAACCACCTTCGACCAACGGTGAGACGAAATGACGCGATCGTGTTGGCTTTTCGTAAGCATTATGGGGTTGGCGGGTTGCGCCGCGCCGACACTGGATTTGCCGGCAGTGGACGAGCAGCGGCTGAAGCAAGAGACGCGCTATCAGCGGATTGCCATCGTCAAGGACGCCTTCCAGCAGCAGCGGCGGCTAAATCGTATTTCTCATCGTCTTGGCGGTGCGGCCAGGGAATTATGCCGGGGACGGGAGGTCAACCAGCTCGGCGCCTATTTTTCCGATTGGGATGAGCGGGCATCGGAATGGCTGGAGCTGGCCATCGAGGCCACCCACATCAATCTTCACGAGCACGGAATAGAAGTCGTCGATGTATTGGAAAATTCGGCGGCCTCACGCGCCGGGTTGAAGGTGGGAGATCACATAATCCGCATCGATGGCGCCCCATTGCCGCGCGGCCGGGGCACCATGCGAATGTTCCGAAAAAAAATTGAACAAATGCGGACAGCGGATGCATCACGATTGAACTTGCGGGTTAGGCGCGAAGCAATATTTCTGACCCTCTCCATTACCGCTGAGAAGGCCTGCGAGTTTCCCGCGGTGTTGACCAATTCCCAGGCTCTGAACGCATTTACCGATGGTGAGGTGGTTTATTTCAACCGGGGCCTTGCCAGTTTTACAAAGAGTGACGATGAAGTGGCGTCGATCCTTGCTCACGAAATGGCCCATATAACGATGGGACACGTGGACGCGAGGCGCCAAAATGCTACCAGCGGGGCAGCTGTCGGCCTTATCGTTGATCTTCTTTTGTCGGGTGTCGTTCCAGGATACGGGCTCGTGTTGTATGCGGGCGGATGTATTGCCTGCGTCGTGGGAGCCCGGATCGGCGCCAGCCAATTTTCACCTTCATTTGAGGCGGAGGCCGATTACGTGGCCATGTACCTGATGGCGCGAGCGGGTTTCAAACTAAACTCCGCACCCAAACTCTGGCACCGGCTCGCCATCATCCGTCCGGAGTCAACTGAAACAAGGCCCTTGGCGTCCCATCCCACGGTGCCGGAGCGATTCGTGCTGCTTGACCGAACCGTACGCGAGATCAGGCGGAAACGTGAGCGGGGAGATCCTCTGGTGCCGAATTCTCTTAAAAAATAATAATGGCTGGGTCGCGCACTCGATGAATGTCCTGTGTGATCCTCGTCTCTTAGCTGTCTGTCGAATGCCGTCTTGCTTCAGCTGGTTCGGAGGCTGATGGGAATCATGCTGTGGATGCGGCGGTCATCTGTTGACCTCGCGCACCAGCCGGAACCCGATCAGGATGTGGCGGATGGCTTGCGGGCGGGAATGGCGGGCCGCCGGGCGGCAGATGCCGCAGCCCTTGTCGTCCCATGAGCCGCCCTTCACGATGAAGCGCCCGCCGCCCGCGCCGGTCGTGGTCCATTCGAACACCTGACCGGCGGCGTCCAGCAGGCCGAAGGGGCTCGCGCCTGACGGGAACGTTCCGACCGGAACCGTGTCGAACGGGCCGCGATCGGCATTGTTGAGGCGGGCGGGATCGAATTTCTCGCCCCACGGGAAACGGCGTGCGTCCACGCCGCGCGCCGCCTTCTCCCACTCGGCCTCCGACGGCAGCCGCCATGCCGCCCCGGTCGCTTCGCTCAACCAGCGCGCATAGGCGTTCGCGTCGGCGTGGGAGACCAGCACCACGGGATGCGCGGCGCGCCCGGCAGGCGGCGCGCCGCCGCTCCAGGCGTGGCGTCGGGTGCGGGAAAAGGGATGCACCAGCCGGTACCCGGCCCAGGTTTTCGCATCCACATCGGGCGCGGCGTGGCCGGTGGCGCGCGTGAAGGCGGCGTATTGGACATTGGTGATCTGGGTCCGGGTGATATGGAAGGCGGGCAGGGTGCGCGTTGTCCTCGCCGGTTCGCTTTCATACCAGCGCCGGTCGCGCGTCACGCCGTGGCCGTAGGCTTGCTCGTCCAGCCGGTAAGCGGCTTCGCGTTCCGCCCGGTCCGAGCCCGCGATGTAAGGTCCGGCCGGGATCGGTATGGTTTCCGGGACACGAGAATCGGCGTGAGCGGGATCGGTTCCCGCGAACACAAAAAGCATGGCGACGAGCGCGGCGGACGCCAAATGTCGACGTCGCTGGATCAGCGCCACGAGACCGAGCAGGACCAGCGCCGGGATGAACATCCAGCGTCGCGCCGGCTGGTCGGCGGGAAGCTCGATATCGGTAATCGTCCAGTCGAAATCGATGCCGGCGCGGGCCGCCGCGCTGCCGTGCTCCGGCAATTCGGTCCGCACCTTGCCGCCCTCGATGCGGAATACCAGCCCGGCGGCCTTCAGCCGCTCGGCCCCCGGCGCGGGCGGACCCAGCGGCAGGGCGGCCGTGGTGCGCGCCTCGTCGCCGTCTATGTTCAACCCCTCGGCCCGGATGCGCAGGCTTGCGCCGGCGGGCAGGCCTTCGGCGATCGCCGCGATCTTCAGCGGATCGCCGGACTGGGTGGGCGGCGCGATCATGTCCATCCAGTAGCCCGGCCGAAACAGGGTGAAGGCGACCAGCAGCAGACAAGCGCTTTCCCACAGCCGGCTGCGGGTCACGAACCAGCCCTGGGTGGCGGCGGCGAACACCAGCATGGCGACGGTGGCGCTGGCCGCCACCAGTATCACGTCGGCCCAGCTCTCGACCCCGATCATCAGCAATTCGGTGTTGAAGATGAAGATGAAGGGCAGCGCCACCGTGCGCATGGAATAGTAAAAGGCTGCGACGCCGGTGCGGATCGGATCGGCGCCGGAAACCGCCGCGGCCGCGAAGCTGGCGAGGCCCACCGGCGGCGTCACGTCGGCCATGATGCCGAAATAGAACACGAACAGATGCACCGCGATCAGCGGCACCACCAGGCCGCTTTCCGCGCCCAGCGTCACCACCACCGGGGCCATCAGCGTCGCGACCACGATATAGTTCGCCGTGGTCGGCAGCCCCATGCCAAGGATCAGGCTGATGAAGGCGGTGAAAATCAGCATCAGGATCACGCTGCCGCCCGAGATGAACTCGACGAATTCGGTCATCACCAGCCCGATGCCGGTCAGCGACACGGTGCCGACCACGATGCCGGCGGTCGCGGTGGCGACGCCGATGCCGATCATGTTGCGCGCGCCGGCCACCAGCCCGCCGACCAGATCGTCGACGCCGCGCCAGGCCGCCGCGCCGAGACCGCCGCCGCCCCGGAACGCCGCGGTGATCGGGCGCTGGGTCAGCAGGATCGCAATCATGAAGGTCGACGCCCAGAACGCCGACAGGCCGGGCGACAGGCGCTCGATCATCAGGCACCAGATCAGCAGGATCACCGGCAGAAGATAATGCAGCCCGGTCTTCACGGTGGGCCCGAGCTCCGGCAGCTCGACCACCGGCGCGTTGGCGTCGTCGAGTTCGAGATCGGGATAGCGCGCGGCGTACCACAGCAGCACCACATAGATCGCGGCGACGCCGCAGATCACGATGGGCGTCGCGGCCGCGCCGAACGCGCCCTTGATCCAGCCGATGCCCCAATAGACCAACCCCGACAGCAGCACCAGCGACACCAGGGTGATCGCCGCCGAGATCAGGCCTTGGGTGAGCGTCGTGATCTTGCGCCGGGGCAACCCTTGCATGTCCGCCTTCAGCGCCTCCAGATGCACGATATAGAGCAGCGCCACGTAGGAGATCACCGCCGGCAGGAAGGCGTGGCGGATCACGTCCACGTAGGAGATGCCGACATATTCGACCATCAGGAAGGCGGCCGCGCCCATCACCGGCGGCATCAGCTGGCCGTTCACGGAGGACGCGACCTCGACCGCGCCGGCCTTTTCGGGCGGGAAACCGACGCGCTTCATCAGCGGGATGGTGAAGGTGCCCGTGGTCACCACGTTGGCGATGGACGAGCCCGAGATCAGCCCGGTCAGTCCCGACGACAGCACCGCCGCCTTGGCCGGGCCGCCGCGCATGTGGCCGAGCATGGCGAAGGCGACCTTGATGAAATAATTGCCGGCGCCGGCGCGATCGAGCATCGAGCCGAACAGCACGAACAGGAACACGAAGCTGGTCGAGACGCCGAGCGCGACGCCGAACACGCCCTCTGTGGTCAGCCATTGATGCGACATGGTTTTCGACAGCGACGCGCCCTTATGGGCGATCACGTCCGGCATATGGGGGCCGCCGAACACATAGAGCAGAAAGATCAGCGCGACGATGGTCAGCGGCGGGCCCAGTGCCCGCCGCGTCGCTTCCAGCAGCCGCACCA
>CAZPMO010000007.1:48054-48453 GCA_964587515.1 uncultured Rhodospirillaceae bacterium | reverse complement strand
GCCGGCGACCGCGACGATCAGGTCGATAGTGATGGGCGCGCCCGGGCGTTCGGCGAGCTCGCGGTAGAACAGAAAGAAATACCCGGCCGCGAACGCCGCCACGCCGGCGAGCAGCCAGTCGAGCAGCGGAATTTTGTCGCGCGGCGAGCGTCGGAACGCGGGGAAGGCGGTGAAGGCGAGGAACACCGCGAAGGCGAGATGGATCGATCGCGCCTGGGTGTCGTTGAGCACCGGGATGCCGATGCGCGCCACCAGGAAGGGCAGCGGCGAGGCGTACCAGAGCTGGAAAAGCGACCACAGCAGCGAGACGCCGAGCAGCGTCCCGGCGGCGGCGCCCGTGGGCGCGCGCGCGCCGGTATCGACCTCGGAGACGAGGTCCTGGAGGTGATCGTCGGTGTG
>CAZPMO010000007.1:25853-48044 GCA_964587515.1 uncultured Rhodospirillaceae bacterium | reverse complement strand
CGTTGCTCTCGTTGTGGGCGCTAGCGGAGCCCCGCCTCCTTGTAATATTTCAGCGCGCCGGCATGCAGCGGCGCCGACAGCGCGCCCTTGCTCATGGAGCGCTTGTTGAGGTTGCCGAAGGCCGGATGCAGGCGACGGAAGCTGTCGAAATTCTCGAACACCGCCTTCACCACCTGATAGACCACCGCCTCGGGCAGGCTGGTCGAGGACACGAACGTTGCTTTCACGCCGAAGGTGTTGGTGGTCGCCTTGTTGCCGCGATACATGCCGCCCGGGATCGAGGCGTGGTCGTAATAATCGTTATCGCCGACCAGCTTGTCGACGGCGGCGCCCGTGACCGGCACCAGCACGGTATCGCAGGTGGTGGTGGCTTCCTTGATGGAGCCGTTGGGATGGCCGACGGTGAACACGATCGCGTCGACCTTGTTGTCGCACAGCGCCTGCGACTGCTCCGACGATTTAAGCTCGGACGCCAGCGCGAAGTCGGACATTTTCCAGCCCAGCGCGCCCATCAGCACTTCCATGGTGCCGCGCTGGCCGGAGCCGGGATTGCCGATATTGACGCGCTTGCCCTTGAGATCGGCGAAATTCCTGATGCCGGAATCGCGGCGCGCGACGACGGTGAAGGGCTCGGCATGGACCGAGAACACCGCGCGCAAATTCTTGTTGGCGCCCTTACTTTTGAACTTCGACGTGCCGTGATAGGCGTGGAACTGCCAGTCCGACTGGGCGACGCCCATGTCGAGCTCGCCGGCGCGGATGGTGTTGAGGTTATAGATCGAGCCGCCGGTGCTTTCGACCGAGCAGCGCACGCCGTGGCTCTTGCGCCCGCGGTTGACCAGGCGGCAGATCGCGCCGCCGGTCGGGTAATAGACGCCGGTCACGCCGCCGGTGCCGATGGTGATGAAACGCTGCTGCGCCTCCGCCGTGCCGACGCCGGTCAGACCGAAGGCGCCGCTGGCGATGACGGCCGCCGCGGCCGCGATGATGAGCTTTTTCATGGCTGACGCATCCCCCTGTTGTTGGTTCCGGCCGCGCGGCCGGATTGCCCGCGAGGATGCCCGCTTCGCGCGCCGCGAGTCAACATGGCGGGATCGCCTATGGACGCGTGCCGGGCGCTTTCTGTACGATGGCGGCGGTCCAACAAAGGCAAGATAACGACATGAATCTCAAGGATCATATCCGCCAGGTGGCGGACTTCCCCAAGCCCGGCATCCTGTTTTACGACATATCAACGCTGTTGCAGCACGCCGAGGCGTGGCGTGAAACCGTTGACCGGATGGCCGTGAGTGTCCGCGAATACCGGCCCGACCGGCTGATCGGCATCGAATCTCGGGGTTTTCTCGCGGCCGCGCCGCTGGCGCTCGATCTCGGCTGCGGCTTCACCATGGTGCGTAAGAAGAACAAGCTGCCCGGCAAGACCATCGCCCACACCTACGACCTCGAATATGGCGAGGACACCGTCGAGATCCAGGCCGACGCGATCACCCCCGGCCAGCGCGTGGTGGTGGTGGACGATCTGCTGGCCACCGGCGGCACCATGGCGGCGACGGTGGCCTTGCTGCGCGAGGTCGGCGCCGAGGTGTGCGGCGTCGTCTGCATCATCGAACTGACCTTCCTCAACGGGCGCGACCGGCTCGATGCGCCGGTCACCACGCTCGTGGCCTATGACGAGTAGCGGCGATGTTTTTGCGCAATATCTGGTACGCGGCGGCGTGGGACCATGAAGTCGGCGAGACGCCGCTGGCGCGCACTTTCCTGAACGAGCCAGTGGCGCTCTACCGGACGCCCGACGGCGCGCCGGTGGCGCTGGAGGATCGCTGCTGCCATCGCTCGGCGCCGCTGTCGCTGGGCAAGCGGGTCGGCGATCGTCTGCAATGCGGCTATCACGGTCTTGAATTCGACACGAGCGGCAAATGCGTGAACATACCGGGCCAGAGCGCGATCCCGCCCGGCGCGGAAATCAAATCCTATCCGCTGGTGGAAAAATACCAGTGGATCTGGATCTGGATGGGCGACCCAGCCCTGGCCGATCCCGCCCTGCTGCCCGACTGGTGGGCCATGGAGCATCCCGACTGGCGGGTGATCAAGGGCGACCCGCCGTTCTATCTGCAATGCGATTACAAGCTGGTGACCGACAATCTGCTCGACCTCACCCATCTGTCCTTCGTGCACGAGACCACCATCGGCACCGACGCGGTGGTGAAGTTCCCGATCTCCACCGAACGCGGCGAGGACCGGGTGCTCATGACCCGCTGGATCCTGGATTCGCCGCCGCCCGACATGTATGCCGGCTTCATGCGCTACAACGTGCCGGACTTCGCCGGCAACGTCGATCGCTGGCAGATCGTCGAGACCACGCTGCCGGCAAATTCCGACGTGTTCGTGGGCTGCGCCGTGGCGGGCTCCGGCGCGCCGGAGGGCGACCGCAGCCAGGGCATCGAGTTCCACAACTACAACACCATCACGCCGGAAACCGAGACGAGCTGTCACTATTTTTACGCCCATGCGCGCCTTTTCGCGCAGGACAAGACGGAGATCGACGAGGCCTACCGGGTCGGCTTCCGCAACGTCTTCATGGAAGACGTGGGCATTTTCGACGATCAACAGGCCAACATCACCCGCTTCGGCGGCCCGCCCGACGTGGACGTGAACACCGACGCGCCGGGCATCGCCATCCGGCGCATGCTGGACAGGCGCATCGCGGCGGAACAAGCGGCCGAGAGCGCGGCATGATCTTCGAGCGCCGCCGCTATACGACGCGCGTCGGCAAGTATGACGACTTCATCGCGTGGCAGTACAGGCGCGGCTTCGACGGGCCGTTCGCCTCGGTCCTGGAGCGGCTGATCGGCTATTTCACGACCGTCTCGGGTCCCGCCGATCAGATCGTCCATCTCTATCGCTATGACGATTTCGACGACTGGATCGCGCGGCTGCACGGGCTCTACGGCGTGGCGGAACTGGAACCCTATTTCGTGAACGTCCGCCCCATGCTGGCCGCCCAGGAGACCGAGTTCTTCAACCGCGCGCCCCTCGACGCGCTCACGCCGCTATGGAACGCCGCCGCCGACTGGCTGCCCGGCCCGGGCGCGGAACGCTGGAAATTGACCCAGGAGCTGATCGTCGAGGAACACAGCGTCTCGCTGCGCCCCGGCGGCCTGATCGGCTGGTGGGACGCGATGAACGCCACGGGCCTCGCCGCCACCGCGCCCCTGCGCAAGGACCCGCTGGCCAGCTGGGTCGCCCTGACCGGCCGCCAGCACGTGGTGGTCTCCTACAACGTCTTCGCCACCATGGAAGCCCGCGACGCGGCCCACGCCGAGGCCTCTTCCGCCATGGCCGGTTTTCAGGAAGCCGTCCGCGACCTCATCGTCGCCCGCGAAACCCGCTTGCTGCGCCCGGTTCCGGTGCCGGAGATGTCGCCGATGTTCAGGTTCGCCGATTAATGCGTTAAAGGACCGCTTGGCGTTGGTTTCGAATTCCGAGACTCGAGACGATTGGCGTCAGGGGATTCGACTTTGAAATTTGCCCCTCCCTTGCCGTCGGGCTGGAAAAGGAACTTGACCGGTATATCTTCGCCGCAAACCCGGACCATCCATACTTCTTCCCACTCGCCTCTACGCGTTCTTTCATTCATTCCTCTTTTATGAGGGTCTCGCGAAAGAAAGGTATCGGAGACAAATTTGTCGGCACACGGGCTTACATTCTCCCTCGCACCGTACTTTGCCGCATGCTTAGCTGCGGCAACCGCTTCCGCAGATTCGTAAACATCATTTAGCAGGTCCGACGGACCGATCAAACTTGCACCGGGCTGCAATACCATGATGGCTGGTGCTCCGTTGGGGCGGAAAATATAGACGAGACTCAGGACGTTTGTTTTCCCGCAGCGGAACGCCCGATAATAATGTCGCAACACGCCGCGCGATGGTTGTTCGGCGCCGGCGTCAAATCGGATCTTGTGCGTAACGATCGTCCTGACATGTTCGAATCTGTATCTCTTACCGCAATTTAACCCTAACCGTTTATCGGACCTCACCGTAGTGGCGTGCAAATATCGAAAGTCCTGTTTTTTCGAAAGATAGCGGCCGACGCGGCTGTCTTTCTCGACAATCGTTCCCCGGTCGAAATTTAAGGCGCGTAATGAAGACTGGAAAAAGACGATGACGCCGATGATCGCCAAACCGACGACAAAATTCGGAATTTTGGAAAACAGCAAATTTGCCCCGCTAATATTTTCGATCATCCAAAAATTTTGAGCCACCTATGATCTACTACTTATAGAAGAGCAATAATACACATCCAATCGTAAAGCGAGATGTTCCAACTCCACAATGACGGTTGGAACTGGGTGCCACCTTACTGAAAAAATTCGCCGTAGCGCTTTTCTGCGCCACCGCCGATTAACGCCCCGGCGGCTCCGCCGCGAATTCCGAGCCCTTGAGGCAGAGCCTGCCGACCGCGTCCTGCCAGAGTTCTTCGGCTTCGTGCAGTTCACCGAGGGCGCGGGCGACGGCCTGGAAGCCTTCCGAACCGAATTTTTCGGCGAGCTCGGCGAAGTAGAGCGGCTCGGTCTCTATGGTGGCGCGGATGCGCGCGGCGAGGTCGGCGATATCCGGCGCTTTATCAGTTGTCGCGGCCGCGCCGTTGGCGGCGCCGAGATAATCTTCCAGCTTCACCTGATCGGCATAGGCGTAGGCGATGCGGTGGAAGCGCGAGCGCGGCACGTCGTCGGAGATGGTCGCGTCGATGCCCATCTTCGCGGTGGTGGGCACCTTGCCGGGCTCGATGTATAGGCTTGGATCCAGCGGCTTGGAGCGCATGTTGGAGATGATGGCCACGTCGCGGTCGGCCTGCACCCTTGTCGCCACCGCCCATTCCACGTCGACCGGGTCGAACACGTCGATATCCTCGTCGACCACGGTGACATGCTTCATGTCGGCCACCGAGAGCGCCGCGGTGATGGCGTTCTTGCCGTCGCCGGGATGGGGCTTGATGGCGATCACCGCGTGCCAGTGACAGCAGCCGCCCGGCGTGATGTTGACCGCTGTCGCCTGCACCCCCGCCTCGTGAAGAACGCGGCGCACGGCGGCCTCGTAGATCGGCCCCGACGGCCAGATATTTTCCCACGGCATGTGCAGCGCGTAATAGACCGCGTTCCTGCGCATGGAGATCGCGTTGATGCGCACATGCGGGTTCCAGTGGAGCCCGCCCATAAGCCGCGTGAATTCGCCGAAGCGTCCCTCGGGCCGGGTCCAGCCGGTCGGCAGAATCTCGGCCTCCAAAACGATCTCGGCGTCGGAAATGCACGGCAGATCGATGGTTTTGCACGGCGTCAGCGCCAGCCCTTCGCCGCGCATGCCGCCGGCGATTTCGACCTCGGACGTGCCAAGCGGCGCCTTGTAGCAAGCCGCGATCACCTCAATGGGGTGGGTGCCGATATTGATGGAGATGGGCAGGGTTTCGCCCCTGGCATAGGCCTTCTCGGCGAAGCGCCTGAGATTGTTGGGGGTCACGATGTCGATGCCGGTGAGGTTGCGCTCCTTCACCAGCAGCCGGTAGACGCCGGCGTTCAGCCCGTCGATCTCGCCGTCGGGATCGCGCGCCAGCGTCACCCCGGCGGTGATCATGGGCCCGCCGTCGAGCACCGAAAAAAGCGGGATCGGAAGCTTGAAGAGATCGACATCGTCGCCTTCGGCCAGCACCTCGCGCGCCGGGCCGGAATTGACATTGTTGGGCGCGAGCGGCCGGTCGAGCCCGTCGCGCACCCGCGCCTCGATGGCGCCGAAATCGCAGCCCATGGCGATGGCGAGCCGGTCGCGCGAATTGATCACGCCCGAGACCACCGGCATGTCGTAGCCCGTGACGTTGGTGAACATCAGGGCCGTGTCGGACTGGTCGACCAGCGCCGCGATATGGCGGATATCAACCGGTTTGGCGATCTCCACCAGCTCTCCCGCCGCCCTGAGATCGCCCAGCAGATCCCTGAAATTCGCCGCCATTTCTCGTTCTCCGTCCGATTTTTACGCGGCCGCGAAGTTATCACCGGCCCCGGTGACCGACAAGGCGCCCACGCCCTCACCCTCACCCTCCCACCGCGTCGCGGCGGGTCCCTCCCTCTCCCGCAAGCGGGAGAGGGTAAGAATGACGCCGCTTAAATACCCCTCTCCCGCCTGCGGGAGAGGGAGGGGCCCGCGACGCTCCAGCGTCGGGGGAGGGTGAGGGGGGGCGGACTCAGAGCAAGCTCGCGCGGGCCGGGCAGAGGGGCTATAGCTCGGCCCATGTCAGACGCGCCGCGCACGGGGGCGGGCTGGTCCGGCCCGCTGTTCATCCATCCCACTCTGCTGATCGTCTATTCGATCACGCTGATCACGGTGATGGGGGTGTCCTCGATCACGCCGATCCTGCCGGCGGTGGGCCGCGAATACGGCATCACGCCGCAGGAAGCCGGCTGGCTGGTGGCCGCCTTCACCCTGCCGGGCGTGGTGTTGACGCCGATCGGTGGGCTGCTTGCCGATCGTTACGGACGCAAGCGGGTGCTGGTGCCCTCGATCCTACTGTTCGCGGTCGCCGGCCATGCCTGCGCCTATGCGGCCGAGTTCGATCACCTGCTGATGCTGCGCGCGGTCCAGGGGATCGGCGCGGCGGCGCTGGGCGCGCTTTATGCGACGCTGATCGGCGACAGGTTCGAGGGCAACGAGCGCGCCACCGCCATGGGCTACAACGCGGCCTTCATCTCGTCGGCGGCCGCCCTCTATCCGCTGATCGGCGGCGCGCTGGCGCTGTTCGGCTGGCGCTATCCGTTCGCCCTGCCGCTGATCGGCTTCCCGGTGGCGCTGGTGGTGATGATTTTTCTGCGTACTCCGGAACCGCGCATCAACGACCATTTCCGGATCTATCTGCGCAAGCTCGCCGTCAGTCTCACGCAGGGACGCACCGCGGCCATGCTGTTCTCGGGTTTCGTATCGTTCCTGCTGCTCTACGGCCCGCTGGTGACCTACATGCCGTTCCTGCTGGAAGATAAATTCGGCGCCACCAGCGTCGAGGTCGGGCTGGTGTTCACGTCGGTCGCGGCGGGCAGCGCCGCCGCCTCGCCGTTCTTCGGCCGGCTGATGCGGCGCTATTCGACGCGGGCATTGCTGGTGGTGAGCTCCACGCTGATGGCGGCGGCGGTCGGCGCGATCCCGTTCCTCGGCGATATCTGGGTGCTGCTAAGCTCGTCGGCGCTGTTCGGCGCGACCCACGGCATCGCGGTCTCGGCGGTGCAGGTGATCCTGGCCGAGACCACGGGGGCCGAACAGCGTGGCGCGGTGATGGCGCTGAACGCCACTACGTTCCGCCTCGGTCAGACATTGGGGCCGTTGATGATGGGCGCCTTGCTGGCGGCGGGCGGCATGGACGCGGTCTATCTCGGCGGCGCCGCCGTCGGCCTCGCCACGGTGCCCCTGCTGGCCTGGGCAATGCGGGCGCCGGACTGACACGCCCCTGTTGCCCGCCGCCCGTTTTCGGGCCACCATCCCGTTTCCGAGACCGCATGGAGGGACCACGCCATGGCGACGCAGCCGCCGGCCCGCACCGGGGCCAATGATTTTCACACCGCGATCGAGGACGCCGGCGTGGTGGCGCTATGGGAGATGTTCGGCGGCGCGGGCGGCCCGCCACCGGTGATCGAGCCCGCCTTTCACTGGCCGTGGCGGGTGCTCGAGCCGCTGATGGACCGCGCGGTCGCCGAGACCGGCATGGACGACGCCGAGCGACGCGTGCTGTCGTTG
Organism: uncultured Rhodospirillaceae bacterium; assembly: GCA_964587515.1. Taxonomy (GTDB): domain Bacteria; phylum Pseudomonadota; class Alphaproteobacteria; order MPNO01; family MPNO01; genus CAZPMO01. The sequence continues at coordinate 40,275 of CAZPMO010000007.1, read as the reverse complement.
GCCAATCCGCTGCATGGGCGCGACGATTATTTCCGCGCCACCACCAACCTCAACGCCGGGCTGCAAATCCTGATGCCCGGCGAGCGCGCCCGGCCGCACCGCCATTCCATGGATGCGCTGCGCTTCGTGATCGAGGGCGAGGGCGCGGCCACCGTGGTCGACGGCAAGAATTGCATCATGGAGCGCGGCGATCTGATCCTGACGCCGGCCTGGACCTGGCACGAACACATCCACGAGGGCGAAGGGCGCGTGATCTGGCTCGATTCGCTCGACGTGCCGCTGGTCATGGATCAGCACGCGACCTTCTTTGAACCGGGTCCGGTGCGCGATTTCCCGAAGCTGCCCGACGATTCGGCCTTTACCGCGGCCGGGCTGGTGCCGGCGGAATCACTCAAGACGGCGTACTCGCCGCTGTTCCGCTACCCGTGGGGACAGGCGCGCGAGGCGCTGGGCGCGACGCCGGCCGGCGAGGACGGCGCGCGGCTGCTGCGCTATGTGAACCCGGCGACCGGCGGGCCGGTGCTGTCGCGTCTCGATTGTTTCCTGCTCGGGCTCGACCGTGGCAAGCCGACACGGCGCTACCGCACCACGTCCAACGCGGTCTGCTTCGTCGCCGAGGGGTCGGGCGTCAGCACGGTGGGCGACGTGACCATCGAATGGCAGGTCAACGACATCTTCACGCTGCCCCACTGGAGCTGGATCAGCCATGTCGCGGGCGACGACGGCGCGATCGTCTTCCAGTCCACCGACCAAGACGTGATGCGGCGTTTGGAGCTGCTGCGCGAGGAACAGGAATAGGGGTTTAGCGGCGCGCGACCATCATTTTCTTGATTTCGCCGATCGCCTTGCCCGGATTCAGGCTCTTGGGGCAGGTGTTGGTGCAGTTCATGATGGTGTGGCAGCGATAGAGGCGGAACGGGTCTTCCAGTTCGTCGAGCCGTTCGCCGGTATGTTCGTCGCGCGAATCCGCGAGCCAGCGATAGGATTGCAGCAGCGTCGCCGGGCCGAGATAGCGGTCGGAGTTCCACCAGTAGCTCGGACAGCTCGTCGAGCACGAGAAACACAGCACGCACTCCCACAGCCCGTCCAGCTTGGCGCGCTCCTCCGGCGATTGCAGCCGCTCGGCGTCGGGCGGGGCCGGTGAATCTGTCTTCAGCCAGGGCTGGACCGAGGTGTATTGCGCGTAGGCTTGGGTGAGGTCGGGCACCAGATCCTTGGCGACCGGCATGTGGGGCAGGGGATAGATCTTCACGTCGCCCTTCACCTCGTCGGTGAACTTGGTGCAGGCCAGCGTGTTGGTGCCGTCCACGTTCATGGCGCAACTGCCGCACACGCCCTCGCGGCATGACCGCCGGAAGGTCAAGGTGGGATCGACCTCGTTTTTTATTTTGATCAGCGCGTCCAGCACCATCGGGCCGCAATCATCCAGGTCGATCTCGTAGGTATCGACGCGCGGCGTCTCGCCGGAGTCCTGGTTCCAGCGATAGACCTTGAAATTGCGCACCCGCGTCGCGCCCTCGGGCGCCTTGTGGGTCTCGCCCTTGCGGACCTTTGAGTTCGCCGGAAGCGTGAATTCGGCCATGGTTCTGTCGTCCTGTTACTGTGCCTTCGAATGTGGAGCGACGCGCGTCTTACGCGGCATAACTCACGATTTCCAATTCCGCCCCGTTTGCGACCGCCTGGTCGGCGCGCGTCAGGACACGGGTCGAAACGTCCGCGGAAAGATAGTACTCACCGCAATTATCGCAGATGTCCGCAGGGACATCCTTGAGCACGACGATCGAATTTCCCCTGTGCAACGTTACCGTTGTTGCGCCGGGTCTGGTGTCACCGTGCTTGCACAAGACGCATTTCATTTTCGCCTCCTGCGGTCTAGCGTCACGAACGCAACGATATAGGCCCTCTCCCCTTGTGGGAGAGGGTTGGGTGAGGGGTAAGCGCGTCCGCGCGTCGAAAGATTTTTTTGCCGCCTGCCGGCGGCGACCCCCTCACCCGTCGCGCTCCGCGCGCCACCCTCTCCCGCGAGGGGAGAGGGTTCGAGGTGTCGAATTTGTTCCACGCTAGTACACCCGTTCCTTGGGCGGTACGGGTTCGACGTCGTTGGTCAGGGTGTTGGAATGGACGGGGCGGTAATCGATGCGGGTCTCGCCCTTCTCGTCGAGCCAGATCATCGAGTGCTTCATCCAGTTTTCGTCGTCGCGGTCGGGAAAATCCTCGCGGGCGTGACCGCCCCGGCTTTCCTCGCGGTTCAGCGCGCCGTGCAGGCTGACCACCGACTGGGCCATCAGATTGTCGAATTCGAGGGACTCCATCAAATCGGAGTTCCACACCATGGAGCGGTCGCTGACGCCGATATCGCCCTGCCTGCTCCACAGTTCGGTGAGTTTCTTCTGGCCGTCTTCCAGCACCTCGCCGGTGCGGAACACCGCGCAATGGTCCTGCATGACGCGCTGCATCTCGAGCCGCAGCGCCGCGGTCGTCGTGCCGCCCGTGGCGTGACGCCGCGCGTCCAGCCGCGCCACCGCATTGTCGCCGGCGCCCTTAGGCAATTCCGGTTGAGAAGAATTCGGATCGATGATCGCGACGCATTTGTCGGCGGCGGCGCGTCCGAACACCACGATATCGAGCAGCGAGTTGGAGCCCAGCCGGTTGGCACCGTGCACCGAGACGCAGGCCGCCTCGCCGATCGCCATCAGCCCCGGCACCGTCGCCTCAACTTCGCCGTTGCGGGGCGCCACCGCCTCGCCGTGGATGTTCGACGGAATGCCGCCCATGTTGTAGTGCACGGTCGGCAGCACCGGGATCGGCTCCTTGGTGACGTCGACGCCGGCGAAGATGCGCGCCGTCTCCGCGATGCCGGGCAGACGCTCGTGGATGGTGTCGGCGTCGAGATGCTCGATATGCAGATGCACATAGTCCTTGTCGGGGCCGATGCCGCGCCCCTCGCGCATCTCGATGGTCATGGACCGGCTGACCACGTCGCGCGAGGCGAGGTCCTTCACGTGCGGGGCATACCGCGCCATGAATTTCTCGCCCTCGGAATTGGTCAGATAGCCGCCCTCGCCGCGCACGCCCTCCGTAATCAGACAGCCGGCGCCGTAGATGCCGGTCGGGTGGAACTGGATGAACTCCATGTCCTCCAGGGGCAATCCGGCGCGCAGCACCATCGCGTTGCCGTCGCCGGTCTGGGTGTGGGCGCCGGTGCAGGAGAAATAGCTGCGCCCGTAGCCGCCGGTGGCCATCACCGTCATGCGCGCGCGGAAGCGGTGCAGCGTGCCGTCGTCGAGGTTCCACGCCATCACGCCGCAACAATTGCCGTCATCGTCCATGATCAGGTCGATGGCGAAATACTCGATGAAGAACTCGGCCTCGTGGCGCATCGATTGCTGGTACAGCGTATGCAGGATGGCGTGGCCGGTGCGGTCGGCGGCGGCGGCGGTGCGCTGCGCCGGCGGACCTTCGCCGTACTTGGTGGTCATGCCGCCGAACGGGCGCTGATAGATCTTGCCCGCGTCGGTGCGCGAGAACGGCACGCCGTAATGCTCCAGCTCGATGACCGCCGGGATCGCCTCGTGGCACATGAACTCGATGGCGTCCTGGTCGCCCAGCCAGTCGGCGCCTTTCACGGTGTCGTAGAAATGCCAGCGCCAATCGTCTTCGCCCATGTTGCCGAGCGCCGCCGAAATACCGCCCTGCGCCGCCACGGTATGGCTGCGGGTCGGGAAAACCTTGGTGATGCAGGCCGTCTTCAACCCCTTGACCGCCATGCCGAAAGTCGCCCGCAGCCCCGCGCCGCCCGCGCCGACGACAATCACGTCATAGGTATGATCGATGATTTCGTAGGCGTCGGTGGTCATGGTCGGTCAGCCTCCGAAGGCGATTTTGAGAATGGAAAAGATAGCCGCGACGGCGAGCGCGACGGCGGCGAATTTAACGACCACGATGCCCGAAATTTTCAGCCATTCGGTATGCACGTAATCCTCGATCACCACCTGAAGGCCGAGCTGGGCATGATGGAAGCCGACGCCGATCAACAATACCATCAGGATCGCGGTTACCGGATCGGAAAGCCACGTGACGGTCGCGGCGTGATCGGCCCCCGTGTGCGAGACGATCGAAGCCGCGAACCATAGCAGCAGCGGCACCAGGGCCACGGCGGTCAGGCGCTGCGACCACCAATGCGCCGCGCCTTCCTTGGCGGAACCCAGGCCGCGGACCCGTCCGAGCGGTGTGCGCAGGCTCATTACAGCGCTCCCATGGCGGCATGGCCCCAGATCCAGGCGATCACGGTCAGCACCACCGCGCTGATTATCACGGCCCAGCCCGATCGGACCAGCGCCGGCAGTTCGAAGCCGCGCCCGGTGTCCCAGAACAGGTGACGGATACCGTTGCAGAGATGGTAGAACAGCGCGAAATTCCAACCGAACAGCAGCACTCGGCCAAGCCACGAGCCGTTGAAGTCGCGGGCAACGGCAAAGGCCTCGGGTCCCGACGCGGCCGCGATCAGCCACCAGACGAGCATCAGCGCGCCCGCCGCGAGCGCGACTCCCGTCATGCGATGAAGAATCGAGAGAACCGAGGTGATCTGCGGTCGGTAAACCTGGAGATGGGGCGAAAGCGGACGGTTTTCGCTGGACATGAGATTTTGCCGGATCCTGTATCCCGTCCCGCCGAACGCGAAGAACCCGTGTCGACGGTCGCATTTTGTTTAGACCGTGGATCGGGGCAAGTCAATTGCGTCCCCGCGAATCGGCCCGCCCGCCCCCGATGTGAATATTAATGTGGACAATATGTGCAGCGTTTTGCGCGCAAGGCGCTCTTATGCACAGAAAACTGGTTGTTTTCAGGGAATTTTCATTGCGTGGGATATGGATCGACGTAAACATTCCACCACGCGAGAGCGTAAGAGGCGTCAAATCGGGCGGGTTGGGGCCGGCCTTTCGGGGCCGTGCTTTTACGCAATCGAGGAGGCGTCTCGCGGCGGGTTGCCGTGTTTCGGCGTGGCGATCGGTCGGATTTGGCGGGTTCCTCCCCGCGCTTCCTGTGGGAGATGGCCTGTCAGTCGGAGACCCGGACCCGACGCGGGAAGAAGGGTCCTTCGGCATTGGGGGCGATTGCCCGCGGGTGAAAGTTTCCGATCGGAGGGTCGGCCGCTTGCGGTCGGATTTCCGGCGAGGCGAGGAGGTACACTCCCCGATGTGCCACTCGCGGGGCTGAACGGATTCGGCGAAAGGTTCGACAGGGTCACCGGTGAAAGGGCTCGCGCCCTGGGAACAGGGCGTTCGTCCCGCCACCAGTCTGTGGATTGCCAAGGACACGGGCCAGTGTGGAACGAACAGATCCCTAGACGCTCTCGCGTCCACTCCATGGCTCTAAAGCCTTGGATGAATTGAATTATATCATTCCCCGACTCGCGGCGCAACTACATCTGGTTCGTTGGGCTCGGAAACTTCTATATCTAGGGGGCGTCGCTGTAATTTCTCATGCGGACTCGCTTTCCAGCGCGGTGATCCGTTCCGCGATCGCGATGGTGCGCTCTGCCTCGGTAACGTGCAGGCCCTCGATCAGCTTACCGTCGACCAGCGTGACGCCCTTGCCCTCGGCGGCTCCCTCGTTCCACGCCTCCGTAATGCGCCGCGCCCAGTGGATGTCTTCGGGCGACGGGCCGTAGATCGCATTGGCGGTGGCGATGGTCTTGGGATGGAGCAGCGATTTGCCGTCGAAGCCGAACGATTTGCCCTGGCGGCAGACGCGTTCAAAGCCCGCATCGTCATCGAGATCGAAATGGGGCGCGTCCAGCACCGCGAGCCCATGCGCCCGCGCGGCCAGGATGCAGAGGCCGATGCTGGTCAGCAGCGGCAGCCGGTCGGGCGCGTGCAAATCGGCGTGCAACTCCTTCGACAAATCCGCCGTGCCCAGGGTGAGGACGCTCAGCCGCGGGCTCGCGGCGGCCGTCTCGCGCGCGTTCAGGACTCCCATGGGGGTCTCCAGCATGCACCAGATTCCCATGTTCGCCGGCGCGCCCGCCGCATCCATCAGCGACGCCACCCGGCGCGCCGTTTCCGGCCCGTCGACCTTGGGCACCATCAGCGCGTCGGCGCCCGATGTCGCGCCCGCCGCGATGTCGTCTTCGAACCATTCGGAGCCGAGACCGTTGATGCGGATGACGCATTCGCGCGGCCCGTATCCGCCTTCGCGCAATGCCGCCAAAATATTCGCGCGCGCCGTCTCCTTGGCGTCAGGCAGCACGCCGTCCTCCAAATCCATGATCAGCGCGTCGGCCGCCAGCGACCGGCCCTTCTCCAGCGCGCGCGGATTGGCGCCCGGCATATAGAGCGCGCTGCGGCGCGGTCGAACGATATCGGTGGACATGCCTTGACGCTCCCGGCTCTTCGAACGGTGCCGGACTATAATGCCTCGCGGCGACGTGGCAAAATCAACCGCATGAAAGTGCTGTCCATCCAGTCGCACGTGGTGTGCGGCCATGTCGGCAACGCCGCCGCGGTCTTTCCCTTGCAGCTTCTTGGCGTCGAGGCGTTGCCGCTGCATACGGTGCAGTACAGCAACCATCCCGGGCGTGGCGGATTTCGCGGCGCCGTGACGGACGCAGCCACGATCGGCGATCTCGCGGCCGGGCTCGACGAGCTTGGCGCGTTGGCCGAATGCAATGCCGTGCTGACCGGTTATGTGGCGGACGCGGTGGGCAGCCGCGCCGTCCACGACGCGGCGCTGCTGGTGAAGCGACGCAATCCCCGTGCGGTCTATTGCTGCGATCCGGTGATGGGCGATGTCGAGGACGGGTTTTTCGTGGCCGAGGAGGTGCGCGCCCATTTCATCGATGTCGCCGCCCCCGCCGCCGATATCGTCACGCCGAACGGATTCGAACTGGCGGCGCTGACCGGGATCGAACCCGCGACCGTGGAAGAAGCCCTCGCCGCCTGCGCCGCGCTGTGCAAGCGGGGGCCCACAACGGTGATCGCGTCCGGCCTTCGCTTCCGTGACGATGAAATTTCAGCGATTTCCCATGGTCCCGACGGGACCTGGATGGTGACAACGCCGCGCCTTTCTTTCGACCGGCGGCCGGACGGGGCCGGCGATCTGTTCGCGGCGATCTGGCTTGGCAACCGGCTGACCGGGCGGGACGATGCGGCGGCGCTGAGCCGCGCCGCCGCTTCCACCTTGGGCGTGCTGCGCGCGACCCTCGCGGCGGCCGCGCCCGAGCTGGAGATCGTCGCGGCGCGCGGAGAGATCATCGAGCCGACCAGCAGATTCCCGGCGGTCCGCCTGGGCTGAAGTTCCACGCGCTTGGTCTCAGGTGCGTTCCACGCACTTGATCTCAGGTGCGTTCCACGCACAGGGCGATCCCCATGCCGCCGCCGATGCAGAGCGTCGCGAGGCCCTTCTTGGCGTCGCGGCGGCGCATCTCAAAGAGCAGCGTAACGAGAATACGGGCGCCCGAGGCGCCGATCGGATGACCGAGTGCGATCGCGCCGCCGTTTACATTGACCTTGGCCGGGTCCCAGCCGAGTTCCTTGCCCACGGCCAGCGCCTGGGCGGCGAACGCCTCGTTGGCCTCGATCAGATCGACGTCGTCGATGGTCCATCCCGCTTTTTCCAGCGCGGCGCGGCTTGCCGGAATCGGCCCGGTGCCCATGATAGAGGGATCGACGCCCGACTGCGCCCACGACCGGATGCGGGCCAATGGCTCGAGGCCTCTTCGCGCCGCCTCTTCCGCCGACATCAGCACCAGGGCGGCGGCGCCGTCATTGATGCCCGACGCGTTGCCCGCGGTCACGGTGCCGTCCTTGTCGAATGCCGGACGCAGCTTGGCCAGCGTTTCGACCGTGGTGCCCGGGGTCGGATACTCGTCCTCGGCCACGGTGACCTCGCCCTTCGGGGTCGCGTAAGTCACCGGCACGATTTCGTCGGCGAAACGCCCCGCATCCTGGGCCGAGCCGGCTTTTTGCTGCGACGCGGCGGCGAATTCATCCTGTTCGTCGCGGGTGATCTGCCATTGCCGAGCGACATTCTCGGCGGTGTTTCCCATGTGATACCCGTTGAAGGCGTCCCACAATCCGTCGCGGATCATCGTGTCGACCAGATCGGTATCGACCATCTTGCGGCCGTTGCGCATGTGGATGCAGTGCGGCGACTGGCTCATGCTTTCCTGGCCACCGGCGACCACGATGCCGGAATCGCCGACCTGGATCGCCTGCCACCCCATCGCCACCGTCTTGAGACCGGAACCGCAGAGCTGGTTGACGCCGTAAGCCGGCACTTCGACCGGCATGCCGGCCGCGATAGAGGCCTGTCGCGCCGGGTTCTGGCCGGCGCCGGCGGTGAGAATCTGACCCATGATGACCTCGGACACATCGGCGGCCGCGACGCCGGCGCGCTTTAACGCCTCTTCGATGGCGATCTTGCCGAGATCGGATGCGGCCAGGCTGTTCAATCCGCCATTGAAGGCGCCCACCGGCGTGCGCGTCGCGCCTACGATAACCACCTCGTTCATCATCAGACTCCTTGATCCGCGCGGTCATATTGCGGTGCACACAGTATCGCCGGGGCGGGGGTTTGTCTTCGCCAAAAAGGCCAGTGAACCTGTATATCACCCCTGCCGGGGTTTGCCGCGCTGCAACAAAACTTGATGCATCGCAGCAATTCATGCAAAACTCATCGCTTGAACGTGGCCGGCGCGTGTTGCCGGTGACGGGATACCGGTTCGAGAGGCGCGCAATGGCGGACGATATCGGACACGACGGCAATGGCGTTGCATCGCCGGTGATCATCAAAAAATACGCCAACCGGCGGCTCTACAACACGCGGAGCAGCAGCTACGTCACCCTCGATCATCTGGCGCGGATGGTAAAGGACGGGGTCGCGTTGACCGTCCACGACGCGAAGACCGGCGACGATCTGACCCGTTCGGTATTGATTCAGATCATCGTCGAGGAAGAGGCTAAGGGGCAGAACCTCCTGCCGGTCAGTTTTCTGCGCCAGCTCATCTCGTTTTATGGCGATAGTCTGCAAGGGCTGGTTCCCCAGTATCTCGAGATCACCATGCGGTCGTTCGCCAATAACCAGGAACAGATCCGTGATTACCTGAACGACGCGTTCGGCGGTCTGTTCCCATTCGATCAAATCGAGGAAATGAGCCGCCGTAACATGGATATGTTCGCGCAAGCCGTAAATATGTTCTCGGGTGACTCCGACCCGTCATCGCCTGCCGCCGCGCCCGACGATGGTGGCGCGGGCGAGGGCTCCCTCGATGAGCTCAGGGCGCAACTCCACGCCATGCAGCGTCAGATCGACGACATGTCGGACAAGAGTCGGGAATAATCGCAGGGGCGGTCGCGGTCAGCTCGCGGCCGACGACAGCTTTCTGATTTCCGGCACCACGAGGGGGATCGCCGCGACCTCGACCGTTGGCCACGAGACATCCATCAATGGTTGGCCGAATGCAAAACCTTGCAGGAAATCGACACCTTCGTTGGTGAGCAACTGGACCTCCTCGGCGGTCTCGACACACTCGGCAACTGTCTCCAGGTTGAAGTTGCGCGCCAGGTCGATGAGGGTCCGGATGAAGACCAGATTGTCTGGATTGTCGGCGATATTTCGCACGAACGACCCGTCGATCTTGACCATGTTGACGGCAAGCTGCTTGAGATGGCGAAACGAGGTATAGCCCGCCCCAAAATCGTCGAGCGCGATGCGGCAGCCGAGGTCCCGTAGCGTCGACACGAACCGGGCGCAGGCTTCAACATCCTCAAGTCCCGCGGTTTCCGTGATTTCGACCATCAGTCGGCGCGCGATCTCGGGTTTGGTGCGCAGCATGGCGACGATGCTGCGCAGCCAGGAACGGTCGGTGGTGGTCAATCCCGAAACGTTCAGCGCGATCTTCGCGGTTGGGTTCCGCGCCAGGTCATGGACGGCGAGTTCCAGAACCATGCGGTCGATCGGCCTGATCATGCCGAGTTCCTCGACCGCCGGCATGAACCGGCCGGCGGTCACGATGTTGCCATCCGGCTCGACCATGCGGAGCAAGCACTCGTAATGCGAAGGCCGGTGGGTTCGGCTATCGACCACGGGCTGATAGGCGAACCGCATGCGTCCGTCGCGCATCGCCTGCTGCACCCGTTCGGCGATGACCATGCATTCCTGATTATTGATCTGCTGTTGTTCCGAGCAATCGTAAACCGCGAGACAATCGCGTCCGAGTTGCTTGGCGTCGCGCAGCGCGATATCCGCCTTGGTCATGGCGTCGGCCGCCGTCTTGACCACCGACGGGAAGGCAACCGCGCCAACCGAGACGGTCACGTGGATTGGCCCGGCGGGCGTGTCGACCACTGTGTTGCGCGCGGTCTCCAGGATTTTCTCGGCCGCTTGGGTCACCTCGGATTCGGGACAGTTGGCCAGCACCGCGCCGAACTTATCGCCGCCGATGCGTCCGATCACGTCACTGCCGCGAAGACAGCGATCCAGCCTGTCGCCGACGGACAGGATGACGGAATCGGCGATTTCGTGACCGAACGCCTGATTTACCAACGTCAGCTTGTCGACGCCGATGATCAGGAATGCGCCCTCAACGGTATAGAGCTGGGAATATTGCAATGCATGGTCGAGCGCCTCGCGCAGCCGGTCGCGATTGTAATGCCCGGTCAGCGCGTCGTAATTCGCCAATACGTTCAGCCGCGCCGCGCCGCGTTTGGATTCCGTCAGCGGGCGCAGCATGCCGCGCAATTTTACGACCGCGCCGGACGTCGAGATTTCCGCCGATCCATGATCATGGAACCAGCGGTGTTCGCCGCCGGCGCAGCGCACCCGGTACTCGATTTCGTATTCTTCCGCGCCTTTGTATATGAGCGCCAGCGCCTGCTCGCGATACGCGGTGTCGTCGGGACAGATCAGTTGCTTGAAGCGATTGCCGGTCGCCACCGAATCGATCGACGCGACCCCGAACGCATCCAGGGCGCCGTCGAACCACGCGATCGTGTCGTCGGCGACATTCCATTCATAGGCGATGCTGCCCGAGGCGGCTAATACGCTACGCAGACGCTCGAAATCCAAACTCATACTCTTCATTGTCTTTGCCATGGACCGGTGCCTCCCCGGATCGAGCCGATCCGGACGGAGCGAATTCATCCAACGCCATTCTGAATGAGATTAAAAAATCTGGATTTCAAATCCCTTAATTTATACCGAAAATCAGGGGTAAGCGCCCATTCTCAACGAAATTCATGTGTATGTGTTAATAAAAAATAATATTTATTAAGAAAACAATCTTAACGATATTTAATATAGTTTGTTGAATATATAAATTACAACATGTTTTCAATCTAAATTTAATTTTCTATTGACATTTACAAATATTTAACTACAATAGCGCCATTCCTGACAATATCGGATTGCAGCCATGGCCGCGTTAAAAGCCGAAATTCTCCCGCCGATCAGGCAGACCAATTCGGACCGCCGCAAGTCCAGGGACGGCGCGCGCGCCCTGACCCGCGCGGGCAAGTGGGCGTTCCAGCCGGTTCGCGAGGCGATTTTCGTCCATGCCGGCGGGCCGGAAGGCTCTACTCCGTCGGTGTCGAGCCCGTTCGTGACGCAGCATCTCGATCAGGAATGGGTCCGGCCCAACGGGTTCGTGGATCCGCGCCAGGCCGCCAATGCCTATGGCCGCGTCATGGGCCGGCCCCGCGCCCGCGCCCGCGCCGGCCTCTCGCGCCTGCTCTAGGTTTCATTAATTTCAGCCGCATTTCGAATAGCCGCACGAGGCGCAGACGTCGCAGCCTTCCTGGCGCATCAGGCTGGCCTGGGCGCATTTCGGGCACTGACGGAAGGCGTCGCCTTCGAGCCCCACCACCCGGCGTGATTCGATCGGCTTTCCGGGCGTCTCCATCGCCGGCAGGAAGCCGATGACGACCATGTGCTTCTCGATCACCTCGCCGAGCGCGGCCAGCAGCGAGGGCACGTATTTGCCTTCCATCCACTGACCGCCGCGCGGATCGAACACGGCCTTCAGCTCGTCGACCACGAACGAAACGTCGCCGCCGCGCCGGAAGACGGCGCTGATCATGCGCGTCAGCGCCACGGTCCAGGCGTAATGCTCCATATTTTTCGAGTTGATGAACACCTCGAACGGGCGTCTGCGGCCGTCCTGCACGATGTCGTTGATGGTGACATAGATCGCGTGATCGCTGTCCGGCCATTTGAGCTTATAGGTCTGTCCCTCCAGCTCTTCCGGCCGGCTCAGCGGCTGGGTCATGTAGACCACGCCGCCGGCGTCATATTCGTCTTCCGGCGTTACGGCGTCGGCTTCGGACGGCGCCGAAAAAGGCAGCTCGGGCTGATCCGTCGCGCTGTCGCCGGCTTCCAGCACGGCGCCGGTAATCTCGTTCGGCCGATACGTGGTGCAGCCCTTGCAGCCGAGATCATAGGCTTGCGCGTAGACATCCTTGAACGCCTCGAAGGGCAGGTCGACGGGGACGTTGATGGTCTTGGAAATCGAGGAGTCGATATATTTCTGGGCCGCCGCCTGCATCACCACGTGATCGCCGGGACTGAGTTGCCGGGCTTCGACGAAGGCGGGCGGCGGCGGCGCGCCGTCGCCATTCAGCCGCCGGTACAGCCGATAGGCGTAATCGACCACGTCTTCCTCGCGGCGCGTGCCGTCGGGCATCAGCACGTTGCGGCGATAGCTGTGGCTGAACACCGGTTCGATGCCGGACGATACGTTGTCGGCGAACAGCGAGATCGTACCGGTCGGCGCAATCGAGGTGATCAGCGCGTTGCGGATACCGTGTTCAGCGATCTTTTCGCGCACGTCGGCGTCGAGCGTCGCGATTGTTTCGCCGGCCAGATAGGCGTCGCGGTCGAACAGCGGGAAGGGGCCTTTTTCGGCGGCCAGTTCGGTCGAGGCAAGATAAGCATGGCGGCGGATCGCGGCGAGCCACGCTTCGGTCAGCCGGACCGCGTGCTCCGAGCCATAGCGCGCGCCGCACATGACCAGCGCGTCCGCGAGCCCCGTAACGCCGAGCCCGATGCGGCGCTTGGCTCGCGCCTCGCGCGCCTGGGCCTCCAGCGGGAATTGCGAGATGTCGGTCACGTTGTCCATCATGCGCACCGCGACCGGGACGATTTCCTCGATCAGCTCCGTATCGATGCGCGCCGCATCAGTGAACGGATCTTCGACCATGCGCGCGAGATTGATCGATCCCAGCAGGCACGCGCCATACGGCGGAAGTGGCTGTTCACCACAGTTGTGAACGTAAAGCCCGTTTGCATCGAAGGCGTTGACGCCAGGAATCTGGACGTCGAAGACCTCGTCCATCCCGTCGGGGACGATCCGCGCGACGCGGGCGAGGAACCGCTCGCGGTTTGGCCGCCTCTTGTACGCGGCGATCAGATTTTGCAGTCGTGTCTGCTTATCGGTGTCGGCGAATCCGATCGATTCCGCGAACCGTTGGACGTTTTCGTTGCTGATGACCAACTCGTGATCGGCGGCGCAAGCATATTCCCGCGTTCCGCCCTTGCCGTCGGGCAGCAGTGCGGTTCGCTCGGGGCGTCGTTCGCGATAGATCGTGCTGACCATACCGAGGCGCAACAGCATCCGCTGCACCGCTTCGAGCCGCGCGAGATCGCTCTGGGCGAGGCGGATGCTCACGCCCTTGTGCTGAGTGCCTTGAACCGATCCGTCGGCGTCGAAGAAACCCCTCAGGAAGCCGCGATAAAAATCGCTTGATGCGGTCTCGATCCGGTCCGTGACCGCTTTTCGGCCTGGCGCAAGCCCGAGGTCATGCGCCAACTCCTTGAGCGCGCCCAGCGCCAGGCGATATTCACCGCGGCCGGCGACCTCGTGCCAGCCGGCGAAATCGGCGCGATGCGGCAAGGTTCTGGCGGCGGCCTCGGCCCGCGCCATCACGCCGCGCGCGCCCGGCGTGTCTGCATCGCCATTGGCGACCGCGCGGCCGGGCCAGACACTCAGGACCGCTTTATCCTTCTTCAGCGTACCGTCGCCGATCAGCAATCCGATCAGATATCCTTCCTCGTCGTCATATGGTCCCTGCCAGCGGGTCGTTTCGCGATGGTCGTGGAGGACGATAAAATCGCCCGGCTGGAGATCACCGGCCGCCGCCCATTCGTGTGTTATCTCGAACCGGGACTTCGATGCCGCCCGGCGGACCGGGTGATCGGCGGTCAGCCGGAGCGCGTAACCTTCCTCGGTCTCCAGTCGCAGCACGGGCTTGACGCCGGTCGGGAAGAAGCCGCCTTCGCCCGAGGTCCGGGCGCGCCCATCGACCAGGGCGGCGAAAGGTTTTTGCACCAGATCGGCCGCCCGACGGGGACCGGCGTCCGTATGCACCCAGGTGTCGGCGGTGACGCATGGATTGGTGGCGCTGATGGATTCGCAGTAGGCGAGATT
>CAZPMO010000007.1:0-25832 GCA_964587515.1 uncultured Rhodospirillaceae bacterium | reverse complement strand
CGCCGGTTGATGCGGTCGATGAAGATCACGCCGGGCTCGGCATAGGCGTAGGTCGCCCGCATGATCTTGTCCCACAGTTCGCGCGCTGAAATCGTCTTGTAGGCGACGCCGTTGAAGCTGAGCTCCCATGGCGCATCCTCGCGCACCGCCGCTATCAGCGCATCCGTCACCAGCACCGAGAGATTGAACATGCGCAGCCGGCCGGGCTCCTGCTTGGCCTCGATGAAGGTCTCGATATCGGGGTGGTCGCAGCGCATAACCGCCATCATCGCGCCGCGTCGGTGGCCGGCGCTCATCACCGTGCGGCACATGGCGTCCCAGACATCCATGAATGTCAGCGGCCCCGAGGCGTCCGCGCCGACGCCCTTCACCGGCGCGCCCTTGGGCCGCAGCGTCGAGAAGTCGTAGCCAATGCCGCCGCCCTGCTGCATGGTCAGCGCGGCCTCTTTCAGATGCTCGAAGATGCCGCTCATATCGTCCGGAATGGCGCCCATCACGAAACAGTTGAACAGCGTCACGGTTCGCCCGGCGCCGGCGCCGGCAATAATGCGGCCGGCCGGCAGGAAACGAAAATCCTCCATGGCGCCAAGGAAGCGCTTGGCCCATGCCTCGCGATCGGTCTCCGGTTCCGCCAGCGCTTTGGCGACGCGCCGCCAGGTATCCTCGATGGTCTTGTCCACGGGCTCGCCGCCCGGCCCCTTGAGCCGGTATTTCATGTCCCAGATCTGCTGCGAGATCGAGGAAACAGGCAGCATGACGAACTCCGTTGTGGGCGCGCGGATTACCGCCCCAGCCTACGCCGTTCGAGGCCTCCCGTCAATGAATGTTCTTGTTCTGTTTCGGATTTGCACATCGTAACTTATTGATATTACGCGGATAAACCCTGTTGTCCCCGTAATCCCCGCATTAATGGCGCGAGTTATCCCTCGCCTGTGGAGTAAATTCCCGCGAGATCGGGATGCCGGTTTACGGCTTCGTCGCTGATCCGTGTGGTCGCGGTCTCGATGCTTTCCTCCAGAGCCGCCATGAACGCTTTTCGGGACAGGCCCGGCGGGATCGGGTCGAGAAATTCGACCGTGATCCGCCCGGCGCGCTTGGCGTGCTCTCGCCGGCGCCAGAAAAGTCCCGAATCAAGCGCGACCGGAATCACGGAAACACCGAGGTCGCGATAGAGCGCGAAGACGCCGGGGTGATAGCGCGCTTTCGCGCCGGGTGACGTTCGCGTGCCCTCCGGGAAAGTGACCACCGGGCGTCCCGCGTCGAGCGCGCGGCGCGCCTCGGCGACCATGCCCTTCAGCGCCGAGGTGCCGGCGGCGCGATCGACCGGAATCATGCGGCACTTGCTCAGATACCAGCCGAAAAACGGAATCAGAAGAAGCTCCTTTTTCAGCACAATGGAGGGATCGTAGAGAAGTCGGTTCATGGCCAGCGTTTCCCACGCCGACTGGTGTTTGAAAGCGTATATCATTGGTCCCGGTGGAATCCGGTCGCGTCCCCGCACCTCATGTGTGAGCCCCGTCGTGAGCGCCAGCCACCACAGCGTCAAGCCGGTCCAGGCGCGGCCCATGCGCACCAGCCAGTGACGCGGGCAGACCAGAAGCGGCAAGTAAAGGGTCGCGATTACCAGGGTCCCGGCAAAAAACAGCACCTGATAAAGCAGCGATCGCGCGTAAATCATTACTCCGCCGGTCCCGCGCCGATGCCGGTCAGCCAAAGCCGCGCCATCAGATACTTGTTGTATTCGCGCGCGATCAGCGCGGCGGTGCCCGGCCACAGCCACCATTCGGAATGCTTGAATTGGGCTGGAAAAACCGGATGGGCGATGATCTCGACGTCGGATAACGCGCGGCGGAATTCCAGCAGGCTGCGCGGCATATGATAGCTGGCGGTCACCAGGCGCATGGACCTGTAACCCTCCGCGCGCATCCACGACGCGGTCTCACGGGCGTTGCCGGCCGTGCTGTCGGCGGCATAGCCGAGCACTATGCAGCACTCTAGATCGCCCGGCGCCTGTCGTGCGACGCGCAAAAGGGCGGCGACGTCGA
Organism: uncultured Rhodospirillaceae bacterium; assembly: GCA_964587515.1. Lineage (GTDB taxonomy): Bacteria > Pseudomonadota > Alphaproteobacteria > MPNO01 > MPNO01 > CAZPMO01. The sequence continues at coordinate 23,787 of CAZPMO010000007.1, read as the reverse complement.
CGCCTCGATACACCCCGGAGACGAACAGTTTCTCCGCCCGACCCGCCTCCAGCAATTTCAGCCCCTCGGCGAGCCGATCGCTACCGCCGGTAAGAACGACGATCGCCTTGGTGGCGCCCAGCGGCAGCGGCCCGGGCGTCGGAATTCGGCTTGTGAACCAGACCAGCCCGGCGGCCCACGAGGTAGCCAGAACGATCAACGCCAGGCCGCAGATCGCGGTCACACGGATCGTGGTGTCGCGGCGGCGGGAACGGGATGCGGATCGGAATTTCATATGTTAGATTCTATCCACTAGACCGCCGCCGGGCGGTCACGCCATCCGCGCGAGCGCGCGAATCACCGTCAAGTGCGCGGTGATCGTGACGATCGCGGCGGCCGCGACCGGCAGGCACGCCAGCGCCAACCATTGTGGTATCGTCAGCATCAGGTCGGGAATCAGGCCGCCCCCGATCCCGCCCGCGATCCATCCCAGCGCCGTAAGCGTCGCCGCGCCCAGCACAAAGCCGCCGATCCCACCCTTGAGCGCGAGGCGCAGCGCATGGGCTTGAAACTGCCCGGCGATATAACGATCCTCGGCGCCCACGAGGTGAAGCACCTCGATGATCTCCTCGTGGATCGCCAGCCCGGCCCGCATGGTGAACGCGACCGTCGCGGTGGCGGCGATTACGATCAGGGCGAGGATCGACAGCGCGATCGCTTCGATGGCCCGGGAGATGGAGAGCAGGCGCCCCAGCCAGACACCATGATCGTCGAGCACGGCGCCTGGCGCGGCGCGCGCGAGGTCGCGCGCCAGCGCGGCTGCATCGATCCGGAATCCCGGCTGCAGCGTGACGTCGATCAGCCGCGGCATCGGCAGCCCTTGTCCCGCCGATCCCGGCCCAAGCCACGGCTCCAGCAACTTGGAGACATGTTCATCCGACAGGGGTTCCGCCGCGACAACCCCCGGTGTCGCGCTCAACAGCTCGAGCGCCTTGGCGGTGCTTGAGTCGTCCGGCGCGGCGTCGATCCCGGGCATTATCTGGACGCTCAGCTTGCCCGCGAGATCGCTCCGCCACCCGCCGCCCAGCGATGACAGCAACATCGCCGCGGCCAGCGCCAGCACCGCCAGATGAACCATGAATCCGATTATCCAGGGCAGGTATCGCCCCGATGCGTCGCGCCCGAACGGCAGGTCGCGGCTCGGGGTGAACAGCGGCGATATCATGCGACGGGCACGGCGCCGGCATGGGTCTGGTCTGTCAGGCGTCCGTCTTCCAGCCGCATCGTCGGAAATTTGAACCGGGATACCAGCGCATCGTTATGGGTCGCAATCAGTACGGTCGTACCAATTTTGTTGAGCTCTTCGAGCAAATAAAGAATGCGCATGGCGATCGAATCGTCGACGTTTCCGGTCGGTTCGTCCGCGAGCAGAAGATCGGGCCTGGCAATAACGGCGCGCGCGATGGCGACGCGCTGCTGCTGGCCGCCGGAAAGCCGGCTCGGCACCTCGTTGATCTGGTTCTCCAGCCCGACCCAGCGCAACAGTTCGATCACGTGCTCACGAAGCTGGTCTTCTTCGGCCCCGGCGATCCGCAGCGGCAGGGCGACATTGTCCAACGCCGATAGATGCTCCATCAAGCGAAAATTCTGAAATACCACGCCGATACGGCGGCGCAACGTTGGTTTTTCGCGCCTTGAGATGTGGCTCGAATCGTGGCCGAACATGGTGATCCGGCCGCGTGACGGGCGTTGCGCGAGATACATGAGTTTCAGCAACGTGGATTTGCCCGCGCCACTGGGCCCGGTCACGAATCGGAACGAGCCCGTCGTGAGGCGAAACGAAACATCGTGCAGCACCTCGGGCCCGAGGCCGTAGCGCATCCCGACATTCTCGAAACGAACGATTTCGTCGTCCCGGTCCAATACCAATCCTTTTCGCTGCCGCGGCCGCCAGAATCGCATACGCGCCCGCCCCCCGTCCAGACCCCGAAAATTCCCTTCGTCACGGCAACTTGTCAGGCCCCCAGTGAACGCCTATATAGAATGCCCCCAAAACCGGCCCGTTATTCATGATCATCACGTGTCCGGAATGCTCTGCACGCTTCCTTGTCGATGCGTCGGCGTTAGGCCCGGAAGGCCGCGTCGTACGCTGCGGCAAGTGTGGCTTTTCGTGGCCACAGAAACCCGATGCGGAGGAAGCGCCGAATTTGAACCCGGACGACACTGGAGTCGCGGGGGCCATACCCGACCCCGAAGTCGAGCCCGACACGGAGCCCGAATTCAATCCCGACACCGAATTCGAGTCCGGGGATGACATCGATCATGATTTCGAATCTCCATTCGATTCCGGCGGCGAAGATTATGAGGACGACGTCGTTGGAGATTTCGAAGATGAAGAGTCGGATCCGGATATCGAGGAGGATCGAGCGAGACGGCGGCGGGAGCGGCGATCGGGTGTGCCGGCGCTCCGGCGGGAGCCTTCGCGTTGGCGCGCACGCCTCGCGTGGGCGGCGTTTGCGGTTGTTGTGGCGGCGCTGGTCGGCGGCGGCGCCTTTTACCGAGCGCAGATTGTCGCGACCTGGCCCGCGGCGGCGCAGCTATACGAGCTGGCCGGATTCCCGAGCGACCCGCCGGGTTTCGGTCTCAGCCTCGCGAACGTGAAATTCGACCAGAGCACCAGCGCCGGCGCCAAGATATTGCTGGTGCGAGGCGAGATCGAGAACGTGTCCGAGCAGGTGCGCAACGTGCCTGATCTCAGAGGCGCGTTGTTCGACCGCAACGAAAAGGAAATTCAGCACTGGACGTTCCAGGCACCGGTGTCGCGATTGCTGCCGGGCGATCACACGGAATTTCGGACCGAAGTCAAGGATCCCGCCGACGGCGCGATCAGGCTGACGATCACCTTCCACGAAAAGGGCGCCTGATGGTTTCGGATTCGCCGGAGATCGACATTCTGATCGGCGAGAGCGAAATCGCTCTCCAGGTCGCTTCCATCGCCAGGGAAATTGCGAAGGATCATATGGGCGATCTTCTGATCGTGGTGATCCTGAAGGGCAGCTTCGTTTTCGCGGCCGATCTGATTCGCGCGCTCGATCGCGCCGGGGTGAAGCCGCAGGTCGATTTCATGACACTGTCGAGTTATGGCGAAGGCACCGCGAGCACCGGCGAGGTGCAATTGTCGCGTGATATCTCCGAGGATGTGACCGGTCGCGATGTGCTGATCGTCGACGATATCCTGGAATCCGGCCGGACGCTCGCGTTCGCCAGCGAGTTGATGACATCTCGCGGGGCCTCCACCGTCCAGACCTGCCTCTTGCTCGACAAGGCTGAGAAACGCCAGGTTCCGATCGAGGCGGACTATAAAGGGTTTGTCGTCGATGACCGATTCGTCGTGGGTTATGGTCTCGATCTGGCACACCATTATCGCGGTCTGCCCTATATCGGGGTGGTCAGGACCCCCTGACCCTGACTCCATAACTGTGGCATTCACGAACAATCAACGCTTCCTTCCTACCTTTGCTCCGATCCAGTGATAGCCAGTGACAGAAGGCACCTTGGGATTTGGCTTCGATACTTGTCGCCGAAGATGAAATGGCGGTGCGGGAGTTCGTTATGCGGGCCCTGCAGCGCGACGGACACGACGTGACCGCCGTGGGCGACGGGCGCGCCGCGCTCGACGCAATCCGCACCCAACCGTTCGACATGCTGCTTTCCGATATCGTGATGCCTGAACTCGACGGCATCGCGCTCGCCCTGAAAGTCGCCGAGGAATTTCCACAAATTCCCATTCTGCTGATGACCGGCTTCGCGGCTGAACGCCAGCGCGCGCATGACGTGGATACGCTCGAGCCCGAAGTGATTCCCAAGCCGTTCACCCTGAAACAACTGCGCGAGGCCGCCGCGCGCACGCTCGCCAGAGGGCCAGCCGCGGTATAGACAAAATATTTAGGGGCGGGCTCCATCCGTCCGGGCGAACGCCGTTTCACAAAAAAAACATCTGAAAATACGTTTCCCGAGCACGGAACGGTTTTTCTCTGCTTCAAGATATGGTAGTAAATTACCAGGTGCTGGCCCAAGATATAGCGGGCGTTGCGGGGGAGCCGCGTCAAGCTATGAACGGCCGGCGCTCTTGGCGGGGGCGTAGTCGACGGATGGGAGAAATCAGTATGCATGTCGTGTCGGTGGTGTCGCGCAAGGGCGGCTCCGGCAAAACCACCCTGGCGGGACATCTCGCGGTTTAGGCCGGGCTTGCCGGCGATGGGCCGGTGGCGGTGGTGGATACGGATCCTCAGGGCAGTCTCTCGGACTGGTGGAATATGCGCCAGGTTCCGGAACCGCTGTTCGTACAGACATCGGTCGATTCGCTGGCCGACGACCTGGCGCGACTTTCCGACCATGGCGTGCGGATGGTGTTCGTCGATTCACCTTCGGGTCTTGGCGCGTCGGTCGGCAAGGTCGTGCAAGCGGCCGATCTTGTCCTTGTCCCGACCCGTCCCAGCCCCCACGACGTGCGCGCCCTGGCGGCCACGGTCGAACTGATTGAGCATTTGGGAGCGCCGCTTCTGTTCGTGATCAATGCCGCGATCGCGCGTACGCGGCTGACCTCCGAGACGATATCGCTGATTTCCGCGTTTGGTCCGCTGGCGCCGACGATTATCGGCCAACGGATCGATTTCGCTTCCAGCATGATCGACGGGCGAACGGTGATGGAAATCCAGAGTCGCTCGCGTTCCGAGGGCGAGGTGGCGGAGTTGTGGGATTACGTCCGTGGCCGGCTGACGGGTGCGTTTCAGACGCGTGCGCTGCCACGACCGTCGCGCGAGAGTCATAGTCTGGATTTGTTCACCGAGGCCAATAGCGCCACGGGGGCGGCCTGACACGCCCATGACCGAGCCGCCGTCCGCACCCCTGTTCACCCGGAAAGGGCAGGCCCTGCCAGCCGGCGATATTCCCGCGAATGATTCGCATGACGCGCCGCAATCGGCGTCCACCGGCATGTCGGCGTCCAGGCCGAGGACGCCCGGCAGCATGATGGCGATCGACCTTACGGATCGGGGATCGGGGATGCCGGCGGATGATCTCCAGCCGACGGTGGAACCCATTGTTGATGCCGGCGAAACCGTCGTTCGTCTGGTCGGTACGACCGGACCGGTAGGCGCCGATTCCGGTCCGCCGTCGCCGCGCCAAGGCATTCGCGTACGTTTGTACTCCGTTGCGGCGGCGTTGACCGCGCTGGTCGCGGTATCTGTCTATCTGTACCAGTCCGAGTTCGGTTTCGAACGTCCGATCGCCGAGGTTCCGTCGGTTCCGGTTATTGCGCGCGCCGCGCCGCCTCGCGCGCCCGTTCAAACACAGGCAACGAAGACCGTACCCGAAGTCGCCAAGGCCGCCGCTTCGGTCATCGTCACGCCGCCGAAAACCGAATTCGCGAGGCCCGTTGAGACGCGTGTGACGGTCCTGCCGCCGCCGCCTCCAGCCCCGCCTCCGGCCACGTCTTCCGGCGCGTCCTCGGGCGCGCCTCCGTCCGCGCTGCCCGCGCCGACTTCAGTGGCAAAATTCGTTCCACCAGATGCCGCGGCGCGCGCGGCGGAGGTGCGCGACAAGCCAGTGGTCGTGAAGCCGCCGCCTCGGCCACGCGCGACGGTTCTCGCCGCGCCGCGGATGCCGGTTCGCGTCGCGCGCACGGCGCCCGTTCGCGCCGCGACGAAACCCGCCGCCGGCGGGCGTTATGGAATCCAGCTTGCGTCGCTACGGAATGCGACCGCGGCCGCCCGCGAAATGCGGCGATTGAAACGAAAGTTCCGCACCGTGCTTGCCGGGCACGATGTTGGCGTGGAACGCGCCACTGTGTCGGGACGCGGGACGGTCTATCGCGTGCGGGCGCGAGGCTTCGCCCGGCGAAATGCCGCGACGCGCGCTTGTGCGCAAATAATTTCGCGAAAATCGGGCTGTCTGGTGTTCAGGCGGCGCTGATCGCGCTTCCGTTGGCGGCGTTATCGCCCGCTATTCCATCCGCGACGCCGCCCGAGATACCTTCGGAGATACCTTCGGAGGTACCTTCCGAGACACCCTCCGTGATACCAATTGTGCGCAACAATTCGCCGATCTCCCGGCTGGCCGCCTGGCGGCTTGGCGGGGTGGTGCCGTTGCGGCCAAGGTCGATCAATGTAGGCCCGCTGAAGAACAGCTCACGAAATATCACGCGTTCGCCGAAGCCCGACGCCAGCCGGAACCCGATGCGCTTGGACAATTTCACCATCAGGCCCGCGATCTCGCGTTTGTTGCGGGACGCGATATGGGTCAGCCGGTTGCGCATCACCACCCAATCGATGGGTGCGACGCCGGCCGCAATGCGGCGGTTGTTCTGCTCCCACACCATCTGGGTATAAACGCTGGGGCCAACCACTTCGCGCCGCTGGGTATCGAGCCGCGCCAATACGTCGATATCGAGAAAGCTGTCGTTGAGCGGCGTAATCAGCGTATCGGCGTTCAGGTGCGCCAGGCGCGACAAGTGGGAATCGCTGCCCGGTGTGTCGATGACGATGAAATCGCTTTCCGCGAGATCCTCGAAAGCGCCGCGCGCCCAGGCGGTTTCGGAGGCGGCGACAGCGGCGTTTCCCGACTGGTCGTGGCGACCAACGCGGCGAAATTCGGGTACCGCCAGAGATCGGCCGGCGGAGTCGCGATGCGACATTCGATTTTCGAGATAACGGCTCAGGGTCGCCTGGCGGGCGTCGAAATCAATGCACCCCACCGAATAGCCTGTTTCCGCCAAAGCGACCGCGAGATGAACCGCTGTTGTCGATTTTCCCGTTCCGCCTTTTTCGTTGCCGATAACGATGACATACGGTCGAGTCTCATCCTTTTTCGCATAAACGATGTCGGAATCCATAGGATTTCTCTGGTACGAAATGATTATCGATCACGGCGCGTGAAAGGCGCGCCGGTTAGAATCGGACCCGCCACTCGGCATCCGCCTCGAATTCTTCGTCGCTCTCGGCCGCCATGGCCCGGGCCACGTCGAGGACCGTTCCACCATTGCCGGTTTCCTCGACACCGGCCGTCACCGGTTGCTCCACATGGGCCGGAAAATTCGGTTTTGCCGCCTCGGCGGTCTTACTGGACATGCCTTTGAGAGCCGCCGCGCGGCGCGCGAGAATTTCGGTCGCGCCCCAGGCCAGGCATTCGCCGCCGTCGGCCGTGCGCTGTACGGCGGCCCAAAGCCCGCGCTTTTCGGAATACACCGCCAAAATGATGTTCTCGCCCGCGATCGAGGCGTCAAGCGACGTGGTGAAGGGGCGCGGTCGATCCTCGATAAGCTCGCCCGCGACTTCCCAGGATACCGCGCCTTCCATGAGCGCCTCGCGGAGCGTCCGCGACCTGAGGTCGGAGGATTCAACGGCGCAGGCAATCATGGTATCGAGCCTGAGGCCGCCTTCCCGCGCCTTTTCGAGGGCGTCCGCCAAGTCGCCCGCGTCCGCAATGGATTTGATTTCCGCCATGGCCTACCCAACCTTCCAATCCGTTCTTGTTGCCGAACGACCACTATTCCTTAGCAAGCAGAGCGAGAATCGTCTAAGGGAAAACCCGATATCACGCGCGATGTGTTTTCGAAGATCATGAGGAGTATGGAGAAATGTCCGAGGCGACCTGGTCGGTCTATCTGTCGGGAGAAATTCACAGCGACTGGCGCGAACGCATTCGCGCCGGTGTCGAGAAATCCGGCCTGCCGGTCGAATTTCTGGGACCCGTTACCCACCACGAATCCAGCGACGATGTCGGCGTCGAGATCCTGGGCGCCGAGGGCAATAACTTCTGGCATGATCATAAAGGCGCCAAGATCAACGCCATCCGCACGCGGACGCTGATCGAGCGCGCCGACGTGGTGGTGGTGCGGTTCGGCGACCAGTATCGTCAGTGGAACGCCGCGTTCGACGCGGGCTACGCCGCGGCGCTGGGAACGCCGGTGATCACGCTGCACGATGCGGAACACACCCATGCGCTGAAGGAAGTCGACGCCGCGGCGTTGGCCGTCGCCGAGACCCCGGAACAGGTGGTCCGGATTCTCGACTACGTGGTCGAGGGAACGCTGTAGACGCTCAAGCGTCCACGTAATGCGGTTCGGGCCGGACGTGCAGATCCTCGTAATGGACGAGCACCGGCTCGCCGAGATCGCAGGGCTCGCCGTTGCGGAAGGTCCATTCTCCCCGATCGCAGTTCTCGGCGATGACATAGCCGTTGAGATAGAGCCTGCGGTCGATGGCCGATTCGTTGGGCCCTGAGCCGTGGATGGTGTTGACGTTCCACAACGCGACGTCGCCGGGATCCAGCTCGAGGTCGATACGCGAGTCCGGTGATAGTCCGAAGCCGGCGATATGGTCCTCGGTCATTTGCGTATACATGCTGCCCTGCTTTTTGTGCATCGGCAGTTCGCCGAGAAGGTGGCTGCCGGCATAGAGCGTCATGCCGCCGTTGCCGCGACCGTGGGGGTCGATGGCAATGCCGGTCTGGATGTAGGAGCCCGCCGGGTCGCGATAGGCCGAACGCGGGCGCCGCGAGCGGATGTCCTGGTGATAGCCGAATTCGACCATCGCCGCGCCCGGCGGCTTCCAGTGGAGCTGATTGATGATCTGCTTGAGATTGTCGCCGATCAGCGGACGCAGGATCTCGAGCATGCGCCGGTCGCGCCGGATTTCGTCGAGGACCGGTTCGAAATAGGCCGGCCATTGCATGATGCGCATGATCTTGCCGAGATTGTCGTCCTCGGAGACATTGAAAAAGACGTTCTTGTCGCGATAGCTGCGGCCATGCGCCTGACCCTGGGCGTAAATGCGGTCGAAGGCGCGGGCCATCCCGGCCACCTCGCCGGGACTGAACACGCCCCTGATGACGCCGTATCCGCGCTCGCGATAATCCGTCACATAACCCTGGTCCATGGCGCTGTCACTCCGGCTCGGATGGTCCCGCGAAGGGGTCGCGGGACTCCATGCAAGAATCATACCAATCCGGTTAAATCTAGCGGTTTCAACGGGTTGTGCGAAGGCCCAAATCCCGGATGTAAAATATTCCGACACTTGTGGCGCGCGCGAAAAAAAAGGCCGGAACCTAGGGTTCCGGCCAGTTTAACAGGGAGGCTTCACGTCTGGGAGACGTAGGGTCCGAAGACCCTTTTTCCGGGTGTTGTGCCCGGAAACCATTTGTTCCGCCAAGCGGTGCGAAACGTTGGACGCTGCCGAAGCACCGTCCGAATCTCTAAAAAATAGATAATGGGCTTGGTGCGTCGTTTCCACACTCAAGATAGCAAAACAGCCATGCATAAACTGCATGGCTGTTTCAGCCGATTTCCGGTCCCATGCTGCGCAGCAGGAAATCGCGGAATACCGCGATCCGGCGCGAATGGCGCAGCTCTTCCGGATAGACCAGATATATATTGAAGGCGGAGCCTTCCATTTCGGGCAGCACCGGCACCAGATCCTTGGCGAGCTGGCCCATGAAATCGGGCAGCGAGGCGATGCCGAGGCCGCTGGCCGCGGCGCGGTACATGCCATAGATATTGTTGACCCGCAGGATGGGGCGGCGCTCGTGCCCGTCTTTCAACTCCGCCTTCAGCATCCAGTTGATTTCGGTGAACGGCGGGTGGAAGCTTTCGTCATAGGCGATGAGCTGGTGATCGTCGAGATCGCTGAGGCTGTGCGGCGCGCCATGGGCGTTGAGATAGCTCGGCGCGGCGAACGCGTGATGGTGCATGGTCGCGAGACGACGCTGCACGAGATCCGACTGGCGCGGCGGCGGGATGCGGATCGCGACATCGGCTTCGCCCATGGAAAGGTCGAGCTCGTCCTCGCTGACCAGCAGCGTCACGTCGATCTCCGGATAGGTCTCGATGAAATCCTTCAGCCGGTCGGTCAGCCAGATCGACCCGAAGGCGACGGTGGTGGTGATGCGCAACGGCCCGGACGGCCGGTCGCGGGATTCCGACACCATGGCCTCGGCCATGGCGAGCTTCGCGAACACGTCCTGCGAGGTCTTGTAAAGCGTCTCGCCGGTTTCTGTCAGTTTCAGGCCGCGCGCGTGGCGGTGGAACAGCAGCGCATTCAGGCTGCTTTCCAGCGCGCTGATCTGGCGGCTGACCGAGGATTGCGAAAGGTTCGGCATCTCGCCGGCGTGGGTAAAGCTTCCCGCCTCGGCGACGGCGTGGAATATCCTGACTTTGTCCCAGTCCATCTGCCGACCGGTCGCGCCGCGCTATTCGGCGGCGGAGGCCTGTTCGGCCTCCCGCTCGGCGATGTATTTTTCGGCTTCCAGCGCCGCCATGCAGCCGGTGCCGGCGGCGGTGACGGCCTGGCGGAAGATCTTGTCCTGGACGTCGCCGGCGGCGAAAACGCCGGGCACGCTGGTCGCCGTGGAATCGGTGGCGGTCCGGATATAGCCCTCCTCGTCCATGTCGAGCTTGCCCCGGAACAAAGCGGTCGCGGGGTCGTGGCCGATCGCGACGAAGACGCCGTCCACCGCCATCTCGCGCGTGGCGTCGGTGTTGACGTCCCGGAGCCGGACGGCCTGGACGCCCGGCGGATCGGTCTCGCCCAGCACCTCTTCGAGAACGCTGTTCCAGGCGACCTCGATACGTTCGTGGGCGAGCAGCCGGTCCTGGAGGATTTTTTCGGCGCGCAATGAATCGCGCCGGTGGATCAACGTGACCTTGGAAGCGTGGTTGGTGAGGTAGAGCGCTTCCTCGACCGCGGTGTTGCCGCCGCCAATCACCGCGACTTCTTTTTCGCGGAAAAAGAAGCCGTCGCATGTGGCGCAGGCGGACACCCCGAAGCCCATGAATTTCTCCTCGCTGTCGAGACCCAGCCAGCGCGCCTGGGCGCCGGTGGTCACGATCAGCGCATCGCCGGTATAGACGTCGCCCGAATCGCCGGTGCAGCGGAACGGGCGCTGGTCGAGATCCACTTCGACGATCAGATCGTTGAGCATGCGCGTGCCGACTTTTTCGGCCTGGGCATGCATCTGTTCCATCAGCCACGGCCCCTGGATCACGTCGGAAAAGCCCGGGAAGTTCTCCACGTCGGTGGTGATGCTCATCTGACCGCCCAGCTCCATGCCGGTGACCAGCAGCGGGTGCAGCGAGGCGCGCGCGGTATAGATGGCCGCCGTATAGCCGGCCGGGCCGGAGCCGATGATCAGGACCTTGCTGTGATGGGTTTCGGACATATGCGGACGCGCCCCTTCCACTTATCGGTGTACTGATTTCATAGATAGTTTGGCGCGCGACGCGACGCAAGCGCCCGTGCTTAAAACCCGAACATGTGATCCAGGCTGAAGCCGCCGTTGCCGTTGAGCAGCCCGTGATAGCCGAACAGCCGGCAGGTGGCGTCGCGGATCACGATATAGGGTTGTGCGCCCGAGCGGCCGCGTTCGTCCTCGTCGAAGGTCTCGGCGTAGGTCCAGAAAAGCGATCCGCCGCAGGGAATCCTCACGGCCTTGCGCGCGACCTCCGCCCCGTCGCCATCATGGAGGATCAAATCGGTGGTCGAATGCGCATGCCACGGCGTCGATGCCGGATAGATCAGATGGCACATTGTATCGAGCGGCGCCGGGCCGAGCCGCAGGAACAGCCGCGTCGACAGGCCGGGCGGGCGGTTGATATAGGATTGCGGCTCGCCGCGATAGGTCAGCACGGTATTGAAAATATGCGCGCCGAAGCTGGTATCGGCGGCGTGGCCGGTGGCGCGGTCCTCGTAGCGGAACAGCCCGTGCAGCCAGCCGTCGGCATCGCCGCCGTCGCTGAAATCATAGACGAATTCCATGTGCCCGTATCCCGACGGCAGCCCGACCGCGTCGTCGACCAGGACCGTCGCATCGATCAGCGAATCATGATCGCGCGGCAGGCGGCCCATTGGCAGGCGTGCGATCTCGCTGCCCGACCCGTCGATGATCAACGCGGCCATGGGGATTTCCTGCTGGCCGGTCGACATGGGCGTCGGCAGGCCGAGCGATTTCCACCGCGCCGTCGGCAGGATCGGCGCCGGCAGGATATAGCCCTTGCCCATCAAATTGCCGAGTTCGGGGATTTTCGGGTCGGGTTCGAGATCGACGCGTTCGACGTTGAGATGAGCGATGCGCCGCCTTCCGTCGCCGCCTTCGATTTCATAGCGCGGGCGCACGAAATGCTTGCCGGCGCGAAGTTCGATCTGGGCCGGCCACGCGGCGTCGGGCAGCAGGTCGGCCACGTCAAGCTCCAGCGTCGCGTAGGGCGCGATCTCGCGCTCGAGGGGGACGATCTTGTCCGAGCCCATCAGGTTGAGCCCGATCGCGCCGGCCGGGACGGGGCAGGGGTGGGTATTCTGCACCCACAGCACCACGCGCTCGTCCGCGCGCGGCGCCGGCAGGCCGGCATAGAGGTCGGCGGGCCAGGCATTGGCGTCGTGGGTGCAGGACAGCTCCACGCCGTCGTCATGGTAGGTGTCGAGCGCGTATTTTACGACGTCGTGGGCCGAGACGCCGGTCGCGTGCACGAACAGCAATCCGGTGAAGTCGCCCAGTCCGAACCGGTCGCGCACATCGGCGCTGTCGATCGAGACCGAATTCACCCGCGGCGTCAGATCCTCGCGCCAGTTGGCCAGCAACGCGCCCGCCGCGTCGAACAGCGACAGCGACAGCGACGCGGCCCCGGCGCCGTACCCGGCCCAGTAATTGGCCGTGACCAGCCGCGTGTGGCGGCCGCCGGCGTCACGGAAAAAAGCGAAATTGGTCGCGAAGTTGCAGGGGTCGAGATAATGGCCGGGATTGCTCAGCATCTCGTCGGGCAGGCGCATCTCGTCGAGGGTTGTGATTTTCAATCCGTCCGGCGCCAGATGGGCGATGTGGTCGACCAGCCGATCGGCGTCGAAGGCCGCGACCAGGAGCCGGCTCGCCTTCGATTCGAGTAGATCGGTTGCCGGCCGGGGCTTGTGGCCGAGGCACGATTCGTCGAGCGCGCTTAATGCCTGGACGTAAACCTCCGTGATGTCGAGGGCCGAAAGATCGTGCAGCGCCGCGAACCCGTCCGCCAGCCCCAACGGATCGTACACCGCGACGGGTCCGGCCGCGGCGAGGTCGGCGATCATGTCGCGCGCCCCGGCCGCCGCCAGCGGATGGCTGGCCGCCTTGAAGAAGCTGTTGCCGCCTGAGACGTTGGAGAAGGTTTCGATATTCAGGGCCATTATTTTTCTCTGGTTCTCACGCGAACGGCAACCAGCGCTTGAGTCGGGCGCTGCGCCGGTGGCGCGCCAGCTCGTGGCGCACCACGTCCGCGCCGGTCACCCAGTTGAGCTGGATCGAGCGGCGCTCGCCGTCATAGGAGGTGTGGCCGTGATAGGATCGGTCGCCGCGGCGGAACGCCAGCAGCGTGCCCGCCAGCGGCGGCACCTCGGCGGCGAAATCCTCGATATCGTCGGCGGAGCGCAGCAGGCGAAGCCGGCCGCTTTCGTTTTCCCAGTCGGTGTTGAGATAAATCAGGACCGTGATCAGCTTGTCGTCGGAATCGGGATGGATACGCCCGTCTCTCGGATGGCAGCGCCCGCGCACGGTGATCATGGTCGGGCGCTCGCTCAGGTCGATGGCGAACTTATCCTCGAATTCCGCCGCGACCTCCGCGCCCGACAACTCGTCGAGCAACGCCTCGAACGCGGCGCCGTAATCAAGCTCCGAGGTGGGGTAGCTGCCGTGACGTTCGATGGGTGGAAAGTCGCGCTGGATGTCGGGCAGGCTGTCCGGTTTCAGGAAACCCGGCACGATGACGTGCTCGAAGGGCTCACGGGCGAGCTCCGTCCGGCGAAACGCTTCCAGGTCGATAGCAGACATACCCGTATCCTGCGGAATTTACCCATCGCCCCCTCCGTTTGTCTTAAAGGCGGGGCCGGTAAATTTCAATCTCATAAGGGTTCGTTCGGAGCGTATTAGGGGCACATTAGGCGGCGGCGTCCAGCCTCCGTTGCACTTCCGCGGCGACATGTCGCGTGTCGTCGAGCGGCGCGTATGTCCAGCTCTCCAGCTCGCCGGTAAAAGGCCGAGTGACGCCGCGCGCCCGCAGGTTCTCGTGGAAGCGCTCGAACTTCGCCGAGCCGCCTTCCAGGTCGAACACGTGGACCGGTTTGCCGGTCGAACACGCCTCCGACACCATGGATACCGAATCGCCTGTCGCCACGATGGCGTCGGCCAGCCCGAGATAGCCGAAATAGGGATTGTCGCCGGCGCCGTCCCAGAATTCGACGCCGGGGCCCACCAGCCGGTCGCGCAGCAGCGCCTCGTTTTCCGGTCCCGTGCGCCGCGACGCGGTGACCGCGAGCCCCGCCCCGTGGACGTCGCGTAGCCGCGCCAGACCGTCGGCGAGCCGTCGCGCCGATGTTTCGGTCATGCGGTATTGCCGGTTCGCGCCGCCGATCAGCACCGCGACCAGGGGCCGGGGCAGGGAGGCGAGGCGGTCTCGGATCCGTTCCGCCTCGACGGTCAGCCGTTCCGCCGTGACCCGGTGCGGCGCGCCCTCGGTGACGAACACGTTGGCGCCTTCCAGCCGGTCGTGGCGCGGCACCGCCACCAGGTCGAACCGGCTGGCGGCGAGCGCCGGGTTCTGGATCTGCACGGTGAAGACGGCCGGGCCCGCCAGCCGCTTGATGGCGATCGACAGCGCCACCGTCTGGCGGCCGGTCGCGATCAGCAGCCGCGGCCAGGGCGGCGCCAGCGCGTCGCCCGCCGGGCCGGGCGCCGACAGCGCCGCGAACCATAATTGCGGCGGCAGGACGCGCCACGGAAATCGCGGCGCGACGCGCTTGATCACCGGATCGAGCCCCAGCGCCTCGGCGAGTCCCAGGCACTGGTTCTCCATGCCGGGTTTGCCGTCGGTCAGCACCCAGCATGTGTTCACAACGGACAGTGCTCGGCTCCGTTAATATGGATGGTCTGGCCGCTGATATAGCTCGCGCCCGGCCCGACCAGGAAGCGGATCAGGTCCGCCATGTCCTGCGGCGCGCCGAGGCGGCCGAGCGGCACCCCGTCCGCTTCCGGGGACGCGGTCTTCGCGGTGCCGCTGCCGGCGAGATCGGTGTCGAAGGTGCCGACCACCAGAAAGTTCGAGCGGATTTTGTGCTTGCCGAGATCGAAGGCGAGGCCGCGCGTCAGCCCCGCGAGACCGCCCTTCGCGGCCATGCCGTGGCTGCGCGCGGATTGGCCGCGATAGGAGTTGAGCCCGCCCACCCCGATGATCGATCCGCCGCCGCGTTCGATCATGGAAGGCACGCAGGCCTTGGACATCAGGAAAGCGCCCTGAAATCCCGCGCCCAACGAGCTTTCCCATGTTTCGGCGTCCAGTTCCACGAACGGCTTGCGGCTTCGGTTCGCGGCGTTGTTCACCAGAATGTCGACGCCGCCGAACTCCTCGATCGCGGCGCCTACCATGCGCCCGACCGCGTCCGCGTCGGTGATGTCGGCGACGAAGGGCAAGGCCCGGCCTCCGTTCGACACGATCCCGCGCGCCACCTCTTCGCAAAGATCGCCGGCCTGCAGCGCGTTGATCACCACCGACGCGCCGGCGCGCGCCAGCTCCTCCGCCGTCGCGCGGCCGATATTCCGCGCGCTGCCGGTCACGATCGCCACCTTGCCCGCCAGTTCGTTCACCAGGTCGACCATATGCGCCAACTCCCCGTTCCGATCCCAGCCCTGTTAGACGCAATGGTGGCCCGCGCGTCAAGCTGGTCCGAATGGCGGTGGTCAATTGCTCTTGACGTTGTGGGCGCTTCTCATGGCGTGGTCGGCCCCGGCCCAACGGTGTCGGTTCTGCCTTGCAGCTCCTCCACGAACTCCTTGGCTACCCTAAGGTCAAAACCATAAACCTCACGTGCCGCCTTTATGGCAGCGAAAGTGTCGCCTGCCTCGGCAAGGGCCAGGACATGATCTTCCTGCTCGGCTTGGGACATATTATCGAAGCCGAGCGATCTGCTCTCTTCCGGTAGGACCACGGTATAATTGAGCCGGAGAAGGTGGGCTGCGGCCTTCGGCCAATTCAGCTGCAGGCGCAGCGTGCCGTCCCGGGTTACGCTTAGGGGAAAGTCGTTGATCCGGCCGCCGCGCGAATTGCGCAACTTGGCTTCATTGGAGAGCGCTTCACGTATGGGCGTCGTATCGACGTTCCTGAGACCGATCTCCAGCCAGTGGTGCTTGCGTGAGAAGGACCAGGTTCCCTTATCATCGGGGGTCACCAGGGTCTCCTTGCGGGCCTTGAGCCAGCCGACCTCGCGCCCCGTCAAATAAAGTACGGTCGGAGTGCCGGCGGGAAAGCGGTCGTTCAAGTATGAACGGTAGCGCAGATAAAGTCCGCCCGAGGCCCAACGCAGCCGCCAATTCCCAGGCCGCCGGCTGGCGAAGAAGGTCCGAAAAGCATAGCGTGCAATCAGCATTATTATGAGCGCGCCGAGACACGAGAGGGAGAATAACCACGGGGATTCCCATGCTCCGGCCATTAGTGGCCACACGATCACGGCCGTCGCGGCGACGAAAAGCCCAAGACCGACGAAAAGCCCCGACCATTGCGTCTCTTGGTAACTCTGGACACTGGGTGGTGTGGGAACCTCATCATCTCGAAGGAGCTTCATTGATCATCCTTTGAATTCGCCGAGCGATTCGGTGTCATCGCCCGTAGCGTCTTCGAGCATTTCGTCAGTCTTACGCATCGCTTTGTTAAATCGAGCACGAACCTTCCAATTGGAAGCTGCATAGCGCTACTCGCCGGTTTTGCTTTTTTGGATCGGGGCGCGGTGATAGCGTTCCCGTCCATTACGGTTGGTTTCAACAGCGGGGCAGATCATGGCGGATTCCGAAGGCAAGAGCCGCATCGACGTTCATCACCATTTCTACGCGCCTGAATATCTCGAAATAATGGCCGAGTATCGGCGGATGCCGGCGGTGCAGGGATGGACGCTTGAGCACAGCCTGGAGGAGATGGACAAGCACGATATCGGCGCCGCGCTGCTGTCGCTGTCGCCGCCCGGCATCCATCGCGGTCCCATGGAGGGCGCCCGCGACCTGTCCCGCATCATCAACGATCACGCGACCAAGATCCGCGGCGACCATCCCAGCCGGTTCGGCCATTTCGCTTCCGTGCCCATGCCCGACGTCGACGGCACCCTGGCCGAGATCGCCTATGCGTACGACACGCTCGGCGCCGACGGCATCCAGCTCATGACGAGTTACGACGACCGTTGGCCCGGCCATCCCGATTTCGACGCGGTGTTCGACGAGCTTAACCGGCGGGCGGCGCTGGTCTTCATCCATCCGCTGGAGCCCGATTGCTGCGCCGGGCTGATCGACTGGGTGCCGCCGGTGCTGGCGGAATTCCCCCAGGACACGACGCGCTGCGTGTTCAGCCTGCTGTTCAGCGGCACCCTGGCGCGCTGTCCCGACATCCGCTTCATCTTCTGCCACGCCGGCGGCTTCGTGCCGGTGCTGGCGGGGCGCGCGGCGGTGACGGGGCTCGGGAAAGCCTTCGCCGAGCATTTGCCCAACGGCATGGATCACGAACTCCGGAAGCTCTATTACGATGTCGCGCTGGCCGGCAATCAGCCGGCGCTCGCTGCCCTGTTTACCTATGTGCCGGTCTCGCAGGTGCTGCTCGGCAGCGATTATCCGTTCGGGACCTCGGGCGACGGCATTCGCGGCCTCGAGGAATATGGCCTCGGGCAGGACGATCTCGACGCCATCTACCGCGGCAACGCCGAACGGCTGGTTCCCCGTCTCAAGGGGTAAGGACGGCCGAAGTTGAAATATAATTACCAATTACGGTAATATAATTTCACAGCTTGCGCAAAAACAGCGTGCGCGAACAAACCCGAAATCGGGGAAGGGAGGCCCGGAATGGCGCGGGTGAAACTCGATCGGATTGATCTGCGAATTCTTCGTGATTTGCAGGATGACGGGCGGATGACCAATGTGGAACTCGCCAAGCGCGCCGGCATATCGCCGCCGCCCTGCCTGCGCCGGGTGCGCGCGCTGGAGGAAACCGGGTGCATTCGCGGCTATCGCGCCGAGCTCGATGCCGAAGCGCTGGGGTTCGGCGTCACCGTGTTCGCCAATGTCGGTCTACACAGTCAGGCGGAGACCGACCTGATCGCGTTCCAGGATCTGGTCGCGACCTGGCCCGAGGTGCGCGAATGTCACATGCTGGCCGGGGAAACCGATTTTCTGCTGAAGATCGTGGCCACCGACTGGGACAGCTATCAGCGTTTCCTGACCACGCGGCTGACGCCCGCGCCCAATGTCAGCGTGGTGAAATCGGCACTCGCCATCCGCTCGTCGAAGAGCCTGCCGGGCGTTCCCATCGAAATCGCCGAGGACAGGGAAACGGTTTCCGGCGCGTGACGGGTTCTGGTCGGAGAAAGGAAAACGGCGATCAAAAGATCACCGTTTCCCGACGGGGGCCCGGGGTAGGCATCGGACGCACCCGTCTGCGGTGCCTGCAAAAATTCGAAGCCCGCGATTCTATAACTGAGGGTATATATCCCTTTAGTGTCACGAATGGCAAGCCCTGCAATCATACGTATAAATACTTATGTCAATGCGAAAGGATCTGATCATGCGGATGCCCGGGTCCGCATGAGCAAGAGCCCGACCCTGACGGTCTCGCGCGCGCTCGCGGCGACGCTCAGCGTACAGGCGTTGGTCACCATGGCGGCCATGACGGTGCCGGTCTTCGCGCCGGTCGCGGCCCGGGACATCGGCGTCGATCCCAACTATGTCGGATTATACGCCTCGATCGCGTTCGTTGGCGCGATGGCCGCGTCGCTGATGAGCGGCGGTTTCGTGCTGCGTCATGGGGCGATCCGGATCAGCCAGATATGTCTGCTGCTGGCGGCGGTGGCGATCGCCATGACGACGGGGGCCACGCTGTGGATATTCGTGGTCAGCGCCATCGTCATGGGCATATCCACCGGACCCGCCACGCCGGCGAGTTCGCACATCCTGGCGCGCCACACGCCCGCTGGTGTTTTCCATCAAGCAGACGGCGGTGCCGCTGGGCGGCGCGCTGGCCGGCGCGCTGGTGCCCCTGCTGGTGGTCGAATTCGGCTGGCGCGGCGCGTCGTTCGCGGTCGCCGGTCTGTGCCTGGCGCTGATCGTGCTGGTGCAGCCGACGCGGCGGGAATTCGACGACGATCTCCGGCCGAGCGAACGGTTGTTCCCCGGCAGTATCGCGGGGCCGTTGAAGATGGTGCTCCGCGACCGGCGCCTCAGGGGCCCGGTGCTGGCCTCATTCGCCTTTTCCGGCATGCAGCAGACCTTCAGCGTGTTCCTCGTGACCTATCTGGTCGGCGTGCTCGACATGTCGTTGATCAAGGCCGGGCTGGTCCTGTCGGTGTCGCAGCTCGCCGGAGTCGTGGGACGTATTTTCTGGGGCGGCGTCGCGGATCTGTTCGGCAATTCGCGGCTGGTGCTGGGCGGGCTCGGCCTCGCCAGCGCGGTCTTCGCCGTGTGTACCGCCTCGTTCACCACCGATTGGCCGTTCGCGGCGATCATCGGGGTGTGCATCGCGTTCGGCGCCACGGCGGTCGGCTGGAACGGGGTTTATCTCGCCGAGATCGTCCGCCTGGTGCCCGACGATCAGGTCGGGCGGGCCACCGGCGGCGCGCTGTTTGTCACATTTTTCGGGGTCGTGATGGCGCCGCCAATATTCGGTGGGCTGGTTTCCCTGACCGGTTCCTACGCGGTCGGCTTCATCGTCATGGCGTCGATGTCCGGGATCGCGGGGCTGGCGCTGGTCATCACGGCGGGACAAGCGCGACGCCAAACCAACGCCGGATAGTGCTCTATGAATTATTTATAGCGGACGGCGAGAATTTCGTAGGACCGCGCGCCGTTGGGGGCCGCGACTTCAACCGCATCACCGACGGTTTTGCTGATCAGCGCACGCGCCAGCGGCGATGTGATCGACAGGCGTCCGGACGCGATATCGGCCTCGTGCTCGCCGACAATCTGGTACGTCTTTTCTTCGTCCGTGTCCTCGTCGGCGACTTTCACGGTCGCGCCGAACTTGATGATCTTGCCCTTGAGCTTCTTGACGTCGATGACCTCGGCGCGGCGGATCAGATCCTCGATATCGCCGACCCGGCCCTCGACAAAGCCCTGGCGTTCGCGCGCCGCATGATATTCGGCGTTCTCCGACAGATCGCCGTGCTCGCGCGCGGTCGCGATGGCCCGGATGATTTCCGGACGTTCAACTGTTTTCAGACGCTTGAGTTCCGACTCCAGTGCGTCGAACCCATCCAGCGTCATGGGAGCCTTTGCTTCCATATCTACGCCATTCCGTGAAATGCCAACCCAATTTGGGCAACCCCGTATTGCCCGCGCATCTCATATTGTGAACCGGGAAACTCTAGAACGATACGTTAAAATAAGATTGCAACGGCGCAACATCAAGGGGTCCGGCCTTAAGCGCCTCAATTGCCTCGACCGCGGCGCCGCAGCCCGCCACGGTGGTGTAATACGGAATTCGGTGGATCAGCGCGGTTCGGCGCAGCGTGAAACTGTCGCCGATCGCGGACGCCCCTTCGGTGGTGTTGAAAACCAGATCCACATCGCCGCTGATCATCGAATCGACGCAATGCGGTCGCCCGTCGCGCACCTTGTTGACGCGCGTGGCGTCCAGTCCCGCCCCGATCAGCGCTTGCGCCGTGCCGTCGGTGGCCATCAGCGTGAAGCCCATATCGATCAGCCGGCGGCCGAGCGCGATCATCGCCGCTTTGTCGCGATCCTTCACCGAGATGAACACGGCGCCCTCCAGGGGAATATCGATGCCGCCGCCAAGCTGGGATTTCGCGAATGCCCGCGCGAAATCCGTATCCAGCCCCATGACCTCGCCGGTCGATTTCATCTCCGGGCCCAGGATGATGTCGACGCCCGGGAAGCGGGCGAACGGGAACACCGATTCCTTTACCGCGACGTGGCGTGTCGGCTGATCGATCGGGAAACCCTTCAGCGCCTCGTCGAGACTTTCACCGGCCATCACCCGGGCCGCGATCTTGGCGATCGGCAGCCCGGTCGCCTTGGCGACGAAGGGGACCGTGCGGCTCGCCCTCGGATTGACCTCGAGAATGTAAATGTCGCCGTCCTTGACCGCGTATTGCACGTTCATCAGGCCGACTACGCCGAGACCGCGCGCGAGTTCCACCGTCTGGCGGCGCAATTCGGCCAGCACGTTTTCATCGAGCGAGCGCGGCGGCAGCGAGCACGCCGAATCGCCCGAATGAATCCCCGCCTCCTCGATATGCTCCATGATGCCGGCGACATGAACATTGCCGTCGTGATCGGCGATCGCGTCGACGTCGATCTCGATGGCGTCCGAGAGATAGGAATCGATCAGGACCGGATTGTCGCCCGACACCACCACCGCTTCGCGCATATAGCGCGCCAGCGCCGTCTCGTCGTGGACGATCTCCATGGCCCTGCCGCCGAGCACGTAGGACGGGCGGATCACCACCGGATAGCCGATCTCCCGCGCGGCCTGAGTGGCTTCGGCGTCGTTGGTCACGGTCTGATTGTCGGGTTGGCGCAATTCGAGCCGGTTCAGCAGCGTCTGGAATCGTTTGCGGTCTTCGGCCAGATCGATCGCGTCGGGCGTGGTTCCCAGGATCGGCACGCCGGCCGCTTCCAGCCGCGCGGCGAGTTTCAGCGGCGTCTGTCCGCCGAACTGGAGAATGACGCCCTTAAGCTCACCCGCCGCGCTTTCGGCGCGGATGATTTCAAGCACGTCCTCCTCGGTCAGGGGTTCGAAATAAAGCCGGTCCGAGGTGTCGTAGTCGGTCGAGACGGTTTCCGGATTGCAGTTGACCATGATGGTCTCATAGCCCGCCTCGCTCAACGCGAACACCGCGTGGACGCAGCAATAGTCGAACTCGATGCCCTGGCCGATGCGGTTCGGGCCGCCGCCCAGGATAATGACTTTTTCCCTCGATGAGGGATCGGCTTCGCACTCGGCGGGCGTGATCCCGTTGCCTTCGTATGTGGAATACATGTAGGGCGTGAGCGACGCGAACTCGGCGGCGCAGGTGTCGACGCGCTTGAAAACCGGGTGTACGCCGCCGCGCCGCGCCGCGACGTCGCTTTCGGCGACGCCGGTAAGTTCGGCGAGCCGGGCATCGGAGAACCCCATCGCTTTCAACTGGTGCAGGCCGTGCGTCTCCGTCGGCAGCCCATGCCGGCGCACGCCGTTTTCCGCCGCGACGATTTCCTCGATGCGCTCCAGGAACCATTTGTCGTATCGGCTGGTCGCGGCGATCTCATCGACTGGCAGTCCGTCGCGCATGGCCTGCGCGATGCGAAGGATGCGGTCCGGCGCCGGCGCGGTCAGCGCCGCGCGCATGGCCTCGCGTGTCGGCGCCGCTCCGTTCGCGGTGTCCTCGAAAGTGATATCGTTGAGGCCGGTCAGCCCGGTCTCCATGGACCGCAGCGCCTTTTGCAGTGATTCGGCGAAGTCGCGGCCGATCGCCATCGCCTCGCCCACCGATTTCATCGATGTGGTCAGCAGCGCTTCGGTGCCGGGGAATTTCTCGAACGTAAAGCGCGGCACCTTGGTCACCACATAGTCGATGGTCGGCTCGAAGGAAGCCGGGGTGACGCCCGTGATGTCGTTGGCGAGCTCGTCCAGCGTATAGCCGACCGCGAGCTTCGCCGCGACCTTGGCGATCGGAAATCCGGTCGCCTTGGAGGCCAGCGCCGAGGAACGCGACACGCGCGGGTTCATCTCGATCACGATCAGCCGCCCGGTATCGGGCTCGACGGCGAACTGCACGTTGGAGCCGCCCGTGTCGACCCCGATCTCGCGCAGCACCGCGATCGAGGCGTTGCGCATGATCTGATATTCCTTGTCGGTCAGGGTCAGCGCCGGGGCGACGGTGATCGAATCGCCGGTATGGATGCCCATGGGATCGACGTTCTCGATGGAGCACACGATGATGCAGTTGTCCGCGCGATCGCGGATCACCTCCATCTCGAACTCCTTCCAACCCAGCACCGATTCCTCGATCAGCACCTCGTCGGTGGGCGAGGCGTCGATGCCGCGCCGCACGATCTCGGCGAACTCCTCGGAGTTGTATGCGACGCCGCCGCCGGTGCCGCCGAGCGTGAAGCTCGGCCGGATGATGGCGGGCAGGCCGGTCAACTCCAGCGCGCGCGCCGCCTCGTCCATGTCGTGGGCCACCATTCCCCTGGCCGTTTCCAGCCCGATCCGGCTCATGGCCTTGCGGAACAGTTCGCGGTCCTCGGCCTTGTCGATGGCGGCCCGGTCGGCGCCGATCAACTCGACGTCGAATTTTTCCAGCACCCCGTCCTTGGCGAGAGTCAGCGCGGTATTCAGCCCGGTCTGGCCGCCCATGGTGGGAAGCAGCGCGTCCGGCCGCTCGGCCTCGATGATGCGGGCCACCATCTCCGGCGTGACCGGCTCCACATAGGTCGCATCCGCCAGGCTCGGATCGGTCATGATCGTCGCCGGGTTGGAGTTCACCAGCACGATCCGGTAGCCCTCCTCGCGCAACGCCTTGCACGCCTGGGTGCCCGAATAATCGAACTCGCAAGCCTGTCCAATCACAATCGGCCCCGCCCCGATAATAAGAATGGATTTGATGTCGGTGCGTTTAGGCATGTGCGGCCAACGTTTCGCGTGTGATCAGCGGTTGGATTTGAACCACAGAGGCACAGAGGCACAGAGGTGCTTTGCGCGTCTTCGAGGGAATCCCCGATGCATTTGCCAAGGTAATGTAGGGGCGGGTCTCCGACCCGTCCGAAGCC
>CAZPMO010000006.1:17546-59174 GCA_964587515.1 uncultured Rhodospirillaceae bacterium | reverse complement strand
CGGGGGGCCGAAGAGGGGTAAACCGCGATGAACGACACCCCCGACGCCCCCCATGTAATGGTTGTGGAATCCCGGTTCTACGAGGATATTTCCGACGAGCTTGTGGGGAGCGTGATTGCTGTCCTCGACGAAGCTGGCGCGACCTATGAGCGTTTTCAGGTGCCGGGTGCCTTCGAAATTCCCGCCGCAATCGGGTTTGCGGTTCGGTCGATGGATTTTTATACGGCGCGACGCCGCTTTGACGGCTATATCGGGCTGGGCTGTGTCATTCGCGGCGAGACCTCGCATTACGATTATGTGTGCGGCGAAAGCGCACGCGGGCTCCAGGATCTCGCGCTGAAACACACGCTCGCGGTAGGGTATGGAATCCTGACCTGTGAAAATCGTGACCAGGCAATGGCGCGGGCGCGGCGCGATGGTCATGACCGGGGCGGGGCGGCGGCGCGCGCTTGTCTCGCGATGATCGACCTGAAACGGAAATTTCACCTGTTCCCGCGATGAGCGTCGCCGACCAACCCAAAACACGAGGAAGCGGGCGGCTCAGCGCCGCGCGGCTGGCCGCGGTGCAGGCTCTCTACCAGATCGAACTTTCGGGTGACAGCATGGAAGACGTGCTGTTGCAGTTCCTGCGTGAACCCGAGGGCGGACGGGTCGACGCGCCGGACGGCGTCGCCGCGGTGAAGCCGAAGACAGAACTGTTCACCGAGATCGTTCGCGGCGTGCGGGTCCGCCAGGCCGAAATCGACGACATGCTGAACGCGGCGCTCGCCGACGAATGGCCACTCGATCGGGTCGAGCTGGTATTGCGCGGCATTCTGCGCGCCGGCGTCTGCGAACTGGTTTCGGCGCGGGGCGTCCCGGCCCGCGCGATCATCAACGAATATGTCGATCTCGCCCATGCGTTTTATGCCGGAGCCGAACCCGGCATGGTCAACGGCGTTCTCGACAAACTGGCGCGCCGTCTCAGGCCCGACGAATTCGTGGGCCATGGCGCGGAGGCGGGCAGGGGTGGCCCGGCCGGGTGAATTCGAGGTCATTGCCCGCTATTTCGCGCCGCTGGCGGCCGCGACGCCGGGCGCGCTGGGACTGACTGACGACGCCGCGCTGATCGCGCCGAGCCCCGGATGCCGCAATGTGATAGCGGTGGATACGCTGGTCGCGGGCGTACATTTCCTGGAAGACGACCCGGCCGATCTGGTCGCGCGCAAGCTCCTGCGGGTGAACCTCTCCGACCTCGCGGCGATGGGGGCCGAGCCGCTGGGCTATCTGTTGGCGATCAGCCTGAATGAAGGCGTCGACGAGGACTGGCTCGAATCCTTCGCGGCCGGGCTGGCGGCTGATCAGGCCGAATTCGGCATCGGTCTGCTTGGCGGCGATACCACGTCGACACCTGGCCCCGTGACCCTGTCGCTGACCGCCGTCGGCGAGGCGCCGGAGAACGCGGCATTGCTCCGCTCGTCGGCGCGGCCGGGCGACGTAATCCATGTCTCCGGCACGCTCGGCGATGCCGCGCTGGGTCTCGAGGTCTTGAAGGGTGCGCGCGACGGTCTGCCGGACGACGTCGCCGACGCACTCATCGATCGCTACCGCCTGCCGCGCCCGCGCGGCGCGCTCGGCGTGGCGCTGCGCGATATTGCAAGCGCCGCGGTCGATGTTTCGGACGGGCTGATCGCCGATATCGGCCATATTTGCACGGCTTCCGGGGTAGCGGCTCGAATCGAACGGGACAGATTGCCGATCGGCGAGGCAGCGCGCGCGGTTCTCGATCTGGATCCGACCGCCGTCGAAATCTGCCTGTCGGGCGGTGATGATTATGAACTGGTCTTTACCGCAGACCCGCGCGCCGCCGACGCCGTGGCTCACGCGGCGCGGGAGGCGGGTGTCCCGGTAACCGAGATCGGACGGATCGAAGCTGGCGCGGCGGTGACGGTGGTCGACGACGCCGGCCGCGAGGTCGAGACCGGCGCCGGCGGCTATCGCCATTTTTGAGACCGGCCCGAACCCGTTAATCCGAACTTTAACGCTTTAAGGGAAGATCATGGTGTTTCCGGATATCCTCTGGGGGTTGCGCGATGTTCCGCGCCCGATTTCACCGCTCCATGCTGGCTATCGCGCTCGTGATCGCCAGCCTTGGCATCGCAGCGAGCGCGTCGGCGCAGCGTGCGCGGCCCTATGATGAGAAATGGTTGCCTGGCGACCAGTATCTCACCATGCAACCGTTCATCATTCCGGTAATGAAGGGCGGCAAACATCGCCAACAACTCACCATTGTGATCGCGATGGAATTCGTGGACTCCAACGATCGCGAGGAAGTTCAGCGCCGGGTGGCCAGCTTCCGCGATCCCATGTATGCGTTGCTGATTCGCATGGTGAGCTTCCGCTCCGCGAAATCCCGAATCCCGTCGAAAGAGACACTCCAAATCGCGCTTGCCAAGGTGGTTGAAGAAGTCGGTTCGGAACTCGTGAAGTCCGTGGTCGTCCATAAGATCGTGCTCGGCTCGGTCCACTGAATATTCACTTGCCGAACCTGATCCAGGTCAATCCCACACCCTATCGCTATATGTTCTGATTTCCCGGAACTTTGGGAGATCGGGGGGCATCGATGCCCGAAACGTTGGCAACGCGGCGCGATCGTCCGGGGGTTCCGCGCGCGGTTACGTACCGCACCATGGGTTTGACGAAAGTCTATCGCGGCGATGGCAATGATGTCAGGGCGCTACGTGGCGTCGATATTGAGCTATACGACGGCGAAATCGTCGTCTTGCTCGGTCCCTCGGGGAGCGGCAAGTCGACCTTTCTTAATATCCTCGGCGGCCTCGATCATCCGACAGACGGACAGGTCTTCTTTCGGGACCGGGAACTCACGAATTTCGACGACGCCTCGCTTACCCGGTACGCACGGAATTGTCGGAAATCGTGTTCACCGCCAGGAAGCCGGGCTGAGCATTCGCCCTGTCCGACGACGCCGCAATCGCCGAATAAGGTGATTCCTCTCTCTATGTTGCCTCGCCGGTTGAGTTCTGGCATGTTCCGCGCGGCTTTCCACCGGGCTTCCCGGTTCGGACTTTAACGCGTCGTCAAGGCGCGCGGGTCGGGGGCGCGGGGGTGTTCATCGGGACCGAAAAGGACCTTCATCCATGATGGTGACGACTTATTGGATCGTAATCGCCTGTGGCGTAATCGCGATCTTGTACGGCCTCTACGCGATCCGCTCGATTCTCGCCGCGAGCGCGGGCAACGAGCGCATGGCGGAGATCGCCGAGGCGATCCAGGAAGGGGCCGCGGCCTACCTCAATCGCCAATACATGACGATCGCAGCCGTTGGCGTGGTGATCGGCGTGGCGCTTGGGTTACTGCTGAATATTTACGTCGCCTTGGGCTATTTCATTGGCGCGATCCTGTCCGGTGCGACCGGCTATATCGGCATGTATGTCTCGGTGCGGGCCAATGTGCGTACCGCCGACGCGGCGCGCACCGGCGGGATCAAGCCGGCGCTGGATATCGCTTTCAAATCGGGTGCGGTGACCGGCATGCTGGTGGTCGGTCTCGGCCTGCTGGGCGTTACGGGCTACTACCTGATCCTGCTCGGCGTGTACGACGCTTCCGACACCAAGGGCTTGCGTCACATATTGGAGGCTTTGGTCGCGCTCGGCTTCGGCGCTTCGTTGATTTCCATCTTCGCGCGTCTCGGCGGCGGCATCTTCACCAAGGGCGCCGATGTCGGCTCCGATCTGGTGGGTAAAATTGAAGCCGGTATCCCCGAGGATGATCCTCGCAACGCCGGCGTGATCGCCGACAATGTGGGCGACAATGTCGGCGATTGCGCCGGCATGGCCGCCGATTTGTTCGAGACCTACGCGGTGACGATTGTCGCGACCATGTTGCTGGCGTCGATATTCTTCACCGGACCGGTCCAGTCGGCGCTGTTGGCGTTGCCGCTGTTGATTGGCGCGGTTTGTATCGTGGGCTCGGTAATCGGCACCTTCTTCGTCAAGCTCGGCCCCAATAACAATGTTATGGGTGCCCTCTATAAGGGGTTCGTCGCGACCGCCGTGATTTCAGCGGTCCTGATCGGGGTTGCCGTCTACTACCTGTTTGGCGGCTTCTCGACCGAGATCAAGATGGGCGCGGAAACCATTCAGGCCCGGCACCTGCTCTACAGCGCCTTGGTCGGGCTGGTGGTGACGGGACTTCTGGTGTGGATCACCGAATACTACACCTCGACCGAATACAACCCGGTGCGCAGCATCGCCGCGGCCTCGGAAACCGGTCATGGCACCAATGTTATCCAGGGTCTTGCCGTATCGATGGAAGCCTGCGCGTTGCCGGTGATCGTGATCTGCGCCGGCATCATCGTCGCCTATTTCTCGGCCGGGCTATACGGTATCGCGACCGCCGCGACCACCATGTTGGCCTTGGCCGGTATGGTGGTGGCGCTCGACGCCTACGGGCCGGTCACGGACAACGCGGGCGGCATCGCCGAAATGGCCGACCTGCCGGAGGAAGTGCGCAAACATACCGATTTGCTGGACGCGGTCGGCAACACCACCAAGGCGGTTACCAAGGGTTACGCGATCGGCTCGGCGGCGCTGGCGGCGCTGGTGCTGTTCGCCGCCTATATCCAGGATCTCTCTTATTATTTCCCGGAGATCGCCAAGACCGTCACCTTCCAACTCTCCGATCCGTTTGTGGTTATCGGGCTGTTCGTCGGCGGCATGCTGCCCTATTTGTTTGGGGCGATGGGCATGAAGGCGGTCGGACGCGCCGGCGGCGAGGTGGTGATCGAAGTGCGCCGCCAGTTCCGCGAAATCCCCGGCATCATGGAGGGCACGGCGCGGCCCGAATATGGCCGGGCTGTCGATCTGCTGACCCGGGCCGCGATCCGCGAAATGATCCTCCCCTCGCTGCTGCCGGTGTTGGCGCCGATCGTGGTCTATTTCGTGATCCTCGTGGTCGGTGGTCAGGCGGCGGCGTTCACCACATTGGGCGCGATGCTGCTCGGCACCATCGTGACCGGGTTGTTCGTCGCCATCTCGATGACTTCGGGCGGCGGTGCCTGGGATAACGCCAAGAAGTATATCGAAGACGGCAATCACGGCGGCAAGGGCTCCGACGCCCATATGGCCGCGGTAACCGGCGATACCGTCGGCGATCCCTATAAGGATACGGCGGGACCCGCGGTCAATCCGATGATCAAGATCATCAACATCGTCGCGATCCTGCTGTTGGCTATCCTGGCCGGCTGATCACGACGCGGTAAAACGACGAAGCCCCGGGTCTTGCGCCCGGGGCTTTGTTTTGCAGCAGTGCGTGGACGGCGCCGCGGGAGGCTTTACTTTTCGTCCTCGGGATCGCTGAAGCGTCCGATATTACCAACGATTTGTTCGAAGAAACCGAGCTCCTTGCCCTTCGTGGGGGTGATCCGCTGGACGAGCGTGATCGGCTTGGCGTCCGAGGCGTTGAATTTCGCGATATCCTGCAGCAACCCAAGCTTCGTGAAGCGGATCATCAGGACCTTGCGTTCCAGGATTTTGGGGCTGAAGAATGCAAGGGTCTCGGTGCGTTCACCGATGTAATACCAGACTTCCTGTTTTTCGAACGTCGCGGTGGTCGAAGGCGTGCCCAGCATGCGCGCGACTTGTTCCCGCGATTGCTTGCCCGGCTTCAATTTTTCGATGACTTCGGCCAAGGGCAGATTGCCGCGCGTATCTTCGATGGGGCTGCAACCAAAGACGGCGGCCGTAATCAACCCGAGCGCCGCGAGCGAACGCGCGCTAAATTTTATGGGAGTTCTGTTTTTCTTCATTTTCTACCTCCGCGATAGGCGAAGTCTATTGACGTACCCTGCCGCATAAACGAGTAATGGCGCAACTTGCACCTGTACCAATTCTCTGTCAATCGCTACGCGAGCCAGCATCCATGGCACTGAAAAGCCTGTTCCGGAGATCGAAAAGGCATGACAGGGCGGACGCGCTCTACGCCGCGATCGTTGCCCAGTCGCGCCGGGCGGAATTCTATAGCGGTTGCGGCGTGCCGGATACGGTGGATGGCCGGTTCGATATGATCGCTCTGCACGCGTTCCTGGTTATGCGCCGACTCAAGGGCGATGGCGCAAATGGCACCGAGGCCGCGCAGGAGCTTACCGACGCTATTTTCGCGGATATGGATCGGAGCCTGCGCGAGATGGGCGCCGGCGACCTCGGCGTCGGACGTCGCGTCAAGGCCATGGCGAAAGGATTTTACGGTCGGGTGGCCGCTTATGATCATGGGATCGAGGCGGGGGACGGCGTGCTGGAGGAGGCGCTGGAGCGCAATCTGTTCGGGACCATCACGCCGGTCGCGGAAAATATTACCGCCATCGCCGATTATGTCCGAAGCGCCATGGCGACAATCGCCGACCAACCCGCCGAGCAGATCGCCGCCGGCACGGTAATCTTCGGAATCCCGCCTGACGGCGTGGATGGAAATTCGAATAATTAATCCATATATCAGTGAGTTGTAAGAAGAGGCGATGAAAATGATCGAAGACAGGCCGGATCCCGAATTGTCGTGCATTGTCGATCTCGACGAACTGCCGTACGAGGGCCGAAAAATTGATCTTTCGGCCAACGCCGCTGAGCGGACGGCATTGGCGGAACGTTTCGGGCTGGCCGCGCTGGATGTGCTTGACGCTACGGTTGCTCTGAAACCGGTCGCCGGAGGCGGCATTCGTTTCACTGCTCGCATTGACGCCGATGTCGTACAGACCTGCGTGGTGACGCTCGAGCCGGTACCCGGCGAAGTGCACGAGGACGTCCGGATCTTCTTCAAGCCGTCCCGGGAGGGGTTGGACGAGAGCCGCGTTGAGATCGACCCGGACGAAGAAAGCGAACCGTTGATGGGCCACCGGCTGGATATCGGCGAAGTGGTGGCCGAGGAATTCGCCCTCGCCCTCGATCCGTATCCGCGCGCGGCAGGGGCGGAAACCGCGATCGGGCCCGAATCGCCTGGTGAAACCCATGAAAACAAGCCTTTCGCGGCGCTGGCCGCGCTAAAGCGGAAAAGGTAGTATTATCGTATGATCTTGCTTGCCCGGAGCGCCGAATTTCGGTAATTATCCAGCCGCCCGGGTTCGGGCTCCCTAGCTTAAAGACGGGTTGTTATGGCTGTACCTAAGAAGAAGGTTTCCAAGTCCCGGCGCAACAAGCGTCGGTCACATCACGCGCTTGCATCCGCGGCATATGTCGAGTGCCAGAATTGCGGTGAATTGAAGCGCCCTCATCATGTCTGTCAGGCTTGCGGTTTCTACAATGATCGTGAGGTGACGGAAGCCGCGGCCGGTTAGGAACGCAATTTGTCGCTTTCGGAAGGGGCTCACCTTTGAGCGACCCCCTGACCATTGCTCTTGATGCGATGGGCGGCGACAACGCGCCGCAGATCGTCGTCAATGGCGCGAACATCGCCAGGCGCCGCTTTCCGGACGCGCGGTTCCTGCTGTTTGGCGACGAGCGCAAGATCAATCCGCTGCTGAAACGCCTGCCGACTTTGCAAGCCGTGACGACGGTTCACCACACCGAGGCGGTGGTGACCGCCGACGCCCGTCCGTCGCAGGCGCTCCGCCAAGGCAAGAACACCAGCATGCAGCTCGCGATCAACGCGGTGCGCGAGGGCGTGGCGTCGGGCGTTGTTTCGGCGGGCAATACCGGCGCCCTGATGGCGATGTCGAAGTTGTCGCTTAGGACGCTGCCAGGGATATCACGGCCGGCGATCGCGGGACTGTTTCCGACACAGCTCGGCGAATGCGTGATGCTTGATCTCGGCGCGAATGTTGATTGCGACGCCGATAATTTGATTCAGTTCAGCGTGATGGGCGAGGTGTTCGCGCGCCTCGTGCTGGGTGTGCTGAAGCCTTCGGTCGGACTGCTGAACGTGGGGACGGAAGAGCTGAAGGGAAACGACGCGGTGCGCCAGGCCGCCGCCACTCTGCGCGAGACGTCGCTGCCAATCCGTTTCCACGGATTCGTCGAAGGCGACGATATCGGAAAGGGGACCGTCGATGTGGTCGTGTCCGACGGCTTCACCGGTAACATCGCGCTCAAGACCATCGAAGGGTCGGTGCGGCTTTACAGTGAATATTTGCGCAAGGCGTTCAAAAGCTCGCTAGCGTCGCGGCTGGGCTACATGCTGGCGCGACGTGGCCTCAACAAGTTGCGCGCGCGACTGGATCCGCGCCGATATAACGGTGCGATGTTCCTCGGATTGAATGGGATCGTGGTCAAGAGCCATGGCGGCACCGATGCGTTCGGCTTCGCCAACGCCATCGGCGTCGCGGTCGATATGGCGAGCCAGGGGTTCAACGACAAGATCATCAAGGAGCTCGCGGTCCACGGAACCGGTGGAACGTTCAAGGCTCGCGCGGCCGCCTCTTAATGATAGTCCGATCCGTCGTCGCCGGCTGTGGCGCGTACCTGCCAGAGCGGGTGATGACCAACGCGGAAATCGCGAAAATCGTTGATACGACGGATGACTGGATTGTCCAGCGCACCGGCATTCGTCAGCGACATATCGCGGCCGATGGCGAGCGGACATCCGATCTGGCCCTCGCCGCGGCGCGAGACGCGCTGGCCAAGGCGGGTATACCGGCCGACGAAGTTGATTTGATCGTGCTCGCGACCGCGACGCCCGACGAGACCTTCCCCGCGACGGCGACCCGCGTACAAAGCGAGCTTGGCATGACAAGAGGCGCGGCGTTCGACATCCAGGCCGTGTGTTCCGGTTTCATATATGCGCTGAATGTCGCCGACAATTTCATTCGACTCGGGCAGGCCAAGACGGTGCTGGTGATCGGCGCGGAGACGTTTTCGCGTATTCTCGACTGGACCGACCGGACGACCTGCGTGCTTTTCGGCGATGGTGCCGGCGCCGTGCTGTTGCGCGCCGGCGACGGCGACGGCACTGTGCGCGACAGGGGTATCCTCTCCAACCATCTTCATTCCGACGGTCGTCTGCATGATTTGCTGTATGTCGACGGCGGGCCGTCCTCCACCGGGACCGTCGGACATCTTCGGATGGCGGGGCGGGAGGTGTTCCGCCATGCCGTCGTCAATCTCACCGAAGTGGTTGGCGAAACCCTTGCGGCCAATGGCATTAGCGCGGATGAAATTGATTGGGTGGTCCCGCACCAGGCCAACAAGAGGATATTGGTCAGCACGTGCGAGCGGCTCGGCCTGGCGCCTGAAAAAGTCGTGGTGACGGTTGAACGCCATGCCAACACGTCGGCCGCGTCCATCCCGCTGGCGCTAGCGGAAGCTTCGGCGGACGGCCGGCTCAGGGAAGGCCAGCTGGTGGTTCTGGAGGCGATGGGCGGAGGTTTTGCCTGGGGTGCGAGTCTGGTTCGCTTGTAGGCCGCGTTCGCTGGGCGCCTAATTGCACCGCTTTAGGCATACCCTCTATCTCGCTGTTATTGACTGCGTTCTTCACGAAGGCTACGCTTCGGGTGGGAATAAAAAGGGAGGCTAGGATATGCCGAGAACCGTCACGCGTGCGCAATTGAGCGAGGCGGTCTATCAGGAGGTGGGGCTTTCCAGAAATGAATCCGCGGATCTGGTCGAGTCGGTCCTGAAAGAGATTTCCGATACCCTGACACGCGGCGAGCCGGTGAAGATATCTTCGTTCGGCAGTTTCTCGGTGCGTCAGAAAGGCCAGCGCATAGGACGCAATCCGAAGACCGGTCTCGAGGTTCCGATATTGCCGCGGCGGGTCCTGGTCTTTCGGGCGTCGAATGTGTTGAAGGGACGGATAAACGGCTCGCACGCGGCCGGTCACCTGGGCTCGGGAGACTAGTTGATGGCAGAGATCGTCAATATTCGGGAGCCCGAACGGCGGCATGGAAAGTCGGCGGCGGCGTTTCGCACCATCAGCGAGGTCTCCAGCGAGCTTGACGTACCACCCCACGTGCTGCGCTTCTGGGAGAGCAAGTTTTCTCAGGTCAAGCCGCTGAAGCGTGGTGGCGGGCGCCGGTACTATCGGCCCGAGGACATCGGTCTTCTGCAGCGAATTCGTGAACTGCTCTATACCGAGGGCTACACTATCAAAGGCGTGCAGAAGCTGCTGCGCGAGGGCGCGGTGAGCGCTCCGCCTACAACAGCGCCGCGCGCCCGGGCAACCGCGGTTCCGGCGGTGGCGACAGACCAACAGGCCGAGCTTCGCGAAATCCTCACCGAGCTTGAATCCCTCGCCAAGCTGTTACGCGGCGTGACCGCCTGATCCGCTTTACGGAAGTTGTTTCGCGATGTGATCGGGCGTAGATTGCCGGTCCCCGAAATTCCGAAGACGGGGGCTTGGACGGAGCGTGGCGCAGTCTGGTAGCGCACTTGACTGGGGGTCAAGGGGTCGCTGGTTCGAATCCAGTCGCTCCGACCATTTGCACAAGGGCTTGGCCGAAAGCGGCCAGGCCCTTTTGTCGTCGGGAAAACACGCCATCGCTCGGCGCCACCGCGCCTTATTCGGTGGAAGACAGCCCGTCGCGCGGCGAGTAGACTTGCGGCCTCGGTGATCAGAGGCGGGGGCCACATGAAATTGCTGACCGTCGTGGGTGTTGCGGTCGTAATGATGATTACGGCGGGTCCGGCGGTTCGTGCCTTCGAGGCGAATAAGGCGCGGACGGGCGGCGTCCCCTATCGCGGCGATACGGCGCTGGCATTCTGCGCCGAGCGAGAGAAGGCCGGTGCTGAAAACTACCGAGATTGTATGCGTCGGCAGAACGACGCCTTGGCGCGGCTGACGGAGCTTGTCGCGCTAGGTTCGAGCCGAGGGGCCATTCATTACAAAGCGGTCTTGGCGTGCCAGGACCAGGAGCGCAACGGCGAACGGGCGTTTGCCTGGACGGCGGTGCTTTCCTGCGCCACGGCGGTTTCGGCAAAGACCGTTCATTAACCGCGCCATGCTTACGCGTCGCCGCTGGCCGCTATGCTTGAAATACCGTTAACGGCCGCGCGGATAACCATAATAAATCGCTGATTTCAGCCAATTTTTGCAACCCACCCCAATCGATCGTTCAACACACGATTAACCCGTTTACGCGCATAATTTGGCGGTTGAGATCGAAACCGCAAATTTGAACTTTCCATGAAAACCATGGTTGCAACCGCGTCCTACAGCGCCGCCGCCGCCGTCGATACCGGCGAGCGACTGCACGTGCTGTCCGGGTTAACGCGTGATCTCGCGAACTCGTCGGAGCCCGAAACCGCGCTCTACGCGCGGCTCGACGAGATCGCGGTGTGCCTGAACGCCGAAGCGACCTTCGTACTGCTGTTCGATGAGACCAACGCCGACGGCCTGATATGTCCGGTGGCCGAGGGCGCTAATGGGTTTCATCCGCAAAAGGCCGGGCTCGGCCTGATTTTGCGCCACGCGGTCACCGATCCTAACTGCGACCTGCATCGTGATATGGAACTGATGGGACGTCTTTCCGCGGGCCTCGGAGTCGAAGTGGAGTCGCTCATCTTCTCTCTGCTCAGCGATCACGGTGAACCGTTCGGTCTGGTGATCGCATTGAACGCGCAGGGTCCTGCTGGATTCATGGAAGTCGACAAGGATTTCCTGGAAGCGGTCGCGGAATCAATCGCGCTCGCGATCCGCACGGCTTGGGGCCGTCGCGCTCGCGATGAGATGAAAACGACCAACAAGGAAATTGAACTTGCGGCGGCGATCCAACAAAACCTTCTGCCTGTCGCCGATCCACTGCGTTCGCCCGTGCAGGGCATGAACCGTCCGGCACGCAAGGTATCCGGCGATTTTTTCGATTATTTGATTCTTGGGGACGGAACCTATCCGTTCGCTCTCGGCGATGTTTCCGGAAAGGGAATCAATGCGGCGCTATTGATGTCTAAGACCGCGAGCCTGTTCCGCTGTCTTGCCAAGACGATCGACGATCCCGCCGAACTTCTTTCGATACTGAACCGGGAAATCCGGGAAACCGCGACGCACGGCATGTTCGTGACAATGATCGCCGGAGTTTATGACGCCCGAACCGGCCGAATTCGATTTGCCAACGCCGGACACGAACCGCCGTTGCTCAGGTTGCCCAATCGTCAATATCTCACATTTCCCGCCGACGCGCCGCCCATCGGAATTCTGGATACGCTTTCCATTGAGACCACGGATATCGATATCGGCGGTGGCGAATTTTACATCTTCTCGGACGGTTTGACCGAACTTGCGTGCAGCGACAGTGAGCGTTTGGGAGTCAACGGCCTGATCCAAATGGTCGAAGTCTCCGCGGCAACGCCCATTGGCGAGCGTCTGGAAAGCGTGCTGGCGGAGTTGCAGGCAGGCGGCTGGTCGGCGCACGACGATCTGACCGCGCTGACCATCGACGGCGCGTGGATCCATCGTGGCAAATAAGGACGGCGCCATGCGGACAGGTTTCGAGGAACAGCCCGAACTGCTGATGCAACTCAGCTTCCTGTCGATGCCGGATCGATTGAGGCTGGTTCGTCCAATCGTCCTTGCGGCGGCGCACGCCTGCGGGTTCGACGACGAGGATTCAGAGGATGTCGTGCTCGCGGTTGACGAAGCCTGCGCGAACGTCATCGAACACGCTTATCGCTGGCGTGGTGATGCGGAAATCATCCTGAACATTTTCCGTCTTCCAGCCGGAATTTTGCTTCAACTCAGGGATTTTGCCCCGCCCGGCGGCCCGCGCGGCGTCACGACGCGCGATCCCGATGTTCTTGTGCCGGGAGGCCTCGGCACTCATTTCATACGCTCCATCATGGACGATGCGCGTTTCATGCGAGCGCCCGAGGGGGATGGAAACATTCTCGAACTGATAAAGAATTCCATGGTGACGGTATGACGAACTCGGTTCTAGAGGAGAGCGGCACCCTGGTGGTCCGCTTGAAAGGCGAGGTCGATCTCGACGGTTCGCCTGCGGTTCGTCAGCTCCTGCTCGATTGTGTGGGCCGGGAACGGGACGTGGTGGTGGATCTCAGCGGGGTCGATTATATCGACAGCTCGGGGATCGCCAGCCTGGTCGAGGCTTTGCAGGTCGCGAGCCGACAGGGAACTGAATTCGGCCTCGTTGCCGTTGTTGGTCAGGTCAGACGGGTTTTTGAACTCGCCCGTCTCGACAAGGTTTTCGCCATTCACGACGACCTGCCGGCGGCCCTCGCTGCGGTCGGTTAGCCTGCCCGAATATGCTGCGCGCGATCGAACATGTCGGCCGCACCGCGACACGCGGTATCGACGAGCTTGGATTCGCCGCCGCGCTCTTTGGCGAAAGCCTTTACTGGACGGTTCTCGGGCGCCGTCATGGACAGACCGTCCGGTTTTCCCAAGTCGTCGCGCAGATGATGCAGATCGGTGTCGACGCGCTGCCGATCGCGACGTTGCTGGCGGCGACCATCGGGCTCATGCTCGCCATGCAGGGCATATACTCGCTCGGTCTGTTCGGCGCGGAATCATATGTTCATGTGGGGATCGCGCTATCGGTAACGCGCGAATTCGCACCGCTGATCATCGGCGTCCTGATTGCGGGCCGGTCAGGCTCGGCGCTTGCCGCGCGCCTCAGCGCGATGATGATCAACCAGGAAGTCGACGCGTTGCGCGCGATCGGCATTTTTCCGGCCCGTTTTTTAATCGCGCCCGCGTTGCTCGGCATGGTCGTCATGCTGCCGGCATTGACGATCTGGGCCAATATCGTCGCCCTCAGCGCCGCCGGCGTTTATGTCTCGTGGACATTGGACATAACGCTGGCCGCCTATTTTGCCGACATCATGAGCGTACTGGCTTTCCACGACGCAGCCCACGGTGTCTTTAAAAGCGCGGTATTCGCCGTTTTGATCGTGATGGTCGCGGTGGTAAACGGCGCACTGGTAAAGGGCGGAGCGGAGGGTGTGGGCCGCGCCACGACTCGGTCCGTGGTCCACGGATTGAGCGCCATTATCGTGGTCGACCTGATTCTGGTCGCGATTTCGACCTCATGACATGAGCATTGCCGCCACCGACATACAGGTCCCCGGGACCGATACGGATCCGCCGAACGTCATCCAGGTCGAGCGCCTGACCGTGCATTACGGCGACCGTCAGGTGCTGCACGAAATCGATCTTGAGGTTCGCGCCGGGGAGATCATGGTGGTGATGGGCGGCAGTGGATCCGGTAAGACGACTTTGCTGCGCCAGCTCATCGGCCTGGATGACCCGACGTCGGGTTTCGTCCGCCTGTTCGGCAACGACATTTCGCGTATGAAGATGGCGGATATTAAAAAAATCCGGCGCGGAATTGGCGTCGCGTTTCAGGGTGGCGCGCTGTTCAGCTCCATGTCGGTTCTGGAAAATGTGATGCTGCCGCTTCGCGAGCATACCGATCTCGATGAAAAGACGATGGCGATCATGGCCCGCTTCAAGCTCGAGGTCGTCGGGCTCGCGGGTTGCGATGACATGATGCCGGCCGAGCTTTCCGGCGGCATGTTGAAGCGGGCGGCAGTAGCGCGCGCCGTGGTGATGGATCCCAAACTGTTGTTCTTCGATGAACCATCGGCGGGGCTCGATCCGGTGGTGTCCTCGGCGCTCGACGAAATGATCCTGTTGCTGCGCGAGGCGATGGACATGACCATCGTGGTCATAACCCACGAACTTGAAAGCGCGTTCGGCATTGCCGATCGGATCACGGTGCTCGACGACGGCAGGATACTCACCGTTGATACCGTGGAAGGACTGCGAAACTGCACTGACGCGCGGGTCCAGAATTTGCTCAATCGCCGAACGGAAATCGTCGAGGCCGACGCTTGGGAATATATGCGGCGCCTCACCGGCGAGCCTTGAGGAAAAAATCAGCGCGTCGGCGCATAGGTGAACGGAAGACAATATGAGAAATCAGAAGTTTAATTACATCGCGGTGGGGTTGTTCGTCCTTGCCATGTTGGGCTCCGCCGTGGGGTCGGCTTTCTTCATGACCGGTAATTCCCAGGCGACGGATAATTATTCGATCGTGATGGACAATGTCGCCGATATGAAATTCGGCACCCAGGTTCGCTACGAAGGCTATCCTATCCGACAGGTCGAAGTTATCGAGCCGTTCACCGATGGCGCGCGAATGCGATTTCGGATCGCGGTTAGCGTGATCGAAGGCTGGCGCTTGCCGTCGGACAGTATTGCGCGGATCGGCTCGTCCAGCTTGCTGTCATCCAAGACCATCGATATCAGCGGAGGTGAAAGCGAGGTCATCGTGGCCGTCGGTGGCGAAATCAGAAGCGGCAGGACGACCGACATGTTCACCGCGGTGGCCGGAGTCGCCAACGAACTCGGCGCCCTCAACCGCGAAAGCATGCGGCCGCTGATCGAGGATATCGGCCGTCTGGCCCGGCGGCTCGGCGGCAAGCTGGAAGACGATCTGACACGTCTGACCGCCTCTCTCAATAATATCGCTGGCGGGGTCGAGGACCGTTCGGGGGACATCCTGGCCCGGGTCCAGAGCATGACCCATCGGCTGGATGAAAGCAGCGCGGCGCTCCGGAATATTCTGTCCGACCGCAACGCCTTTGTTATCGATGGCGTGATCCGGAATGTCGGCGTGACGGCGGAAAACTTCGCCGTAATGAGCGGCCAGCTCGACGCCACCGGCGCCGCGATCCGGGGTATCGTCGCGCGTCTCGACGACATCGTTCTCGGCAACAAAGAGAACGTTGATAAAGCCCTAACCAATGCCCAATACACTCTGCAAACCGTCGCACGGAACATAGATTCGATCATGCTGAATTTCGACGCAACCAGCCGCAATATGGGTGAATTCAGTCGCCAGATACGGCAGGACCCATCGCTTCTGCTGGGTTCCCCGCCGCGGCGGCAGATTTCGCCCGCATCGGGCACCGTCAGGAATTAGATCCGGTGAAACCCACGCTTGCCACGCTGCCCATTATCGCCGTGCTCGCGGGATGTCTCGGTTCCACGACACCGGTCCCGCCCGACAATTATTATCGATTTCGTGCGGCAACCGCCGAACAGCGGCTTCAGACCCAACTATTGCCGGGCGTTCTGGCGGTCGCGCAAATTGACGGCGACGGGCTGGTACGCGCTCGCCCGGTGTTGTTCGCCAGCCGCGAGATGCCTAACTCGGTGCGCCAGCACAATTATCATTACTGGGCGGATTCACCGACGATCCTATTGCGTGACGAATTGGTGTCCTATCTCAAGCGCCGCGGCATCGCTGCATCGGTGGTGACGCCGAAGATGCGGGTCCGCGCGGATTACGAATTGATTGGCAAAATCAAGCGGCTTGAACGTCTTATCGGCGCGACGCCCTCGCGCATCGCCATCGAAGTCGACCTCGCGGTCGTTCGCCAAGATCGCCGCCGCTTGGTCGTTGAGAACAGCTATGCGGCGGACGTCCCCTGCGATGACGACACAGTCGAGGCGTCGGTGGCCGCTTTCAACGCCGCGCTCGGACAAATATTCGACAGCTTCGCCAATGACCTGGATCGCGCCAGCCGGGACCAGTCTCCCGGTTAACCGGGCTCCGTTTCTGTTCACAATTAACGCTGCCATGCGCTACACCTTTAACCGTAAGATCGGTTTCAGGAAGATTGCGCGCCATGGGCAAACCAGGTTTCGATGTCGTGGTCGTGATGGGTGTTGGCCTGTCGCCTACGGGTGGGCCGTCGCGCGCCATGCGCCGGCGCATGGGGCTCGGTATCGAGATGTTCAAAAAATCGGGAGCCCAGGCCCTGTTGGTCACCGGCGGACCGGCGGGCGGCGCGGTGACCGAAGCCGATATCATGCGCGATCTGGCGCTCGACGCGGGCCTCGATCCATCCCGGATCGTCCTGGAGCCGACCGCTCGCTCGACCTACGAAAATGCTCACCGTTCAGCGCGGATCATCCGAGATCGCGGATGGTCGAGGGCGTTGGTTGTAACCGACCGGGTTCATGTACCGCGAGCACTGCTGT
Organism: uncultured Rhodospirillaceae bacterium; assembly: GCA_964587515.1. Lineage (GTDB taxonomy): Bacteria > Pseudomonadota > Alphaproteobacteria > MPNO01 > MPNO01 > CAZPMO01. The sequence continues at coordinate 42,248 of CAZPMO010000006.1, read as the reverse complement.
CCTTCCGAAACGCCGGTATTCGGGTCCGCGGCGCCGGGGTGTCCAGCGGATGGCGGGACGGCCCATTCCGGACCAAGCTGCATTATGTGTTTTATGAGATCGCGGGCATCATATGGTATGCCGCGATGATGGCGGGCGGTCACTGGACCGACGGATAGCCTTCTAATTGCCCGGACCGGTGATGGCCCGGCGTAGTTCCCGGGCCAGTTCGGATTTCGGATAGGGTTTTTCCAGCACCCCGGAAAACCCTTCTATTTCCGCTGGCGGTTTATCCGCCATTTCGGGATAACCGGTGGTCAGCAATATCGCTGTTTGAGGGAACCGGGCGCGGACGAGTTTCGCCAATTCAATACCGCTTATGCCATTGGGAAGGACAATGTCACTGAATAAAACCGCGACATCCTCTTCGCCACAATCCTCAAATAGGGCGAGCGCCGACGGGCCGTCGCTTGCGGCCAGAGTCCTGTACCCAAGGCTTGCGATAAGATCGGTCGCCAAGGCTCGCAAGTCACCGTCGTCCTCCACCACCATTACCAGTTCGCCGTTCCCCACCGCGCTCCTGGGTTCTCCCTGGTTATCGGCTTCGATCACGTCCGCCGCCCCTTGCCAGATCGGAAGATACAGGCGGACCGTGGTGCCGCGGCCTAATTCGCTTTCGATCTCGACATGACCTCTGGCCTGACCGACGAACCGCTTTACGATGGCAAGGCCAAGTCCGCTTACGCCCGACGTTACGTCCTTGGTGCTGTATAGAGGTTCGAATGCTCGGGCGGCGGTATCCGGCGACATGCCGCTTCCATTATCGCTGATTGATAGCACCACATAGCTTCCCGGCGCCAGCCCGCCGACGCCCTCGGTCCATATATCCGTATCCCTGCTCTCGATGGTCAGAAGGCCGCCACTGCCCGACATGGCGTCGCGGGCGTTGACCGCCAGGTTGACCAGCACCGTATCAAGCCCGTCGGCGTCGGCGGCGACCGGCCGGCAGTCCGGCATCAGCCGTGTGCGGACCTCCACGGTTTCGCCGAGGGTCCGGCGCAATAGCTCGGTCATGCCCGAAACATGGGCATTGATATCGGTCGGCACGTGCTGGACCGGTCTGTTCTGGTTGAATGCCAACAGACGCCGCGTCAGCCTTGCACCGCGAAATGTTGCTTCCAGCGCCGGTGAGATCAGACCGGCGCTATCCGATTGATCGCCTGTTCGTTCCGCTAATAGCTCGAGGTTTCCTTGAATAATGGCGAACAAATTGTTGAAATCGTGAGAAATTCCCCCGGTTAATTGACCTATCGCATCGAACTTCACCGCATGGCGAAGCTGTGCTTCCGCGGCTTTGTGCTCGGTGATATCAACGACGGTGGCCTGAACTGCCGGGTGGCCGTTCCACATCACGGCCTTCGACTGGTTAAGCAACCAGATCCGCGTACCATCCTTGCACACACCCTGATATTCGTACTTTGCAGTCGGGTTGCCGCCGGCGATGCGTTCGTCCTTCATGCCGCGCAACCGCTCGACCTCTTCGGGCGCGAACAGGATTTCCATGGTTTCGGCCGTGAGGATTTCCATTGGGTTTTCGTAACCGAAAATTTCGGCAGCCCTCGGATTGACGAACAATGGTTGCCAATCCTTGTTCATCACGAAAATCCCTTCCAGCGATCCTTCCACCAGGTTGCGGTATTTTTCCTCGCTCTCGCGGAGCGCGGCCTCCATTTCCTTTCGTTCCGTGATGTCCGTATTGATCGCGCCGAGAGCGATGACCTCGCCATCCGGACCGAATATTGGGAATTTCGTCGATATGACAGTGTGGATTATTCCATCGGGACGCGGGAATTCCAATTCGCGTACATCCTGGGCCTTTAGGCGCAGCACCTCCTGGTCCTGCTGGGTAACGGCGCGAAGATATTTTTCTGGGACCCATTCGGCGGTCTGGCGGCCATTTAACTCGCCGGGAGAGGCGTTGTGAAATTCCTCATAGCGGCGGTTCGCATATAGAAGCCGTAAATCGGTGTCTTTCAGAAAAAGTATGGAGGACGAATTGTCGAACAGGGCCTTGGCCAGGCTCTCCCCCGATACTGTTACTGGCAACCCACCACCGTTCGTGTCAGAACGCCCGGCATTACCTTCGAGTTCGGCGATACGCCGTTGGGCCCGCGCCAGCTCGTCGATCAGTTCGGCTTTTTTCATGCGCGCGTTAGAGTTCGACATGGCTGCTCGTGGTAATCGTGACGCGGCCTGTCCCGCACTATTTTTCCATTCGGAAACCAGCGCCGAAATCAGCCGAATTCAGGCATTTTCACGAAGTTGGTTAATGTTTATTTAAATTTTCACGACTTTTTCGGCCCTGTTGCGAGCAATTTGCGACGAATTTTCCATGCCTTTACCAATTTAATTCAGCGATCATTAAAGTCGCTCGCGAACAATGGCACATAGACAGGTAGTCTAAGCTGCGCCGAAGGTATCGAGCGATGAACAGCAGCCAACGCCGGCAGGCAGCCCGCGAAGGGCGAGCCGAGCGGGACGGTCCGCTTAACGAGGCCTCGATTGTCGACCGTGACAAGACGGTTCGACAGGCTCTCGAATGCGGACTCCAGCTCCATCGCGCGGGAGATTTCCAGCGCGCCGCCGAACGCTATTATCAAGCTCTCGAGCTTCACCAGAACCATGAAGACGCCCTGCACCTTCTCGGGCTGATTTCCTATCAGTCGGGCGATACCGAGACCGCAACCCGTCTTATTCATCAGTCGATCGCGGCCGCCGGTTGCAACCCGGTGCCCCATCTCAGCCTCGGTGATGTGATGCAGTCCCTCGGCCGCTATGAAGAAGCTGTCGAGGCCTATCGCAGAGGACTCAACATCGATTCTGATATCTTCGAAGCTCACAATAGTTGCGGCATTGCCTTGCACGCGCTTGAGAAATATGAAGACGCGATCGCCAGCTTTAAATTCGCCATTGCCGTTCGGCCCGGATATGCGACGGCGCTCGGTAATCTGGGCAATTCACAGCGCGAACTCGGACAGTTCGGCGCCGCGATGGAAAGCTACCGGCACGCGCTGTTGTTTCATCCCGAATGCGCCATCATCCATAACAATCTCGGCAATGCATTGCGTGATGCGGGTGATGTCGAGGCCGCGGTAGATAGCCATCGCCTGGCCGTTGAGATCGAGCCCAACATACCTGAGCCTCGCTTTAATCTCGGCAATGCCTATGCCGATCTAGATCGCTTTGAGGATGCGTCGGTTCAATATCTCCGGGCGATAGAAATAGCGCCCCGGTTTGCTGATGCGCATTACAATTTCGCCAATGTTCGCCGGGAACAAGGTCGGTTGGAAGAGGCGGTAGCGAGCTATCACCGGACCGTGTCGATCGATCCCGAGCATATCGACGCATACAATAATCTGGGAAATACGTTGCATGATTTGGGAATTACTGATCAGGCGCGGGCGGCATACCGTATCGCTCTCGAACTCGATCCCGGCCGGGCCAACGCGAGGCATATGGTCGCCGCGCTTTCGGGCGAGACCCCGAACCGTGCGCCGCCGGAATATATCCGTGAGCTTTTTGATCATCATGCGGCGATTTATGACGAATATGTCCGGAACGAGTTGGATTACCAGGCGCCCCGGTTGTTGCGCGCCGCTGTTGAGTTGACGTGTGGCGCCAATTTACAGTCCTTCAAGCGTTTCCTCGATTTGGGTTGCGGCACCGGGCTGGCGGCCCGGGCATTTGAGGGCCGGTTCGAGGATGCGCTCGGCATCGATCTGTCACCGGCCATGATCGGGCAGGCATCGGCAAGCGGCCTCTATAGCCGGCTGCACATCGGCGATCTCGTCGAATTGCGCGGGGACAACGCCCTCGAAAGTGGAGCTTTCGATCTCGTGGTCGCCGCCGACGGGTTCGTACACACCGGTGATCTCGATCCTGTGTTCGAGGGCGTCGCACGGCTGACCGCGCGTGACGGGTTGTTTGCCTTCTCCGCCGAACGAGACGATCAAGAAGATTTCACGTTACGGCAAACAGGTCGCTACGCCCATGGTTCGAACTATCTTCGCCGAACCGCTGAAAATAATGGGTTCGAGACCCTGTCTTGCGATCACAGCGATTTTCGAAATGAATGCGGGGCGCGCGTGCCCGGCCTGATCGTCATCCTGAAACTCCGCTGAGCGAACTCCCTTGGCGAGGCTGGCCTCGCGGGGACAATGATGCCAGACTTCGGGCTAAATGAAACGCGCCTGGAGACCCGGTAATCGCCATGAATTCAGGATCCGACCACGCACATGCCTGGCAGAACCTCGCCGGCGACCGGGAAGCCATCTCCGCGCTTATCACCCGGCTCGGAACCGAAAAGTTCCTTCCCCGTATGGCCCAGTTTGATATCGAGGCCTCTTTCCCTTTCGAGAACTACGACGACATGCGAACGGAAGGGTTGCTCGCGCTGACCGTACCCGCCGAACATGGCGGTCTGGGCGCGAAATATCATGATTACGCTCATCATGCGGCGGAGATCGGGCGTTGGTGCGGCGCCACCGCGCTGACATTCAACATGCATGCCTGTACCCCCATCTGGTCCGGCCATATCGCCGACGATCTCGATATGCCGGAAGACGATCGCCGCCGGCACGCGAACAACCGCGAGGGCCATTTCGCGCGCATTGTCGATGACGGCGCGATCTTCGCGCAGCCATTTTCCGAGGGCAGCGCGGCGGCGGCGGGCAAGGCGCCCTTCGGTACGCTGGCGGCCAAGGTTGATGGTGGATGGGTGCTGAACGGTGTCAAGATATTCGCCTCGCTGTCCGGGGCGGCGGATTTTTACGGCGTACTCTGCACCGAGGACAAGCCCGATCGCGCTGTCACCGATACGCTCTTCCTCGCGGTGCCAAAAGAAGCGGATGGGCTCGAAATCACCGGTCCCTGGGACCCCGTCGGCATGCGCGCCACCGTGTCGCGGACGCTGCTGCTGAAGGATGTCTTCGTCGCCGATGAGATGATGCTGATGCCACGCGGCGTTTATCACCAGGCGGCGCGGCGGTGGCCGCATATGTTCATGACCTTGTGTCCGACCTATCTCGGCATCGCGCACGCGGCCTATGATTTCACGGTCCGCTACTTGCGCGGCGACGTCGACGGCATTCCGGTAAAGCGGCGCATGTATCCCACCAAGCAGATTACCGTGGCCGACATGTTCATCAAGCTCCAGCAGGCCGAGGCGTTGTTCTCGCGGGCGGTGTCCGAGGCGCGCGTCGACCCGCCCAAGGAAGTGCGCCTGCGCGCCTATGCGGCTCAGTACACCGTGATGGAAACCGCCAACGAGATTTGCCGGCTGGCGATACGCACCTGCGGCGGCCAGTCGATGCTTAAATCGCTACCGCTGGAGCAATATTATCGGGATTCGCGTCTCGGCTCGCTGATGCTGCCGTGGACGGCGGAGCTTTGCGTCGACCGGCTGGGGCGCGAAACGCTTTACGAGCCCGGCGAGACCGACGACGGATAAGCGGGGCCGCTGTTGGATATTTCAGGCTGGATCGAACGCTGGGCCGATGCCGCGCCGGACCGCGTCGCGATCCGTTTCGAAGACGCGGAGATAAGCTACGGCGCCCTGCGCGATCGTATTCGCGCCGCCGCCGCTGCGTTGGGCGCGCGATACGGCGTGCGCCCCGGCGATCGTATCGGCTTCCTCGGCTATAACAGCCCCGAATTTATCGTCCTGCTGTTCGCCTGCGCCCGGTCCGGCGCGATAATGGTGCCGCTGAACTGGCGTCTCGCGCCGCCGGAACACAAATTCATCCTTGACGATGCAGGCGTCTCGGTACTGTTCGCCGAGCCCGAATTTTTCGATCACATCGACCGCATTCGCGAAGAACTCTCATGCCGCCATTTTATCGCAAGCGGCGAGGGCCGCGTGGGATGGGACGCGTTCGCGCCGAGCCCGGGCGCGAACCCCGATTCAATCGCCGGTCCCGACGACCCGCTCCTGATTGTTTACACCTCCGGCACGACCGGGACGCCGAAGGGCGCGGTGCTGAACCAGAATGCGCTCGGCCATAACGCTCTGAACAGTGTCGCCGCCCATGACATGAAATCGTCCGACGTGGTCCTGGTCGGACTTCCCATGTTCCACGTCGGCGGCATGAATATCCTGGCGACACCGGCGCTTTACGCCGGCGCGACTGTAATCCTCCAGCGCCGTTTCGATCCGGATGCAACGGTCTCGGCGATCAACGAGGCCCGTCCGACGCTGTTGACCCTGGTGCCGGCGATGCTGCAGGCGATCCTCGACCATCCCGATTGGCCGACACTCGATCTCGGGTGCCTGCGCTGCCTCGATACAGGTTCGACCACGGTGCCGCTGCCGCTGCTGCGGGCTTTCCTCGATCGCGGCGTGCCGGTGATCCAGGTTTACGGTTCGACGGAGACCGCGCCGATCGCTATCCATCAGCGCATCGACGAAGCCTGGAGCACGGCGGGCTCGACCGGCAAACCTGCGCTTCATTGCGAGGCGCGCATCGTCGGCCCCAACGGGGATGAGCTTCCCCCCGGCGAGAAAGGCGAGATCGTGGTGCGCGGGGCCAACGTAATGACCGGGTACTGGAACAATCCGGGCGCCACCGCGGAGGTGATGCGCGACGGCTGGTTCCACACCGGCGACGTTGGTCACGCGGATGCCGACGGTAATTTTTATGTCGACGACCGCATCAAGGACGTAATCATTTCCGGTAGTGAGAACATCTATCCCGCCGAGCTTGAAAATGTGCTCGACGGCTGCGTCGAGATCGCCGAGGCTGCGGTGATCGGACGTTCTGATGCGCGTTGGGGCGAGGTGCCGGTCGCGGTGGTGGTCCGTCGCGCCGGCGCCGACATCGACCGCGACGGCGTGCTGGCGCTTTTTGACGACCGGCTCGCGCGCTACAAACGACCACGTGACGTGGTGTTTGTCGATGCGCTGCCTCGAAACGTCATGGGCAAGATATTGAAGTTCGAGATCAGAGCGCGGCTTGACACCGGTCGCGGCGGCCCCTAATCACGGCGCATGTCGGGTGCCACGCGCCAAAAGGGTGCGCTGATCGCGTTGCTGCTTACCGTGTTCATCGACATGGTGGGCTTTGGAATTATCATCCCGTTCATTCCGTTCTGGGCCGAGCATTTCGGGGCCGGACCCGACGTGGTGACGCTGTTGTTCGCGACCTATTCGTCGGTGGCCTTTTTCTTTGCTTTCATCTGGGGCTGGGTCAGCGACCGTTGGGGCCGCAAGCCTGTCCTGATCCTCAGCATCTTCGGCTCTGTGCTTTCATTTGTCTGGCTCGGACTGGCCGATGCGCTTTGGATGCTGTTCGCGGCGCGCGCGCTCGGCGGTTTGTTCGGCGCCAATATATCCGTCGCGCAGGCCTATATCGCCGATCTCACGCCGCCCGAGGAGCGGGCCAAGGGCATGGGGATGATCGGCGCCGCCATCGGGCTTGGCTTCGTGCTGGGACCCGCCATCGGTGGGGTGCTGGCCGGACCCGACGCGGCGAACCCCGATTTCCGCACGCCGTTCTTCGTGGCCGCCGGGTTTTCGGCGCTCGCGGTCGCGCTCGGCATGATCTTCCTGAAAGAGCCCGAGCGCCACCGGGAGCCGATCGCGCCGGGCGGGATGGTCGATCGGTTCCGCGGTTTCGCGACGGTGATCGGCCATCCGGCGGTGGCGCGGCCGCTCGTGGTCATCGTGCTGGTGAGTTTCGTGATGGCCGGGCTGGAGGCGACATTCGCGCTGTGGACGGAGCGGGCGCATGGATGGGGACCGCGTCAGAACGGATTTTTCTTCGCCTATATTGGGGTGGTTCTTGTGCTGGTGCAGGGCGGATTGGTGGGGCCGGCGGTGCGCCGTCTGGGCGAAGCGCGGCTTGCGCCGTTGGCGGTCGCGCTGTTCATGGTCGGGATCGCCATGGTGCCGTGGAGCGACACGCTGCGGCTGGTGATGATCAGCGGTTTGTTGATCGGGCTGGGTTTCGGGCTCGCCAACCCATCGCTCAATGGTCTGGTCTCGCGCAATACACCCGCCGACATTCAGGGCGCGGTGCTGGGCGCTTCGCAATCGGCGCAGAGCCTGTGCCGCATTTTCGGTCCCGTGACGGCGGGAATACTGTTCGCGGTGCTGGGCCGCGACATGCCGTATCACGTGGGCGGCGCGATTCTGCTGGTCGCGGTGGTCACCGCGTTCCGCCTCAAGACCCCCGCCACAAACGCCGGCTAGCAATCGCCGCGCCATCGGCCAGCGCCCTCAGTTTCAGCGGTGTAATCGCCGGGTCGATCTTGCTGATGCCGGCGAAGGTCGCGAAGCCGCAATCGGCGCTGGCAATGACGCGTTCTCGCCCGACGATGTCGGCGAAACGGCAGATGCGTTCGGCCACCAGTTCCGGATGCTCGATATAGTTCGAGGTCGAATCGATCACGCCGGGCAGCAGCACCTTGTCGTCCGGCAGGTCGAAATCCCGGAACACGGTCCATTCATGGGCATGACGCGGGTTCGCGGCCTCGAACGAAATTCCGGCCGGACGGGCGCGCATCAGCGCCTCGACGATCCGGGAAAGCTCGATATCGCGATGATGCGGACCTTCGTAATTGCCCCAGCACACATGCATACGGGCGCGTCCCGGGGGAACATCGGCGAGCGCGGCGTTCAGCGTCTCGATCTGTTTCTCGGCGCGGCGCACGAAACCGTCGTCATCGAGATCGCTGTAAACCACGTGGCGGCCCATTGCGAGGTCCGGACAATCGATCTGCAAAACGAACCCGGCCGCGACGATCGCGTCGAACTCGGTCTTCATCGCGGCCGCCAGCGCTTCGAGATACTCATCCTCGTCGGCGTAGTATTCGTTCATCTGAAATACCGCGATCACGCCGGGAGAGGCGGCGTTCATGAACGCTTCGGTGGCGTCGCCGCCCGCAAGCGCCGCTTTCAGCCGCGCGATGTCGCGCTCAAGCGGCGCGCGATCGGCCAGCGCCACCGGGCCCGTGCATTTGGGCCGTTGCAGCCGCCGCGCGCCGGCCGCTTCCGCCATGCGACGGCGATAGTCCGGGAATTCCGACAGATCGCCGAAGCGCAACGACGGGCTGTCTCCCGAAAAACCGGTCAGGCGATCCTGGATGTAGGTGGCGTAGCCGGTCTTCGCGATCTCGCCGTCATTGACGATGTCGATGCCCAGCGTGCGCTGTTCGGCGACACAGGCCGCCACGGCCTCGTCCATGCGCGCCTCGAACGCATCCCGGTCGTAGGGCTCGCCGAATTCCTTGGCGATCAGCAGGTCGGCGACGTCGTCGGGGCGCGGCAGGCTGCCCACATGGGAAGTCAGGATCCGGTCGGTGCTGAGCTTCATCGCAATTTACTGAGGTTCACCGCTTCCCCGCATCGCTTGGTTGCCGAGCTGCGGCCACGCCGCCGGCGCGCCGGCAATTTCGGCGGCCTCCTCGGGCGGCAGGTCGGGATCCCATTTCGCGCCCAGGAAACGCCGGCTGTTAACACCGTCGGACGCGGTCGAGGAAAGCCAACGTATCGGCGCAACCATCACCTCGGGCTGGATCAGGGTATCCCTGTCGACGAACTCGCCATCGGTGGGAATCATGCGCGTGTTGGCGCGCCCGCCCGGCACCAGCACATTTGCCGTCACGCCGGTGCCCTCGAGTTCCTGCGCCAGCATCGCGGTCAACGCCTCCAGCGCCGCCTTGGCCGGCCCGTAGGGGCCCATGGTGGCGCGGTACATGGTATCGAGGCTGGTGGTGACGTTGACGATGCGCCCCCAGCCGCGCTCGATCATGGCGGGGATCGCAGTGCGCGCCATGATGTAAGGCCCCGTCGCGTTGACGAGTTGGACGGCGCGCCAGAGATCCAGATCGATTTCCCAGACCTTCAGCGGTTCGCCCAGGTTGGACGGGCGGAAGGCATTGGGGCCGATCGCCGCGTCGTTGACCAGCACGTCGAGCGGTCCGTAGAGATTGGTGGCCTGGTCCACCGCGCGCGCCGCGTCGTCCTCGCTGGTGACATCGGCGACGATGGGCAGCACGCAGCCCTGACCGCCGGCCGCCTCGGCTTCGGCGGCGGCGCTTTCCAAGGCGTTGGCGTCGATTTCGACCATCGCCACCCGGGCGCCTGATTCGACCAGCGCCCGCGTCATCCTGAGCCCCAGCCCCCGGCCCGCGCCGGTGATCAGCGCGACCTTGCCGTCCAATTTTACTTCCGTCATAGCTAGTTCCGTCCCTCCGGATAAATTGCCAGCGAATCGATCTGCGTCCACGCGGCGGGAGCGCCGGCCTTTTCAATGCGCGCCTCGCGCGGCAGATCGGCGTCCCACAATGCCGCGATGAAGCGCATGCCGTTGACGCCGTCGGAATCGTCGGACGCGAGCCAGACGATCGGCGTCCGCATCACGTCGGGCTGGATCAGTTTTTCACGCGGGATACCGCTTGCTTCGGGGATCATGCGTGTGTTTACCGGGCCGCCGGGGATCAGGATATTGGCGGTCACGCCGGTACCCTCAAGATCCTCGGACATGATCCGCGTATGCGCTTCGAGCGCCGCCTTGGTCGGTCCATAGGCACCGGCGCCCGGGCGGTACATGGTGTTGAGACTGGTGGTGATGTTGACGATGCGGCCCCAGCCGATTTCCACCATGTGCTGGACCACGGTCTTGGCCATGAGCTGCGGCCCGAAGATATTGACGTCGAGCATCTGACGCCACAGCCCGTCATCGAGTTCCCAGAATTTCTTGCGGTCGGTAAAAAAGTCGGGGCCGATGCGTTCCGGGCCCACCACCGCGTCGTTCACCAGCATGTCCAGCCGGCCGAACCGCGAGAGCGTCGATTCCATTGCCGCGCGCGCGTTATCGGCGCTGGTGACATCGGCCACCACGGGCAATGTACAGCCCTGTCCGCCGGCGGACTCGACCTCGGCGGCGGCCTCCGTCAGCACGTCCTCGTCGATGTCGATCATCACCACCTTGGCGCCGGCGCCCGCGAGACCCACCGACATCGACCGTCCCATGCCGCGCCCGGCGCCGGTCATCATTATGACCTTGCCTTCGAGTATTCGGTCCGTCATCGCAATCTTCTCCCTAATTTTTTTAACGATGGGGCATGGGCCGGACGGAGTCTAGCGTCCCCCGGCAAATCCCAGCTTGTTGGTCGCGAAATCGGGATAGGTCTCGGCGACCTCGGCGGCGATGCGGTCGCGAATTAGGGCGAGACGTTCGGGCTCCGGCGACGGTACGTCGCCAACCCCGTCCGGGCAATCGAACGCGAAGCCGGTATTGTCGCGCACCTCCTCGACGGTCGCGCCGGGCAGCAACCCGTCGAGGCGGAAGCGCTTGCGCGCGCGGTCGAAACCGAACACGCACAGGCTGGTAATCAGCGCATGGGGCCCGCCCGGGCGGTGGACATTCGCGGGGCTCGTGCCGGGCGCGCTGATGAAATCGACCTTGGGGACGAACACGCGGCGGGAATGTTCCTGGCGGAACAGGATCACCCGCGGCACCGTGAAATAGAGATAGGCCGAGCCAAAGCTGCCGGGAAAGCGCGTGTCGGCGTCGGGATAATCGCCGGTGCCGACCAGGTTGATATTTGCCGCGCCGTCGATCTGGCCTCCGCCCAGGAAGAACACGTCGACGCGGCCCTGTCCGGCGCGGTCGAACAGCTCCGGCCCGCCGTCGTTGAACGGGTTGTGGACATTGCTGCCGAGGATGCTCGCGCGCGTGGCACCGCCCGACAGCGCCTGCATCAAAAGAGCCGCGGAGGCGGGGATTGGCGAGGACGCGCCGACCGCGACGTTACGCTGGCCTTCGAGCATGCGCGCGATCACGCAGATCAGCAATTCCTCGCGGCTGAAATCCCCTCCCATGAAGGTCAGGCGGTTACCGCGGCGCCGAGGATATGGCGGTCGAGATAGTCGGCGAAGCCGGCGTCGGTCCGGGCCGCGATGGCGTAGTCGCGCACATGCTCGCCGTCGCGTTCGTAGCGTCCCGTGAGCCCGACCGGCCAGGCGCCGCGCGGCGCGAGGGTCACCGCTTCGACGTAGAGCGGTGGTACCGTGCCGCCAATAAAGCGTTCGTCTTCCATCAGGTTGCCGTCGAAAATTTCTTCCACCGTCGCCAGCGTGCCATGGGCGGCGTGCGCCAGCATCGCGCATTCACGGCGGTTGCCGACCCAGACATTGCCGTTACGGTCGCCGAGACGCGCATGGAACAGCGTGATATCGGGCCGGATCGCGGGCAGGATCACGATCGGATCGTCGTCGCTGGAGACCGGGTTCTGGATCACTTTCCAATCGTCGCGGTTGGCGAGTACGTCGGAGCCGATCAGTCCGCGCAGCGGCATGAACGGCACGCCTTTTTCGGCGGCCTGGATGGCGGCGTAGATCGCCGGGCAGGTCGCGTCCCGGATGCGCAGCTTGTGGTTTTCCACCGCATCGCGAAAGCGCGGCGCCAAGCCGGCCTCGCCCAGCGAGACCCCGCTGCATTCGATGGTGGCGACGCATCCGGCGCCAATCAACAGATCGGCCTGCATGCCGCCGACCGGCAGGCAGACCAGGTGGAGATCCTTCACGCCGCGTCGTATCAGCGCCCGTGTCGCTTCCATCGCCGCTCCGCTTTCGTCTTTGGGGATGGCCAGCGTCGCGCCGTCGGGAATGCGCGCGACGAGTTCGTCGATCTTCAGGAAAGGTGGGTTGTCGGACATCCGGGCCTCCTCGCGCGGGGCCCATATCTTGCGCCTTTCGCGGCTTCCTTTCAACGTGTCCACCGCCATGGACCTCCGGCCTTGATGGACTCCTCCACCAGCCATCCATACAATCCCGCCATCGATTAATCTGAAAGTAGTTGCCTCACATGGCCGAAGAACGCGTCCAGAGAAGGCTCGCCGCCATCCTCGCTGCCGATGTGGTCGGCTACTCGCGCCTGATGGAACAGGACGAGACCGGGACGCTGACGCGGCTCAAATCATTGCGATCCGAAGTGTTCGACCCCAGAACGAAGCAGTTCGACGGGCGCATCTTCAAGACCACCGGCGACGGCGCGCTGGCCGAGTTCGGCAGTGCCGTCGACGCGGTCCAGTGCGCGGTCGAGATTCAACGCGCGCTGGCCCAACGCAACGCCGAATTGCCGCGAGAACAGCGCATCGTGTTGCGCATCGGCGTCAGCCTGGGCGATGTGATCGTCGATGGCGACGATCTTTACGGCAACGGGGTCAATGTCGCCGCGCGCATGGAAGGGCTCGCCGAACCGGGAGCCATATGCGTTTCCGCCAATGTTCACGAGCATGTTGGGAGCGCGCTCGACGTCACGTTCGAAGACCTCGGCGAACAAACCGTCAAAAACCTCGACCGGCCCGTACGATCCTATCGCGTGCATCTGGACGCCGCCGCCGCGAGCGCCACGGTACGCCAGCCGGACGCTCCTCCCACGTTGCCCGACAAACCGTCCATCGCCGTGCTGCCGTTCGACAACCTCTCGGGCGACCCGGAGCAGGAATATTTCTCCGACGGCATCACCGAAGACATCATCACCGCCCTCAGCCGTATTCGGCAGTTCTTCGTCATCGCCCGCAACACGACCTTTACCTACAAGGGCCAGCCCGTGGACGTACAGTCCGTCGCCAGTCAATTGGGCGTGCGTTACGTTTTGGAAGGCAGCGTGCGAAAGGCGGGCAATCGCGTGCGAATTACCGCGCAGCTGATAGAGGGCGCGACAGGCAATCATTTGTGGGCGGAACGTTTTGATCGCGAGCTTGAAGACATCTTCGCGGTTCAGGACGAGATCACGGAAACCATCGTCGGCGCGATAGAACCGCAGCTTCACGTCGCCGAAATCATCCGATCCCAACACAAGACGCCTTCCAGCCTGGACGCCTGGGACTTTGTCTTGCAGGCATTGGACCGGATCAGTCGGTTCACGAAAACCGATAGCGGGGACGCCGTCGCGCTGCTCGACCGCGCCATTAAAGCCGATCCCACCTTTGCCCGAGCCCACGCCCACAGAGGTTGGGTGACGGTATGGAGGGGTTTCCAGGGGTGGGAGCCGATGGACTTCGCCATTGTGTCCGCTACCGACAGCATTGCCGAAGCAGTGAAGTACGATGCCGACGAGCCTTGGGTCTACGTCGCTCGATCAATGCTCTGTCTTGCCATGCATAAGGGCCCCGAGGCAATTTTAGCGGCGAGGAAGTCAATCGAGCTAAATCCGAATTTCGCTTATGGCTATTCGTTTCTCGGCGCGGCTCATGCGATCGCCGGTGATGGCGACGCCGGGCTCGCGGCGATTGCACACGCTGTTCGGCTGAGCCCGCGTGATCTTCTTCGTAACGAATTCGACCTATTTCACTCATTCGCCGATTTCCAGATCGGTGATTATGCAAGCGCCTCGGAATACGCCGCCGAGGCCTCTTCGCTTCGACCAGGTCATGCATTTGCATACGTCATGGAAGCAGCGAGCAGGGCGCTCGACGGCGATCAGGAACGGGCGGAGGCGGCGCTGGGGCTTCTATTGGCGTTGGATTCGGGATTCACTCTCGAAGCGGCTGCAACCCGGAACATGTATTCGAGCGAGGACGATCGCGCGCGTTTAATGACTGGATTGAATCTCGCCGGTCTCGTGGCGTAAAATTTTTTGATTTGCTTTACCGTGGTTGAGTCTCGATCCGGAACAGGATTATCAGGCGCAAGATCGAAACTCCGAAGAAAGGACTGGCGATGACCCGATTGACGTTAGGACATGTTGGGCTGCACGTTCGGAATATCGAGGAAGAGCTGGAGTTTCTGAAACTTCTCGATGTGGAACTCACCGCCATTGACCAAACGGGCCGGGGCCGTATCGCCTTTGTCAGCATTGACAGCGTGTGGCATCACAGCTTCGCCCTGTTCGAAGGCGGAACGCCGCTCGCCAGCGGCGACTCCCAAAAGGAAAGCCAGGGTATCGACCACCTCGCCATGGCGACGGACAGCCGCAAATCGGTCGACGAATACAAGGAAAAGCTGATCGCCCACGGCATCGAGGTGAAAGGTCCTCAGATTCAGGGGCCGGAAGGCGGCGGGCTTGAAAACGGCAGCCGCAGCTACACGATCTTCTTTACCGACTCCAACGGCATCTGCTTCGAGATTTTCGCCGACCCGCTGACGGTATCGGAATTCCGCGAAATAGAAGCTCAACGGGAAACGGCTTAATCCAGCAGCGCCACGTCGCCTTCGGGTGTGCGTCCCTGGCGCATATAGAAGCGCATCGCCTTCAGCACCGGCTCGTCCGAGGAGACGAAGAAAATCGCGTCATCGCGGTCCGAGCCGTTGAAATGCTCGACCCATTCGCCGCCCGGAATGCAGAAGGTGTCGAACGGCTCCCAGTCGAAGCGCTTGCCGCCGACGATACTGTGGCCCGAGCCCTCGTACACAGTCACGATCAGGCTGGCGTTCTGTTTCGACGCCAGCGTGCGCTCGCCCGGGCGCAGCATCTGGGCGAAGAAGGTCATGGTTGAGTAGGGCGCCTGGCCGGTCGTCGGGTTGACATATTCGACCATGACGCCGTCGTAGGCGCTGCCCTCGCGGTCGCGCAGGCCTTCGAGGGCCTCGCGCGTCGGCTCCCAGCGATAGACATACATGGGCGATGCGTTGCCGGTGCCGCGGTGGTGCGACACCGTGCGCGCCAGAAGCCCAACCTGGCCATAGACGCGCGCCGAGTAGTCGTCGGGGAAGCGCGCCGACTGGACGTCCTTGCGCACGGCCTTGCCGTCTTCTTCCTCGAAGTACTCGCTCTCGAAATAGGTCGCGTTGAGGACGTTCACCAACGGCATGTCGAGAACCGAAAGATTGACCGCGCCGCCTTCGCCCTCGTTGCCGTGGTTGTGCCAGGTGTCGTGCGGCGTCAGCACCAGGTCACCCGGGCCGAACGTGATGTTTTCCGCCTCGACGGCGGTGAAGTTGGTGTGACCGGTGAGGCCGAAACGGATCGCATTGGGGGAATGGCGGTGGGCGGGCGCGATCTCGTTGGGATTGTTGATGCGGTATGCCGCGAACATGGTCGTCGTGGTCGCAATCAGTCCTTCCAACGCGGGGTTGACCATGATCAGCGAGCGGCGTTCGGACTCGTCCATATCGATCAACTCACCCGCCTTTTCGAGGCACGGCAGGATATCCGAGTATTTCCACAGATGGGGCGCCGCCTTGGTGAATTTCTGCAGCTTGGCCACGGCCTGGTGCTCGCCCTCGTCGCCCACCGACCAGAACTCGAACAGGTTTAGCGCCTGCGTGCGTTCGTGCAGCGCGGCGAACTCCGCATCGCGGTTGGACAGCAGGTCCGGCTTCGCATCTTCGACCACGGCCATGGCTTCCTCCGTACGTTCCCTAGATAAAAGCTAGCATGGACCCGGCGGGTGCGCCATTCGCGCGACGTCGGTCGGTCGTGGTATCAAGAGATTAACCACGGGAGGGAAGCGGCCATGCAATTTCATGTTCAGCTGATCGATAATCCGGCGACGGCGGAAATTCGCAAGACCCATGTGGAAGCGCACTGGGAATATTTCGACGATCACCGCGACCATTTCATCGCGCGCGGGGCGACGGGTACCGACGATCTGGCCCGGACCATTTCCAGTGTGATCTTCGTGGAGTTCGAGGATTGGAACGCGGTGCGCGCCTTTATCGACAACGAACCGCTCAATCGCGCGGGTCTTTACGGCGATGTCCATATTCGTCGTTGGTCGAGCGGGCTGAAGCGGTTGCAGCGGGATTATCCCCGCAAAGAGGGAGAGGTTTACTGGTATATCCGGGGTTACGGCCGTTCTGGCGCAAACGCGCGGCGTCAGGAAATCGTCGAGGAACAGCGCAAATTCCTCGCGCCCTATGATGAAACCATCATCGTCGCGCGCGGCCCGATCCTCGATGACGAGGGCGCGGAATGGCAGGGCAGCGCCAATCTGATCTGTATGCCGAGCCGCCGGGAACTCCAAAACTTCATGGCGGAATGGCCCTACTGCAAGAACGACCTCTACGAGGACGTTCTGGTGGAACGTTACAGGTTCGGCGGACGTCCGGGGCAGACCGTTTGACGGGCCCGGTCTCGAAGGCTGGCGCCGCCACCGCAGCCCCGCTATAGTCTCGCGGCGGGCGCAAGACCCGCATAAAAAATACAGGGGTGGAGGGCTTGCGGTCCGAGCACTGGTTGATCCAGCGTCCCATTGATTTTTTGACCTTCGTCGGCGGCGCGCTGATGCTGTTGATGATGGCCCATATCGTGGTTGATGTCGCGGCCAGGGAATTCTTCAACAACCCTCTGATGGGCACAACGGAAATCGTCGCCGGCTATTACATGGTTGCGGTGATCTTTTTTCCGCTCGCCTATGTCACCCATAATGAGGGACATATTACGGTCGAGCTGTTTACGCGCGGCCTGCCGCCGCGCCGACTTGCCGGGCTGGAAGCCACGATCGCGGTGATCTGTCTGTGTCTGCTCTGCTGGGTCTTCTGGGAAACCCTCTTCGCGGCCTATGAGAGTTTTCTCGAGAACGAGCAATGGGAGACCGCCGACGATAACGTGACAATCTGGCCGAGCCGCTGGTTCCTGCCACTTGGGCTGATCGTCATGGCGGCCTATATGGCCCTGCGTATCATCGATGACGCGCGCAAGGCGGTGGGCCGGATATGAGTCCCCTTGAGCTTGGTTTCGGAGGGCTAATCCTGCTGCTGATCCTGATCGCGGTGCGCATGCCGATCGGGTTTGCGTTGCTGATGGTTTCGATGATCGGGATCGGCGAGCTCAAGGGCTGGAAGGTGGCCGCCGGCATGCTGCGGACCGAGCCCTTCGATTTCGCGGCGCACTGGTCGTTTTCCGCGATCCCGATGTTCTTGCTTATGGGCGCGGTGGCGCATCATTCGGGGATCAGCGCGGCCTTGTTCCGCGCCGGACGGGTGTGGTTGGGCGGTTTGCCGGGCGGGCTCGCCGTGGCGGCGAATTTCGCCTGCGCCGGCTTTTCGGCCGCGTCGGGGTCCAGCATCGCCACGGCGGCCGCGATGGGCCGGATTACGATCCCCGAAATGACCCGCTACGGCTACGACAAGGGGCTCGCCACCGGTGTCGTGGCCAGCGCCGGCACGCTGGGCGCGATGATACCACCGTCCATCGGGTTCGTGCTGTACGGCATCTTCGCCGAGGTCTCGATCAGCAAACTGTTTATCGCCGGCGTAATTCCCGGCGTCATGACGGCGGTGATCTATGCCGCGATGATCATCATTCGGTGCAAGCTGAAGCCGGAACTCGCGCCGCCCTTTACCGAGACCGTGACGTGGTACGACCGCATGGTCGCGCTGCGGGAAATTTGGCCGATTGCGGTGCTGGTGATCTGCATTATCGGCGGGCTCTATTTCGGTCTCGTGACGCCGACGGAGGCCGGCGCTTTCGGCGCTTTCACCTCGATCGTGATCGCGGCAATCCAGGGACGCATGACCTTCCAGGTCCTGAAGGAAAGCGTCCTCGAGGGGCTCGGCAGCACGGCGCGGGTCTTCTTCGTCGCGGTCGGCGCGGTGCTGCTGACGCGGTTCCTGGCCATGAGCGGGGTCGGCGATTTCCTGACAGACGCGGTCGGGGGCTGGGCCGCCGATCCCATATTGCTGGTGATTGCCGCCTCGTTGATCTATCTCGTGCTCGGCATGTTCCTCGATCCGCTGGGCGTGTTGCTGCTGTCGCTGCCGATCCTGCTGCCGATGTTCGAGGCGCTGGAACTCGACCTGATCTGGTTCGGCGTCCTGGTGGTGAAATATATCGAGATCGGGTTGCTGACACCGCCTGTTGGCCTCAACGTTTATGTGGTCAAAAGCGTGGTGGGGCCGGATATTGAGCTTGAAACCATCTTCAAGGGCGTCACGTGGTTTCTGGTCTGCGAAGTGCTGATCGTCGTGCTGCTGATCGCCTATCCCGGAATTTCGACTTGGTTACCGAGCCTGATGGATTAACGAACGGAAGGCTTGCGAAGGACGAGACGGATGGTAGTCTGATCCGCAAGACGAAGGGGCAAATATAATCAACGCACCGAAAAGGGAGAAGAACCAGTGATGAAATCGAGCAAAATTCTTATAACGGCCTGCATCGCCGCCCTGGCGATCGCGGGATCGACGACCGTTTCCGCGAAGGAGATGGTCTATGGCAGCTATCTGCCGCCAAAGCACAATGTGAACACCTATGGCCTGACGCCCTACTTCAAGGCGCTGGGTTCCGAGGTCCCGTGGAAGCTGGTTACCGGCGGGCAGCTTTTCAGTGGCAAGGCGACCCTGAAAAGCGTCGGCAACCGCGCCGCCGAGGCGGGCCTCGTGGTGCCGGCTTATGTGCAGGGGCCGCTGAAACATTCCTTCATCTCGATGGATCTGATGTTCGTCGCGACCGATGCGCTGGTGATGAACGCGGCCGTGATGGACACCTTCATCAATGATTGCCCGGAATGCCTGAACGATTACAAGAAGGCCAAGACGGTATTGCTCGGTACATACGCGATCGACGGGTTCGTGCTGCATTGCCGCAAACCGGTGAAATCGCTCAAGGCGATCAAGGGCAAGCGTGTCCGGACCACCGGCGCGATGGGACGTTGGGCGCGCGCGCTCGGCGGTACGCCGGTCGCGATGACCTCGGGCGATATGGTCGAGGCGATCAACCGGGGACAGCTTGATTGTATCCTCGGTGCGATGGCCTGGCTGAAGGCCTATCCGATCGTCGATTCCATCAAGTCGATCCTTACGCTCAATAAAGGCGCGGCCACGGTCGACCTGTTCGTGATGAACCGGGAAGCCTGGAACGAGCTGTCCACCAGCCAGAAAAAGACCATGATCCGCAATATGCCCAAGGCGGTCGCCAATGTGATGATCGACGGCTATATCGGCGATTATTACCGGGCGCAGGCGCTGGCGAAGTCGAAGAATATTGAGATTATCGCGCCGGGAGCCGGCCTTGAACCTGTCTTCGCTAAGTTCAAGGCGAAGGAAGCCGCCGCTGTCATCAAAAAGGCGTCCAAACGCGGCGCCAAGGATGCCAAGGGCATCGTCGCGGCGATTAATCGCAACTATGCAAAGTGGGAAAAAATCCTGGGACCCATGGATCGCACGAAACTGGGGCCGCTCTCCGCGCGCTATGAGAAGCTCCTGTGGGAGCGGATTTACAGCAAAATCGATCCGGCAAAGCTTTAAGTCGGAAACGAATCGAGAAGGGCGGGCCTCGGCCCGCCCTTTTTTATTTATACCTCCGCCGGGGTCGGTGGCGTCCGCCCGCGAATCATGTCGGCGCCCTTCTCTGCGATCAACAGGACCGCGGCGTGGATGTTGCCGCCCACCAGATCGGGCATCGCCGAGGCGTCGACGACGCGGAGCCCATCGACGCCGCGTACCCGAAGTTGTTCGTCGAGCACGGCGTTGTCGTCGATTCCCATCCTGCAGGTGCCGCACGGGTGATGGGCCGTCGCCGCTGTGGCGCGGACATAGGCGTCGATTTCATCATCGGTGTTGACGTCGGGGCCGGGCGCAAGCTCGGCGTCGCGAAATTCTTGCAGCGGCGCCTGGTCCATCACGTTGCGCACCATCTTCACCCCCTCGCGAAGGGTTCGCACATCGTTTTCCTCGGCAAGGAAGTTCTGGCGTATTTCGACATGCCGCGCGGGGTCGCGAGAGGCCAATGTAATCGTGCCTCGACTTTCGGGTCGGAGCAGAACCGGCCGGCAGGCGAAACCGTCTTCCCAACCCGGTTTAATCCCGGGAAACCACGCTGTCGATTCCGGCGGCACGCCCTGGAACAGGAATTGGATGTCCGGGATTTCCAGTTCCGGACGCGATTTCAGGAACGCCATCGGTCCCAGCGGCAATACCGTGGCCGGGCCGGTGCCGGTGAGATAGGCGCGGACCATGTTGAAGGCGAGGCGGTCATATCTGAGATTTTTGCGGAACCCACCGGGCTTGGGTCGCCGGGAATGCACCGACGCGGACAGGTGATCCTGTAAATTTCGGCCGACCCCCGGCAGTTCGTGCACCGGCTCGATGCCGTGCGGTCGCAATTCGTCGGCCGCGCCGATGCCCGACAGCATCAGTACCTGCGGCGAATTTATCGCGCCGCCGGACAGGATGGTTTCGCGTTCGGCCCTGGCTTCCATGGTCCGGCCGCCTTGGGTGTATTCCACGCCGACGGCGCGGCCGTTTTCGAGCAGCACCCGCGCGACCAGCGCATTCGTTTCGACCGTCAGGTTGGACCGCGACATAGCGGGGTGGAGAAAGGCCACGGCGGCGCTGCATCGTCGACCGTTCTTGATATTGGCCTGTCCGATCGAAAATCCTTCCTGCTGCGCGCCGTTATAGTCGGGCGAAACCGGATATCCGGCCGCGCGTCCCGCCTCGATATAGGCCGCGAACAACGGGTCGGTGGGACTGCGCCGGATAACGCCGAGCGGCCCGTCGCCGCCGCGATAGGAATCCGCGCCGTCGACCCAGCTTTCGGAACGCTGGAAATAGGGCAGCACGTCGGCGTAGGACCAGCCGGCCAGCCCGTGCTGACGCCAGCGATCGTAATCACCGCGATTGCCGCGTACGTAACCCATGGCGTTGATCGAGGAAGAGCCGCCGATCACCTTGCCGCGCGTGACCTCCAGGACGCGGTTCTCCAAGCGGGGCTCGGGTTGGCCGTCATAGCCCCAGTCGTGCAGCCGTTCGGGGAGGATCTTGCCGAGTCCCAGCGGGATGTGGATCAGCGGATCGCGGTCGCGCCCGCCGGCTTCCAACACCAGAACCCGGACGCCCGGATCCTCGCTCAGCCTGCCGGCCAGCACGCATCCGGCCGCGCCGGCGCCGACGATGATGTAATCGTATGTTGTGGTGTCCGCCATCCTGTCCGTCCTCCCTGTTCTTGAGGTCATCATAGACGATCCGACCGGACACCGAAGCCCTTCGAAATCGAATGGGACAGGCCTCTGTATTCAAGGTTCAAGAAAACTACTTAGGGTTACTTATTCAGAAGAATTTACACGCTTGTCGTCGATTGATTATCGTTCGAACGCGAGGAGGCTCACGCCATGACGTCGACGAATAAAAATATCGGAGTTTGGAAAGCGCTTGCCGGGATTAGCGCGTTCATAGCCATCGTGCTTTCGATCGGATTTAACGCACAGGCGGGTGAGAAACAGAAATGGCCGGGCAAGCTCGAACTGATCGGCCTGCTCAAACAGGGCGATTACGACAGTCTTGAATGGCAATTGACTTCAGCACAACGAGCCTTTGAAATCGGCGAGGTAGAGGAGTGGAGGGTAAATCGCGTCTACTTTGCATTCGCTTACGCGGATCCCGGCCTTGAGTCCCGGTTCCGTGAATGGATCGCGCAAATTCCGAAGTCCTATAATGCCCGGCTCGCCCGGGGTGTTTATTACCACCATTTAGCCATGTTGAGCCGTGGTGAGCTGGCGTCCATGGAGACGCCTCGCGAGCAGTTCGTGGTCATGAATAATTATTTACGCCTTTCCCTCCCCGATTTAGATGCGGCTCTCGTTCTCAACCGCCGGCTTTCCACTGCTTATATCGAACAGATGATGTTGGCGCGCGCGACGGGAAACCGAAGAGCGTTGTTCGTTGCGTATGGGAATGGGACCAGAGCCATCCCGAACTCCATACAATTGCACTGGACCTTGCTGAATGGGCTGGATCCGAAATGGGGAGGGTCACGACAGCTTTATTTACATCTACGCGAATATGTTAAACAGCAAAGCGCATCCTCCGATTTGCACAAATCGCTCGTTACATATTTCGATCTTTACGAAGCCGGAGAACACTTTCGGGCAGGCCGGAAGAAAAAGGCGTTGGCCATGTACGATGTAGCGATCGCGAAGGGCGAATACGCCTTCATTCGGTACCGTCGATCGCAAGTACTGTACGGCATGGGAAGATACAACGACGCCTTGACGGACCTTAAACGCGCGCTTGAAATCAATCCGGAATATGAGAGGGCCATTCACAGCCTTGCTGAATCAATGGACCTTCGCCAGGAGTGGGATAAGGCGCTCGGCTATTACGATTTGGCAATTGGTCTCGATCCCTATCATCCCGATCTGCTCACCGGCCGAGCGCGGGTACTGGCGCGGCTTGGACGGTTGGTCGATGCCGAGGCCGATCTGGAGAGGGCGGTCTACTACGGAAATTTCAATCCAGACGTACACGCCGCCAGGGGTCGATACCTTTTAAAATTCCGCAAGGACCTGCGGGCATCGGCGGACGCTTTCAAAATTTCGATTACCTTGTCGCCATTTGTATTGCGTTTTCGGCAGCCCTATTTGAGCGTGCTTAGTGACTTGGGGGATTGCGAATACGTCCCCGCGATGGCGAAATATCTGGAACTGTGCCTTAAGCGCGGAAAATGCGATCGTGATGACGCGGTGCACCTTTCGAATCTGATGGGCCACTACAAAATAAAGCAAAGCTGCCCGCAGCGCTTAGATATGTCCCACCTTCGATATCTTGTTCCCGATCCGCCGCCGGTCACGGGCCAGACTGATGTTCGTAGTATGGAACTCTTAGGCTTAAGGCTGGGTGACACAATTCAGGCGGTCCGAGATAAACTCCCGACAGCAAATTTGCCGGAAAACCGTAAACCCATCACGAGAGAAAGCGGACAACAACGCTCTCCATGGAATTACGTATCGGATGACAGAGAATTGAAAATACAATTGATGTTTTCGCGGCGCGGCAAGTTGATGGGCCTGACAAGTGTTCGCAATTTCGCTTACGAAGGTTCGTTGGAGAGTATCAGGGATCGATTGACCAAACTCTTCGGAAAACCCGATACCGTCCGTATCGGAAAGACGCTCCATATGAATTATCTGCGCGTCGATCCGGATGGTTCCGTACGAAATCCTTTGGCGCGTTTGACATTGTTCGCCAGGTTGCTCGATACACCGGCGAGACGTTGCAAGCTACCTGATCGACTGCGGTTTGGTTCGACGGTCGTCTATCTTACGGCGCAACTCACGGATTTCGCCGCCATCAAGGAAAATCGTCGGACTAGAACCGCCGCGGAACGCCGGCGCGATCTTGCCAAAGGGAAACGGGAAGCCGAAGAAATGGCTCGTTCGCGCGAGAAGACGCGGAACGATATTCACCATCGCCCCAAATTAGGTCTCTATGACGGCTGCGACAGGCCGGAACGAACCGCCGCGGATAATCGTGTCGATGATTCGCAACCAGTGCTCGTCCGTATTCCCTGATCCTCCGGGGAAATCCGGTTCAGCGCAGCAGCGAGGTCATGATCGGGGCGATGCGGGACATCAGGTCGCTGACTTTGTCCGGGGACTCCACGAACCGAAGCCCGGCCTCCATGCCGTCCTGCCACACCAGTTCGGCGTGCAGCGAACCAGCGCCGGTAATCGCGATCTCAAGCGTCTCGTTTTTTGGCGGCCGCGAAGGTCCAGTGATCATCACGCCACCGGCGGAGATGTCATTGATCCTGACGTCGAGCGATCCGGCCCGGTCGGTCAGCACGCCCTGCATTAAGGTGCGGACCCGCGTATAGCCGCGGCGGTCGGCGCCGCTGGGTCCCTGGGCCTGGATGGTTTGCGTAACGGCGCGTTCGGCCGAGGCGCATTTGACGCACTTGTTGTCGGTGGTCGCGCCATAGGGCTCGCTCAGTATATCGCCGCATTTCGCGCATTCATTATACATCGGCATTCGCGGACACTTTCGTCAATTCCCGG
>CAZPMO010000006.1:0-17536 GCA_964587515.1 uncultured Rhodospirillaceae bacterium | reverse complement strand
AGAAAGATTTCCTGAAGACTTTATTAAAGACCGCTACGCGGTGAGCTTCTGCATCAGGTCCAGGCTGAAGACGTTCTTCATCGCGACATCCATATTGGGGTTGCGGCGCAGAAGGCCGCGCAATTCGTCCTTTGGCCAGACGATATAGCGGCATGGACGCGTCGCGGTGACGTCGGCGGTCGCCGCGCCGCCCTGGATGAACGAAATTTCACCGATCATCGCGCCATCGCGCGCGGTGCCGATTTCCGCCCCGTCACGTTCGATCCGCACCTCGCCGTTGAACAGCATGATCAGTTCCGAAATATCCTTTCCCTGGGCGGCGAAACCCTGGCCGGTATACGCCGATTTCCATTTGCTGATCCGCATCAGCTTCATGAATTCGACCGGCGAGAAATCCTTGAACAAGATTTCGTAGAGTTCGTTTTCCTCGTCGGACAAAGCGACCGAGCGGTGTTCGGCGACGATGCCGCCGATGCGCACCCCATTGATCACGATGAATACCGTGAGCCAGAAAATCACCAGCCACAGCGGCCCGGCCGGAAGCCAGAAATTATAGGCGATTCCCACAACGCCGCTGACAATGGCGAGCGCCCGCAGCAGGATGATGTCGCGCAGGTAAAACGATAGCGCGGTCAGCGCGAACGATGTATGGCCGGCAATATCCAGCAGGGTCAACCCCATGGACGCGTCCTCCCATCGAAGGGTGTTCAGACGGAACGTGGGACAATACTGCCCGGCAGGTTAACAATCGGGGAATTGCATAGAGTTCTAGCCGTATTCGCGTAGCACGTGGCGGGCCAGCGCCATCTTGAGGATGTCCTCGGGGCCCTCTGTGATCATGAAAGAGCGCAGGTCGCGCCACAGTTTCTCGATCGGCAGATCGGTGGTCAGCCCGACGCCGCCATGGATCTGCAGGCAGCGGTCGGCGGCCTCGAAGCCCTTGCGGTCGCCGTTATATTTGCAGAGATAGGATTCGTAACGGATGTCCTCGCCCGCGTCGAAGCGTGCCGCCGCCTGGTAAAGCATCGGGCGCAGCATGTTGATATCGGCATAGGTATCGACCAGCATCCACTGAACGGCCTGACGGTCGGCGAGTTTCGCGCCGAAAGTTTCGCGCTGGTTGGCGTAAGTCGCGGCGAGTTCGAGGCAGCGCTCCATGGCGCCGAGCCCCAGCGCGCCGTGGCGCATGCGGCCATAGGTGATCCAGCGTTGGGCCATGCGGAAGCCGTCGCCCTCTTTGCCGACGATGTTTTCGACCGGCACGCGCACATCGGTGAAGGCGAGTTCGGATGGTCGGTCGTCCATCATGGTTTCCTGCTGGCGCAGAATCTCGACGCCGGGCGTGTCCATTTCCACCAAAATGCAGGAGATGCCGCCGCGCGCCCCCTTCTCGCGGTCGGTGACGCAGATGACCTGGGCGAAGTCCGAGGTCTCCGCGCCGGTGATGAAACGCTTCATGCCGTTGATCACGTAATGGTCGCCGTCGCGCACGGCGGTGGTGCGCATGCCGGCGGGGTCGCCGCCGGCGTCCGGTTCAGTCTGGGCGAAGGCGGCCTTCTTCTCGCCCCGGATTACCGGCCACAGATAGTCGTCCTTCTGATCCTCGCGCAGGAATTCCTGAAGGATCGGGCTCACGTCGTAACCGAAGATCCAGGGTTTGCGGCGCGGGAAGGCGATGGTGCGGCCGGTCTCTTCCCAAACCAGCACGCGGGCCAGCATGCCGAATCCCATGCCGCCATATTCCTCCGGCACGTCGAGCAGCCAGAAGCCGAGCTCCTTAGCGCGCGCCTGCAACTTCTCCCGTATCTCGGGCACCATCTCCGGCCCGTCATAGGCCTCGCGTTCGATGGGGATAACCTCGTTGTCGATGAAACGCCGCAGCGTTTCCTTCATCATCCGGAGATCTTCGGGTAATTGGGTATCCATTCTTCGCCTCCCTCGCGCGCGCGGTCCGCGCCCATCATCCAACGAACGGCGGGCCGGCGCAATTGTCGCATCCCGGGTGCCCGATAGCGGGTGCAAAAGCGGCCGGCCGGGCGCAAAATAGCGAATGGCTGGATACTCAGTTCTCGCCCGGGCGCGGCCCGAGGATGTGGTGATGACGCCATTTCCCCATCTGGTGATTCGCGACGCCGTCGATCTCGGTCTTTGCGCGCGGCTGATCGCCGAGGCACCGCCGCTGGAAGCGTTCCCGCATCGCAGTGATTTTTGGCTAAAGGACGATGCGCCGGCGGGGTCGGGTGGATATCCCGATAATCTCCGTCTCAATATCAAGCTCAAGCACCTCGCGCGCGGCGCGGCTGTCAGCCCCTTGTGGCGCGAATTCGCCGAAGCCCATGCGAGCCGAGATTTTCTGGCCGATATCGCGCGGGTGCTCGGTCCCGCGATAGACGCGACCTATCCCGAATTCGAGGGCCGTTTTGGGCGGCTCGCCGACATGCGCCCGGGCAGTCATGGCATCGACTGGTATGACAGCGCCGACATCCTGCTGGGTGCGTCGATCACCGCCAACACGCCGGTTCTGGGCGACCCGACACGGTTGCGCGGCCCCCATGTGGATGTCCCAGACGAGCTCTATAACAGCCTGCTTTATCTGCGTGACCCTGAAGACCGGTCCGAAGGCGGCGAGCTGGAACTCTTTCGGTTCACGGGCGGGCGGGGGTTTCGCGACAACGAAGTCGATGATGGGCTGGTCGAGAAATTCGCCACCGTGCCCTATGAATCGAACGTGCTGGTGATGTTCGTGAACTCGCTCGATTCACTGCACGGCGTGTCCGCGCGCACCGCGACGCCGTGTCCGAGACGCATGTTCCTCGCGATGGGCTATCTCAAGGAAAACTTGTTCGACCACCTGCCCTATCAGGAGTAAGTCAGAACAGCCCGTTGGCGCGCTGGACGGCGCGGACATATTTCAAGATGGATATGAGTTGCGCGTCGGTAACGCCCTTTACCGGTTTCATATCACCGAAGCGAAAGTGATGGGCGCGCGCGCCGCGCCGGGGCGCTTTCATGAAGGCTCCGTCGCCGTGATGGCCGGGATGATAGATGCGGCTGATGAAGGTTGGTCCCTTATCCGTGCCGCCGCCAATTTTTCCGTGGCAGGACGCGCAAAAAGCGCCGTAATTGAGCTTGCCGAGGCGCAGTTTCGGCGTGAGCTTGGGTTCGACCGGATTGGCGAAAATCGCCTGGGACCAGGCTGCATCAGCGGCGCCGAACGTCAGCATGACCAGGAGCGCGGCGACTATTATTCTGACGGACGGCATTCTTCAGTTTTCCTGGTGGGCGCCGGTCAGCACCGCGCGCACGCGGGTAGGGCTCAGCGGGGTTTCGTTGAATTCGAACGCGCCGGCGTTGGCAAAGGCGTCTCGCAGCGCGTTTGCGATCGCGGCCGGGGGCGCGATCGCGCCGCCTTCGCCCATGCCCTTCATGCCGAACTTGGTCGATGTCGCTTGCGTCACCATGTGGCCTATCTTGATGGCGGGGATCTCGACCGCGCCCGGCAGCAGATAATCGGCGAAGGTGGTCGCCATCGGCTGGCCATCGTCGTCATAGGGCACTTCCTCGTACATGGCCGTCCCGATGCCTTGGGCGACGCCGCCGCAAATCTGCCCGTCGACCACCATGGGGTTCACCACCGTGCCGCAATCCTCGACCACCGCATAATCCACCAGTTCGACCGCGCCGCTGTCGGGATCGACGGCGACAACGGCGGCGTGGGTGGCGTAGGAGAACACGCCCGAGGATTCGCTGGGCTCCCAGGTCGCGGTGGCGTCGAGCACAGGGTCCATGCCGTCGGGCAGGGCCTCCTGGCGGAGATGGGCGATACGGCCGATTTCGGCCAGCGTCACGGACCCGGAAGGGCCGTTGGCGGACCCGTCGGCGAATCGGACCAGTCCGGCGTCGCACTGCATCAGGTGGCCGGCGATGCGCGCCATCTTCTCGCGCAGTTCGATGCAGGCGTTGGACACCGCGCCGCCGCCCATGACGATCGAGCGCGAGGCGAAGGTGCCCATGCCGAACGGCGAGACCGAGGTGTCGCCCTGGCGGATCACCACGTCGTCGGGGTGGATGCCGAGTTCCTCGTGCGCGATCTGGGCTAGTGTGGTTTCCATGCCCTGGCCGTGCGAGTGTATCGCAACCAGGATCTGCATGGTGCCGTCGGGGTTCAGCCGCGCCGTCGCTGTTTCATATCCCGCAACAATAGGCGTACGCCGGCGCACCCATTCCTCGGCGCCGTGGCCGGACTGTTCGGAAAAACTCGCGAGTCCGACGCCGTAGAGCCGCCCGTCCGAGGCCGGACCGCCCTGGCGCGCGCGCACGCCCTGGTAATCGATCAGCTCCGCCACGCGGCGCACGCTTTCGGGATAATCGCCGTTGTCGAATTTCATCTCGCAGACCGTGAGATAGGGCATCTGATCGGCGCGCACCATGTTGTCCATGCGCACCTCCATCGGGTCACGGCCGACCGCGCGCGCGATCTCGTCGATGGTGCGTTCGATGGCGAAGCACGCGCCGGGCCGGGCCACGCCACGATAGACGCCTAGCGATGGCTTGTTGGTGGCCACCGTCCAGGTGCGGCAGCGGAAATTTTCTATCTGATAGGGGCCGGGCAGGTTGCGCGCCGCCATGCCGGTTTCCATAAACGGCCCGGTGTGCCACAGCGCATAGGCGCCACCGTCGATGGTGATCTCTGCGTCGATCCCCTTGATAAGGCCGCGCTCGTCGGCATAGGCGGTAACCCGGTAGACATGTTCGCGGGCGTGCACCGCCGCGATAAGATGCTCGCGCGTGTCTTCGATCCAGCGGATGGGTTTGCGGGTCTTCAGCGCGATCGCGCAGACCACGATTTCCTCGGCCGTCATGCGAGCCTTGCCGCCGAACCCGCCGCCGACATCGGGCGATATGACGTGCACCTGACGCATCGGCAGACCCAGCGCCTCGGCGAGGCCGAGGCGGATAAGATGCGGGATCTGACTGGTGATATAGACCACCAACTCGTCCATGCGGTCGTCCCAATAGGCCAGCACCGCGCGGCTTTCCATGGGCATGGTCGATTGACGGTTCATGCGGTAATCGCGGGTCACCACCACCGGGGAATCGCGCACCGCCGCGATATCGCCGCCGGTGAAGTCGCGCTCCACATAGACGTTATCGCCCCAGTCTTCATGCAGCAGCGCCGGACCGCGTTCGCGCGCGGCCAGCGGTTCGATCACCGCCGGCAATTCATCCAGGTCCGCGATCACCGTCTGGGCCAGGTCTTCGGCCGCGGCGCGTGTCGGGCCCAGGCAGGCGGCAATACATTCGCCGGCGAATCGCACCTTATCCTTGGCGAGCGGGTATTGGTCGGACGGCTTGAAGCCCTGGATATCGGGGATAATGCGGACCGGCGCGAGATCGAGATCGGCTTCGGTATAAACCGGACCTTCCGGCTTTTCGATTCCGCGGATGCGGGCATGGGCGACCGGGCTGCGCGCGAACGCAAGCTCCAGCGTGCCGGCAACCTGCACATCGGCCACATACTGGCCGCGACCGCGCAGGAAACGCTTGTCTTCCTTGCGCGGCAACCGCGCGCCGACACCGAGCCCCTGTACCTCGTCGGTCATTTCCTTGTTTTCCCGTTCATTTTTCGCCGTTTACTCGACCGAGTTCGCATCCTGGAGACCGTCGACCATCAAGGATTTCCGGAAATAGGCCTTATGAAGCTCCGGATCGCGCGCCCCTAATTTGACCCCAGCCCCCGCGCTGGTCAAGCGACGGGCCCGGGGCGTGTATCGTTTTGAAATTTTAGCCCCGATGGACTCAGCCTCTCCCGAGTCATAGAGTTTTAGTGACAACGCGCACCCGGTAGAGAGTGGCCCACATGGCTGAACACCGTATCCAGAGAAGGCTTGCGGCGACATTGAATGCCCATGACGTCGGCGAAAACCGCCTCATTCGCATTTTTGAGAGGGCCTTTTCGTGAGCGACGTAGAGCGAAAGTTGACGACGATCCTCGTTGCCGATGTTGTTGGTTTCAGTCAACTGATGGGGGCCGACGAGGAAGGGACACTGGCAACCCTGAAGTCGTGCCGGGGCATCATCGACAGCAGCATCGCCGAGCATAACGGACGCATTTTCGGCGGCGCCGGCGATTCCGTCGTTGCGGAGTTCGCGAGCCCGGTGCAGGCGGTCCTGTGTGCTGCCGAATTCCAGCATCTGCTGGCCGATCGCAACGCCCACTTTGGCGATAAGGACCAAATGCAATTTCGCGTCGGCGTGAACATGGGCGACGTGATCGTCGACGGCGATAATCTGTATGGCGATGGGGTGAACGTCGGCGCGCGTCTTGAATCGATCGCCGAAGCCGGCGGCGAATGCGGCCGATGGACGTCCGACGGTCATCGTGCCGCCAATGAAAGTGATTAGCGGCGATGACGAGAGTCAGTCCCTGGCCGACGGTTTGCGCGAGGACATCGTCGGCAGCCTGGCGAAACAGACCGCGATTTCGGTGCTGGACATTGCGCCGGGTGAAGGCGCGGGGCGCGAAGGTTCGAGCGCCGGCGTCAATTTTCGGCTCGAAGGCAGCGTGCGCGCCGTGGGCCAGAGACTGCGTCTGTCCTTCTCCCTGATCGATATCGCCGACCAACACCAGACTTGGTCGGAACGTTACGACCGTCAGATGGATGATATCCTCGATCTCGAGGACGAAATTTCGGAGAGTGTCGCCTCCGCCGTTCGGCTCCGGATCAAGGCCAGCGCCTTCGAAAAGCTTCGCAGTAGCGACAACGCCACGCTGCCGTGCCGGATTTGTTGTCCAAGGCGGCTGGTTATTTCGTGCACTCCTACACTCACAACAAGGAGGCGGCCGAGATTTTGCGTCTGGCGGTGGAACAGGCGCCGGAGAACTCGATGGCCGCCGCGATGACGGTGTTCTGCCGCTATCGCACGTTTGAGTTCACGGCAATCGATGTGCCGGAAGATTTGAAGAAATCCCTGATTGAGGAGTCCGACAGGGCGGTGTCGCTGGACCCGTCCAGCTTTTTCGCGCGGCTCATCGCGGCGTTGGTGAACCAGGATTTGCGCGGCGATTTCGACACCGCGCTTCTGCAGGCCGAAACCGCCCTTGAATTGAATCCCGGTTTTTCCCAGGCGCAGGCCATGGCCGGGATCGCTCGATGCCACCTCGGGGAGAATGAGCGCGGAATTGACATGTTGCAGCGGGCGATCGCCGCCGCTCCGGAAGATCCGCACCGGTTCCGCCATCTTCGGGAACTCGCCGTCGCCCATTTCCTGACTGGCCAGTATGATCAGGCTCTCGAAGACGTCAGCCGGCTCGTTCACCTGGCGCCCGATCTGTCGCGGAACGAGTTGGTCCTGGCATCGATGTCCTGGCACGCCGGCAAACAGGACGTCGCAAAGGAATGCGTCGCCCGTTTGCTTAACCGAGAACCCGACCTTACGATCGGAACCATGCGTCCAGTGCGCTTCGCCGAGCCCGGCATGATGGAACGTTACGCCATTGGTCTCGTCGAAGCAGGGCTACCCGAGTGATTTCGAGGCGGATACCCGAAACCTGACATCGTCGTGGCGTTGTCGCCGTCAATTCCATTAGTGCGGAGCTTGACGGCATGGGCCGCCGCAACGCATAGATTGGATGAGGCGAACTTCTCGAGGGAACCGAACATGACCGAAACGATCAAGGTGTTCTGGCAGCCTCATTGAACGAGCTGTCTCCGGGTAAAGGATTACCTGTCGGTCCGTGGGATCGAATTCGACTCCATAAACGTTCTGGAAGCCGACGGCATGGCGCAGTTGAACCGGCTCGGCGCCCGAAGCGTGCCCGTGGTCTCCAGGGGCGACGAATTCGTGTTCGCCCAGATCATCAAGGACGTCGTCGATTTCCTGGATCTGGAGGACGACACCGCGCCGGAGCTGTCGCCGGACGAATTGGCGGAACGGTTTGACGGTATCCTGGAAACCGCGATCCGTCTGGTCGGACAAGTGCCGAATGACCGCCTTGCGGACGAGCTGCCGAACCGGCCGCGCGCGTGGCGCGTGCTCATGCATCACGTCTTCCAGGTTCCGACTGCATTCCTCAACATGGAGAAAAACAGCGGGACACTGACATACGAGGATTTGGTCGCGCCGCCGCCGGAGAATTTAAAGACCAGCGCCGATATCGCCGAGTTTGGCCGGGAAGTGCGGAGTCGTTTCCAGAATTGGTGGGAGGCCGCCGAAGGTCAGGATTTCTCGGGCCGGGCGTCGACCTATTTCGGCGCAACGTCGCGTCATGAAATGCTGGAGCGCACCGTCTGGCACACGGCGCAACATGTCCGCCAGGTCGCCTCGCTATTGGAGCAGGCCGGTGTGAGGCCTGACCGGCCACCGACCCGGAACGACCTTCGCGGCCTGCCGCTTACCGAGGCGATCTGGGACGAATCCTGATCAATCAGGATCGGTAGCCGTCAATGAAATCGGCGAGATTTATGTCGTCGGCGCCGGGAATTGAGATTTCTTCCGGATAATCCGGTTTGCGGGTCGCGTCGATGCCGACCTTGGTGACCAGGTGCGAGCCCCGGGTCGGGTCGTAGGACGAAGGATCGAGCGGCGAGCCCTTGGAATAGGGCACCATGAAAATATCCCGGTCGCCCCGCACCCGAGTCGCGATGGCGTGCATGACTTCGGAATCGCTGGTGATGTCGACGTCGTGATCGACCACGATGGCGAATTTCAGGAACGGGTCGGCGACGAAGGCCGCCATCGCCGCCTGTTTCGCCTCGCCCTGCATCATGGTTTCGATGGCGATGTAGCAGACGAAGCGGTACCGCCCGGCGCGCGGCATGGTGACGCCGCGCACCGTGCCGACGCCGATCTTCACCGTGTCCTCGATGAAGGTCGAGCGGATCAGTCCCGATAACATCAAATTATCGGGATGGCCCACGAAGGCGTTTTGGTAGAGCGGGTTTTTGCGATGGGTGATGGCCTTGATCTTCACGATCGGGTTCATGCGCATCGGCCCGTATGTGCCGGGATATTCGCCGAACGGGGCCTCTTCCTGGCGGATATCCGGGGGGATTTCGCACTCCAGGACGATTTCGGAATCGGCCGGCGCGGCCAGCGGGATGGTCTTGCAATCGATCAGCTTCACCGGGCTGCCGAGGATGCTGCCGGCGATGTGGATTTCGTCGGAATCGAGCGGCCCCATGCTGAGCCCACCGAGGAAGAAGGCCGGATGGTGGCCGATCACTACCGCCATGGGGCAGGGCTCGCCGCGGGCTTCGTATTTCTTCCAGATTACGTTGCCGTCGGCGGTTTCGGAAAGCTGAATGCCGAGCTGGTCTTTGCCCTGCACCATCAGCCGGTAGATGCCGATATTGTCGATGCCGGTATCGGGATCGCGCATGATGCAAAGCCCGGCGGTGATGTACTTGCCGGCGTCCTTTTCGTGGTAGGTGCAGATCGGCAGCGCGTTGACGTCGACATCCGCGCCCAGATGGATCACCTCGTGAACCGGGCCGGTCTCGACTTTTTCGGGATCGATGGGGTTCGATTCGCGTTTCGAATATTCCTTCAGGAAATCCCTGATCTCGCCTTCCTCCATCCCGAGCGACATGCGCAGGCGTTCGAAATCCGCATGCATGTTGGTGACCAGGTGGTGGTCCGATCCCTTGACGTTTTCGAAGATCACCAGCGGATAGCGTTCGTCCTTCTCCAGCCGGTCGAGAATGCCCGCGACCTCGAATTTGGGATCGACCTCTTTCTTGATCCGGATCACGTGGTCGGGATGGTGTTCCTCCAGATAGGCGATGAAACCGCGAAGGTCCGGGGAGTAGGGCGCGCTGGTGTTGGTGCTCATCGTATGACTTTCCTGCTTCGGTCGTTTGTGGCGCCAACGCTACCCATGCGTCCGGGCCAGCACAAGGGATGGCGCGCACCTCCCATTGACGCGGTTGTGAACAGGCTGCTGTTTGTTCCGCCCGGCGCGATGTTCTATATCTGGAAAACGCAAACGGGGAGGGTGCCGCCATGGGAATGGTGATCGACGGCAAGTGGATCGATGACGACGCGAAATATCGCAATCCGACCGGCGGCGCGTTCGTGCGCGCCGAGTCGATATTCCGGGATTGGGTGACGGCGGACGGCTCGTCCGGTTTCAAGGCCGAGCCCGGGCGCTATCATCTGTTCCTCGCGCCCAACTGCCCGTGGGCCCACCGCACCCAGATTTTCCGGCGGTTGAAGGGGCTGGAGGACGTGATCTCGATCACGCTGTCGGATATTCCGCGCACCACCAGCTGGGCCTATAGCGAGGGGATCGGCCGCGACCTCGACCCCATCGACGGCCTATTCGAACTGCACCGCGCCTATATTTCGGCCGCGCCCGATTATACCGGCCGGGTCACCGTGCCGACGCTGTGGGACAAGAAGGAATGGAAGCTGGTCAATAACGAATCCTCCGAAATCATCCGCATGCTGAACACCGAGTTCAACGAATGGGGCGACGCCTCGCTCGATTTCTATCCGGAGGATCTGCGCTCCGAGATCGACCGGCTCAATGAGCGCATCTACGCCACCGTCAATAACGGCGTCTATCGCTGCGGCTTTGCGAAGTCGCAGGAATCTTACGACGAAGCCGTCGCGAAGTTGTTCGAGACGCTCGATTATCTCGACGATCTGCTGGGCGAACGCCGTTACCTCTGCGGCGACCGCGTCACCGAGGCGGACTGGCGGCTCTACGTTACACTGGTGCGGTTCGACGCCGCCTATTACGGCAACTTCAAATGCAACAAGCAGCATATCTACGAATATGCGAACCTTTCGAATTATCTGCGCGAACTGTACCAGTGGCCGGGCATCGCCGAGATTACCGACCTTGACGGCATCAAGCGCGGCTATTACCGGATCGGTACGGTGAATCCCACCGGCATCGTGCCGGCCGGCCCTGGGAATCTTCATCTCGACGAAGCGCACGACCGCGATCGTCTGCCGCGCGCGGCCTAAAGATCCGAAAGCCGCTCGCGCAGCCGGCGCAGCACGTCGGCCGTGATCCGCAATTCCTCGGCATCCATGCCTTCGGCGAGTTGATCGGCGCGCTTTTCGATTTCGGCGGTCAGCTCGGCATGAAGCGCTTCGCCCTTTTGGGTCAGGCGAAGCAGCTTGGAGCGTTTGTGCGCGGGGTTGTCCGTATATTCGATAAAACCCTCCGCTTTCAGCTCATCCGCGATTTTCTGAATGCGCTGACGCGCCACCGGGCGGGCGCGCGCGATCTGCGGCACGGTTTGCGGCCCGCGCATCTTCAGCGAATGCAACATTCCCCATAGCCCGCCCCCCCACGGCGTCACGGCGCCAAATTGCTTGCCGGCGGCCCGAAGCCGGAAAAATGTCTGGGTCGTCCCGACGATGACGTCGAATAGGGCCTCGCCCGCGGGAGTTTGGGTCACGTTTCGAGTCTCCGAATTTCACGAAATAAAATATTGACAATTATATTGTCATAATGACATGTTGATTGTCAATATAGATATCCACGGGAAAATAGCCATGAAACGCAGACAGCTTATCGCCTTGATTTCCGGATCGACCGTCGCCGCCGGGGCAGGGGCCGTTGCCATCGCGTCCGGTCGGGGAGGGCATGAATATGGCTGGGGTCGCCGCGCTGGCAGTACTGGTGGGCGTTTTGATCACTTAGCCGGTCTTTGCGGTGACCAAGACCCGGAGCGGACCGAGATGCTGATCAAATACGTCGAAGCGCAACTCGACCTGGTTCCGGCGCAACGCGATAAATGGGGCCGACTCACAAAAGCGCTCCGCGAGAGTGGGGACACACTGAGGCAGACCTGCCCCGCGCCCGATGCGGCACCCCGCTTAGACGATTTATCCGCCGAACTTGCCGGTGCGGAAACCATGATGGTCGCCGGTCTGGCCTGGGTGCGGCGTGTCCGCCCGGCCTACGAAGATTTTCATGCGGGACTGAACGACAAACAAAAGCGCACGCTTCGAGGTATTTTCGCCAATCGTCGCGGGCGTCACGCCCGATAGCGCGTCAGGCTATCCGGATATGAGCGATCAGCCGACCGATCGACCCGATGTAATCGCCCGCCCGCCTCGTATCTATGGGGCGGCGCTGGCGATCGGGTTGATCGCGGATTATTTCTGGCCGTTGGCCATGGTCCCCGGCGTCACCATCCAATACTGGATCGGCGGCGCGCTCATTGTCATTGGCGTTGTGATCGCTTCCATAGCGTTTCGACAGTTTCACCTTGCCGGCACCAATGTCCCCACGCCGCTGCCGACGACGGCGCTGGTCACCGGCGGCATCTACCGATTTTCCCGCAACCCCATCTATGTGGCGATGACGGCGATTTATGTCGGCATCGCGGTGGCGGTCGACATGGTCTGGATACTGGCGATGCTGGCCCCCGTTCTCGTGGTAATGCGTTACGGCGTGATCGCGCGCGAGGAGGTCTATCTCGATCTCAAGTTCGGCGACGAATACCGGAAATTCAAACGATCGACGCGGCGCTGGGTTTGAGCGCCGGGAAGTCCCCATACCAGTCCGCGTGATTGCCCTCATGGTTGGCCATGCCGGGTTTGGAGAGGCAGCCCTTGGGGGCGATGAAGCTGTCGATGCGGCGCAGCGGGCGTTCGTGCCACTGGATGTTGAAGGCCGCGAGTTTCGGGAAGAACTGCAGCCGCGAATAGGGCAAATGGTCGTGGATCCACCAGGCCAGTGCCCGCCAGTCGGCGCCCGCCGCGTAACGATCGGCGAACCACGGGATGACGATGGACGCGGTCGCCCCCATGCAGCCGTCGGCGTCGCGCCGGTCCCAGATGTGGCCGGCATGGCTGCGCGCGTTGGAGGCGCAGTTCAGACCGTTGGCGTTACCGAACGCATTGACCGCGGACGAGCGGTACGCCGAACGCACCGCGATGCGCCCGAATGTCGCGTTCAGCGGCTCCAGCAGTTCGGCGCACAACCGGGTTCCGGCGGCGATGGCGAGATCGGGGTCGTCCGGAATGTTGGGTATGCCGTGAACGACGGCGATTTCGCTATGGAGAAAGTCGCGCAGATAGAATGACGGCGACAGGCGGACGCGCCCCAGGGTCTCAAGCGCGGACATGGTTGCCGGACGCCGCACGCCGCTGCTTTCAGGACCCGCGCGGTGCGTGACCGCGCAAACCCACGCTGCCGTGGTCGATGGCGACGCCCTTGATCAGCGCATAGACCTCGTCGCCGATGCCGAGCGAGAGATCATGCAGCGAACGCCGCGTGATACGCGCCCACAGCGGCGCGCCGATATCGACCCGGACATCGACCAGCGCGTCACCGGACCCGCCGCCGAGGATCTCGGCAATCTTGCCGTGAAAGACGTTGAGGGTGCTGATGTCTTCCGGGCGCTTGCGCGCCAGCGTAACGTCCCGCGCCCGGATGCGGACACGAATGCGCGCGCCGATTTCGAGATCGGCGAGCGGCACTGTCAGCGTGCCACCCTCGAAGGACAGCATCGCGAGACCGAATTCCGGATCGGTTCCGGCGACCTGGCCCGGGATCACCGCGCCCGCTTCATAACGGCCCGTAAGCGGCCGCAGATCGAGCCGGCTCATTAGGGCCTCGACCGGTCCCACCGCCGCGATGCGGCCGCGTGACAGCAGCACCAGCGTATCGGCCAGCCGCACGATTTCGTCGGCCGAGTGGCTGACATAGACGATCGGAATACGGAATTCGTCGCGCAGCCGTTCGATAAACGGCAGGATTTCGTTCTTCCGAGCGGTGTCGAGCGAGGCCAGCGGCTCGTCCATCAACAGCAAATGCGGGCTGGCGAGCAGCGCGCGGCCGATTGAGACCCGTTGCTTCTCGCCGCCGGACAGGGTCTGCGTGCGGCGCTCCAGCAGGCCTTCGATGTCGAGCGCCTCGACCACCGGCGGCAGCGCGATGCGACGCTGGTCGGCCGCGATGCGTCGCAAGCCGTATTCCAGGTTGGCGCGCACGTTGAGATGGGGAAACAGACGGTCTTCCTGGAAGACATAGCCGAGGCGTCGTTTTTCCGGCGCGACGTTGACGCCCGATTGCGAATCGAACAGCACGTGGCCCTGAACCGAAATCCGGCCGCGATCCGGACGCGCGAGTCCGGCCAGCAGATTGACCAGGGGCGTTTTGCCGGCGCCCGATTGACCGAACAGGGCCGTGATACCTTCGGCCTTCGCTTCGAACGCGACCTGAAGTTCGAAATCGCCGAGGCGTCGTTGGACGTCGACCTCGATCATCGCGTCACCCCCTGGATACGCGCGCGCAACCGCCGGGCGATCAATTCCGAGGCGAACAGGGCGGCGAACGCCAGCGCCGCCGAAATGATCACGATCCTCAGCGCCGCGCCTTCGCCGCCCGGCACCTGGGCCAGCCCGTAAAGAGCGATGGGCAGGGTGCGCGTCTCGCCGGGGATGCTGGAAACGAAGGTAATGGTGGCGCCGAATTCGCCGAGACTGCGGGCAAAGGCGAGGATCGCGCCGGCGAGAATCCCCGACAGGGCCAGCGGCAGCGTCACGGTCGCGAACACCGCGACCGGCCCGGCCCCGAGGGTGCGCGCCGCCGCTTCCAGCCGGGGATCGATGGCTTCGAACGAAAGCCGGATCGCGCGCACCATCAGTGGAAATCCCATCACCGCCGAGGCCACCGCCGCGCCCTGCCAGGTAAAGGCGACGGTAAGCCCGAAACTGTCATAGAGCCAGGCGCCGACGATGCCTCGGCGGCCCAGCACCAGCAGCAGCAGATAGCCGACCACCACGGGCGGCACCACCAGCGGCACGTGGACCACCGCATCGAGGATCGATTTTCCCAGGAAATTTCGCCGCGCCAAAAGCCAGGCGATGGCGATGCCGGGTGGCAGGCTGCACACGACCGCCCAAACCGCGACCTGCAGGCTGAGAACCAGCGCCTCGATTTCGATCGGGGTCAGCGCGGGCACCGCTTTCGCCTCACTTCACCAGAAAGCCGTGCCGGCGAAATATTTTGGCTGCTTCCTTGCTCGACAGGAACGTGAAATACCGCCGTACCTCAGGAGTTTCGCGTCCTCGGACAATGGCGGCGCGATAGCCGATCGCCGGATGGGTCGCTTCCGGAAACAGCGCCACGAGCCGCACCCGGCGACTGATC
Organism: uncultured Rhodospirillaceae bacterium; assembly: GCA_964587515.1. Taxonomy (GTDB): domain Bacteria; phylum Pseudomonadota; class Alphaproteobacteria; order MPNO01; family MPNO01; genus CAZPMO01. The sequence goes on along the minus strand of CAZPMO010000006.1, from coordinate 2,412 downwards.
TTGGCATCGGTCGCGTAAACGATTCCGGCCGCCGCCTCGCCGCGTTCGACCAAAGCCAGCGCTTCGCGCACATTGTTGGTCCGCGCCGTACGCTTTGTCAGCGGCTTCCACACGCCGAGAGTCTCCAGCGCCATGCGGGCGTAGCGGCCCGCCGGACTGTGCTGGGGGTCGGCGATGGCCAGCGGCGAATCGCCAAGCCTGTCGTACAGTGCGAAGCCATATCGGATACGCAGGCGGAAGGGCCGGCGCGCGGGCGCGATCAAAGCCAGCCTGTTGTGAAACAGGTCGTTTTTTGATCCCGCGGTGACGAGCGCCTTACCTACTAAATAATTTATCCATTTCACGTCGGCGGTCAGGTAAATGTCGGCCGGCGCACCGTTCTCGATCTGTCGCGCCATGATGCCCGACGAGCCGAACGAACCGAGGGCGCGGCCCTTGCCTCGTTCCGCGAAAAGCCGGTTGAGATCCTCGATTACGTTGGTCGTGCTGGACGCCGCGAACACCAGCACTTTCGCGACGCCGGCGCGCGGCGCGGTCACGGTCAGACACAAAAAAGCGACAAAGGCCGCGCGGCGGATAAGGCGTTTCATAGCGGCGGAATTTGTACAGGGTTAACGCGCGGGTGCCAATCCTGGTGACGGGCGAGGGAGAGCTTGATCCCAACGCCAGACATTCGAAGCCGACGGATTCTATTCCGGCGGCCCCGCTTCGCGTATCCCTCCGCTGAAGCGCTCGGGCGGTCTTCGGCCCAGGATCAGGCCGCGGAGCCGACGCGGCCCACCGCCTCCATGACTTCATCGACGAACAGCGTCAGCGAACGCATGGCGTCCTCGTGCGCGATGGTTCCGAAATAAAAGGCGACGGTGAGGTAGTTGATCCCGAGGGTGTCGATCTGGCTTTCGATTTCGGCGCGTACCGTTTCCGGTGAACCGACGATAATCGAGCCCTGCTCGATGGCTTTGTCGAGATCGCCCATGGTGTCGCGGGCGATGGCCGGGCCCTGCACCTTGTTGTCGACCCAAAGCTTCATGAGGCTCGTGAACCAGCGTTCATAGGCCGGACCGGCGATCCTTCGCGCCTCGTCGTCGCTATCGGCGACCACGATGTGGCGGTTCACCCCAATTGCGGTGCCGCCCGGGAAATCAATGGCGGGCCCTGATGGGGTGCCACATTCGGCGTAGCCTTTCCTGTAGGCGCGGATGCAGTCTCCGGCTCGCTCGACCGAACCGAGCGACAGGAAGTTGAGGCCTTTCGATCCCGACCATTCGCTGCTTACCGGATTCGATGAAGGATACCAGAACGGGGGATGTGGTTGTTGCAGCGGCGTCAACTCCATGGGCACGTCCGAATATGAATAATGCTCGCCCGTGTAATCGAGCGTCTCATGCTTCAGCCCATGGCTTACCGCCGCGAAGGCTTCCATGAACACCTCGCGCGAGGTGCTTGAGTCGATATTGTGAAAGTTGAGTTCGAAGGGGGACACGCCGCGCCCGACTCCCACCTCCAGACGACCATGGCTGAGATGGTCGAGAATGCAGATTTCCTCGATCAGGCATAGCGGCGAATATAGCGGCAGCAGATAAACCATCGGCCCGAGGCGTATCCGGCGTGTGGCGTTCGCCACCGCGCCCAAATAGACGCCGGGCACTGGAACCATGTTGAGCGGCGTAACGTGGTGCTCGGCCACGTGATAGCAATAGAAACCGGCCTCGTCGGCGGCGGCCAAAAATTCGAGCCGCTTGTCCAGCTGCTCCACCAGCGGCAGGCCGGAACGGTCGACGTGATCGAAAATTCCGAATTTCATTTTGAAATGCCTCTCCTGACCGGATCAATGCCCATACCAAAGCCCACTCTACCGGGCGAAACAAGGCGCTTCTCTCCTTGCCGTCATCCGTGACGCTGGTTAGCCTTCGGGGAACAATCCGGGACGGGGAGGCGAGGATGACGAACGGGGCGGAGGGGCAGGTCGGGCCGGCGCATAACCGCCCGCTCGATGTCGATCTGCGGGGGTATCTCGACCGCAACGCCGATATTCTGACGCGCATCACCAAGCCGGTGTCGATCGACGATATCGGGGCGCTGTCGGCGCAGTCGGAAAACCCGATCCTGTTTGAAAACATCGTGGAATATCCCGATTACCGGCTTTGCGACATTTTGGTGAAGCATCGCTTCTCGCAGTGCCGCGCGCTGGGCGTGGCGCAAGACGACTATCTGCCGACCCTGGCGCGGCGTCTGCGCCAGCCGCCGCGTGGCTTCGTCGACGTGAAGACCGGCCCGGTGAAGGAGATCGTTGTGACCGGCGACGATGTGGACTGGACCAAGCTGCCGGCCCCGGTGCATTCGGCCGAGGAGGGCTCGCCCTATATCTCGGCCATGAACATCGTGAAGGACCCCGAGACCGGGTTTTACAAT
>CAZPMO010000005.1:30597-63014 GCA_964587515.1 uncultured Rhodospirillaceae bacterium | reverse complement strand
GGCTGGTGGTAGCCGATGATCGCGAGCGTCTCCACGGCGGCCCGCGACGGTTTACGCCCGACCTTGACCTCGATGCGGAGATGGGCGGCAAGGTCCTCTGCGGTGCGAAGCGACCATTTGCCGGCCACCCGAACCAGATTGACGCCGCGCTCCGCATAATGCTCGACCAATTCGGCCAGCAGCGCCGCGATATCGGCGTCGTCGGGCAGACGATCGGCGAGCGCGGCCTCGGACACCGGCTCCGTGGCGGCGAACAGAACAGCTTCGAGGATCCGAAGTTCCTGGCGCATGGTCATTGCGGTGCTCCATCGGGTTCGGTCTCGGCGCGGCGTACATAGATAGGCCCGAAGCGGCCGTGCTGGCGTATTTCGACCTGGCCGGAACGCGCGAGTTCAAGCGCCGCGCCGAATGTGGAAGCCAGCGCCGATCGCGCCACGATCCCGTCACCGGGCGCCGGCGGCAAATAGCTCATCAGACTGCGCCAGTCGGGTATATCGCCCATCAGCCCTCTCATGCGCTCGACGATTTCAGCGGTATGAAAAAGTTCGGTGGGCGCGATCTGAAGGCTGTGATGGGATTCCGCGCGCCGCCGGTTGTCGCTGTAGGCGCGCAGCAGTTCGAACAGGGATAGTTCATAGACCGGCGTGCGCACGATCTCGACGCCTTCCGGTTGACCCCGACCGAAGACGTCGCGTCCAAATCTCGGCCGCGCCATCAGTTTAGCGCCGGCCTGCTGCATCGCTTCCAGACGGCGAAGCTGGAAGGTCAGCGCTTCGGCGAGCTCGGGCCCGGACGGTTCGTCCTCGCCGGTTTCGGCCTCGGGCAGAAGCAGGCGTGATTTCAGATAGGCGAGCCACGCCGCCATCACCAGGTAATCCGCCGCGATTTCAAGCTGTAGCGTCCGCGCCGCCGCGATAAAGGCGAGATACTGCTCGGCAAGCTTCAGGATCGATATCCGGGTGATATCGACCTTCTGCTGCCGCGCCAGTGTCAGCAGCACATCGATCGGCCCCTCAAAACCATCGAGGTCGAGGACCAGGTCGGACGCGGCCACGCGCTCTTCCGCCGCGATCTCCTCGAACTGTTCGTTCTCGTTCATCGCCCTCTCGCTCCGATCAATGGAAGCCCGCCATGCCGGCGATCGCCCGGAACAGGAAATCGACCGGGGCGCCCACCAGCCACGGGAAGATGTTCAGATCCATGCCCAACTCCCGCCCCATCCACGGCAACAGAAACAGAATGCCGATTATAATGAAAAGCCCGAATCTCTCCAGTCGCGCGAGTGGTTCGGCGAGCCCACGCGGCAGCAGCCCGACCGCGACCCTGCCGCCATCGAGCGGCGGCAACGGGATCATGTTGAAGACGGCGAGAACCAGGTTGATGATCATGGAATTCTTCAGATTTATCAGCAGCCAGCCGGCGATCGGCGCGGGAAACTGGATCGCCGCGTGGATCAACAGCGCCGAAACAAAGGCGATGGTGATATTTATGCCCGGCCCGGCGGCGGCCACCCAGACCATGTCGCGGCGCGGATTGTGGAGACGGCGGAAATCGACGGGGACCGGTTTGGCCCAGCCGAAAACGAACGGCGTGGTCAGCAACATCAGCGTCGGAACGATGATGGTGCCGAACAGATCAATGTGGCGCAGCGGATTGAAGGTGACCCGTCCGAGCTGCTTCGCGGTGTCATCGCCCAGCTTCCAGGCGACATAACCGTGCGCCGCTTCATGCAGCGTGATCGCGATCAGGACCGGGATCACCCAGATCGAAATGCCGTAAAGGATGTCGTGCAAGTGCGGGTTACCCCGTCGCCGGCCCGATCAACTCGGCCAGCCGCCCTTCAAGGGCGCCGGGATCGGCGTCGTCGGAATTGCCGATGGCCGCGCGGGCGCGTTCGAAACGGGCGAAAGACGCGTCCGACAAGGGCGGCACCACCGGCGCCACGTCGCGCATCTTGGCGAGATCGCCCCAGCATTCCAGCACGATGTCGCAACCGGCTTCGAGCACCGCCTGGGCGCGTTCGCGCAACGTGCCCTCCAGCGCCTCCATGCCGAGATCGTCGGACAGTAGCAGCCCATCGAAGCCGATATCGCCGCGGATCACATCGTCGATCATGGTCTTCGACGTGGTCGCCGGAGCCTCCGCGTCGATGTCGGTGAATTTCACATGCGCCGACATCGCGCACGGCATGTCGTTCAGCGCCCTGAAAGGGTAGAAATCAGTGTCCTGCAATGCCGCGCGCGAGGTCTCGACGGACGGCAGCTCCTTATGGCTGTCGGCGCGCGCGCGGCCATGCCCGGGCATGTGCTTGATCACCGGCAGCACGCCGCCGGCGAGCAATCCCTCGCATACCGCGCGGCCGAGATCGGCAACCATCTGGGGCGTCCTGCCGTGGGCGCGATCGCCGATGACATCATGGGCGCCCTCGACGGGGACGTCGACCACCGGCGCGCAATCGACATCGATGCCGAGGGCCACGAGATCGGCCGCCATCAGCCGCGCGTTGATGCGCGCCGCTTCGCGGCCCGCCGCCGGATCGCGTTCGGCGAGATCGGCGAATACCTTGGCCGGCGGGCGCGCCGGCCAGTGCGGCGGCCCCAGACGCGCGACCCGGCCGCCCTCCTGATCGATCGCCACCATGGGATCATAGCCGTCGACACAGGCGCGAAAGCTGTCCGTCAGCGCGCGGATCTGGCCGGGATCGACCACGTTATACTGAAACAGGATCAGACCGGCCGGGCGCGCCTCGGTGAAGAATTCGCGCTCGTCCCGCGTCAGTTCCGGTCCCGAGCAGCCATAGAAGATCGCGGTCGGGCGCATGCGGTCAGCGCCGGACAATGATGCAGCCGAGCTTGCGTTGTTTCAGCTTGGAGCAAAGAGTCAGCGCCGCCTGCCTGCTGGCCAACGGACCGGCCTGGAGCCGGTAATAAACGCCCTTGCCGCCGCCGAGTTTCTTGCGCTCCACGATCAGCGAAAGCTCACCCAGCAAATCACCGTGGCGGCCCTTATAATTTTTCCAGGTTTTCTGGACCTTGGCCTCGGATCGCAGCGCCGCCATCTGAATTCGGTAATCGCCGCCGGTGGCCGGCGCGAGCTTGGCGAGACGGCGAGCAACCGGCGCGAGCGCGCTTCCGGCGTCGTTGCGGGTCCCGGTCACGGCCGATGCGCTGGCGACCCGGCGGGGCCGTTCGGTAATTTCGTTCGGCGGTCGCGGTGGCACTTCCGCCACGCGCGGCGTCGGCGGCAGCTTGATCGGCTTGGCCGAAACCAGCGATTCCGACGTACCCGCAGCGGCCTCGCGCGCGGCTTTCACCACCGGCGATGGTTCGGGCGCCGTTTCGCCCTCGCTGGTCTTCGGCGCGTTCATCGGGGTCTCCGGCTGCGGCAGCAACCGTTCCACGCCGCTGGCCGCCGGCGTCGTTCCGGCGAGCCGCTTATAGACGCCCTTGTCACGGTCGGGGATATCCATGCCGCCCGGCTTTTCCGGCCTGATCTTATGGGGAGCCGGGCCGGCCTTGATGATCGGCGGCACGCTGGTGCGGCCGACTTCCTTGCCCTTGTTGTAGGCATAGACAAGCACACCGGAGAATCCGCCGATGGCGATCACCGCCGCGATCGTGGTCAGTGTCCTGGGAATCCAGCGTCGCCGGTGCTCGCGGTCCCCATCGTCGTAATCGTAGCCCTCCGGGCCTTCATTGCCGTATGGTTCGGCCATCACCGCATCTCCTGTAACGGTTCGACCCCCATCGTCCTCAGGCCCGACGCGACGACAATCGCCATCGCGCGAACCAACGCCACCCGCGCCCTGGTCAGTTCTAAATCTTCCGCCACCATAAAGCGCAAATTCGCATCCGTATTGCCCTTGGCCCACTGGCCATGAAACTGCGCCGCGACATCCGAAAGATAATAAGCTATCCGGTGCGGCTCGTGGGACTCCGCCGTAGTCTCCACCACCCGTGGCCAGCCCGCAAGCAGCTTGATCAGCGCCAGTTCGCCGGGATCGTCGAGGCGCGCGCACTTGGCGTCTGCGAGCGACGAATCGTCAAGTTTCATGTCGGGAAACTCGGCCGCGATATTGCGCAGCACCGAACATGCCCGCGCATGGGCGTACTGGACATAAAATACGGGATTGTCCTTGGATTGTTCGAGCACCTTCTCGAGATCGAAATCCAGCGCCGCTTCGTTGCCCCGCGTCAGCATGATGAACCGCACCACGTCGCGCCCGACCTGATCGACCACTTCGCGCAAAGTCACGAAGGCGCCCGATCGCTTGGACATCTTCACCGGCACGCCGCCCTCGAACAGATGGACGAGATTGCAGATCCGCACATCGAGCGTCGCCGCGCCGCTCGAGACCGCCTGGACGGCGGCCTGCATACGTTTCACATAGCCTTTGTGATCGGCGCCCATGACGTCGATCATGGTCGTGAAACCGCGCCGGTACTTGTCGCGGTGATACGCGATGTCGGAGGCGAAATAGGTCCACTCGCCATCCGATTTCTTCAACGGCCGGTCGACATCGTCGCCGAACCCGGTGGCGCGAAACAGGGTCTGGGGCCGGGGTTCCCAGTCATCCGGGGTCTTGCCCTTGGGCGGCTCAAGCGTCCCCACGTAAACCAGGTCGCGCGATTCCAGGTCGGCGACCACCTCGTCGATGGCGCCTTCCTCGGCAAGCGCGCGCTCGGACCGAAAGACATCGTGCTCGATCCCCAGCACCGCGAGATCCTCGCGGATCAGCGCCATCATGCTCTCGATGGCGAATTCGCGCAGCGCCGGCAACCATTCCTCCTCCGGCGCGGCGCGCCATTTCTCGCCATCGCGCGCGGCCAGGGCGCGGCCCGCGTCTTTCAGATAATCGCCGGGATAAAATCCTTCGGGAATTTCGCCGATATCGTCTCCCAGCGCCTCGCGATAGCGCAGATGCAGCGAACGCGCCAGAACATCGACCTGCGCCCCGGCGTCGTTGATGTAATATTCGCGCGTGACCTCGAAGCCCGCCTTGGCGAGCAGCGAGGCCAAGGCGTCGCCCAGCACGGCGCCGCGCCCATGGCCCACATGCATCGGCCCGGTCGGATTGGCGGAGACATATTCCACATTCACCTTGCGTCCCTCGCCCATGGTCGAATCGCCATAGGCGGGGCCGGTACGCAAAATTTCGGAGACCTGGTCCTGCCAGAACGCCGGATCGAGCCTGAGATTGACGAAGCCGGGCCCGGCCACGTCCGCCGCGCTGATCTCGGGATGGCCGCGCAGCGATCCGGCGAGCGCCTCGGCCAGGTCGCGCGGCTTCATCCCGGCCGCCTTGCACAGAACCATCGCGGCATTGGTCGACAGATCGCCATGCGCCGGATCGCGCGGCGGTTCGACCGAAAAGCGCTGATCCTCGAGACCGCCGGGGACCGTTCCTGCCGCCGCAAGTCTCTCAAATTCTGATTTAATAACTTCTCTTAAGCTACTGAAAACGTTCATTTTATCTCGTCGTATAAATCGAACAAGCGGCGGTGCTCGTCATGGGCGTAGCGGTCGGTCATGCCGGCGATATAATCGCACACCAGCCGCGCGCGCATTGTCTCGTCTTCCGCCGCCTCTACCCTCGTCCGCCATGCGGTCGGCAGACAGTCGGTTTCTTCCAGAAACAGCCCAAACAGATCGGTGACGACGCGCCGCGCCTTGCTGGTCATGCGATTGACCTTGAAGTGTCGATACATGTGCTCGAAAAGGTGCGTTTTCAAGCGTTTATTGTCCTCTGCGAGCGTCGGCGAGAAGGCCACGACGGGGCCGTCGAGGGCCCGCACCGCCGCGGCCGAAATCGGGCGCGCCTGGTCGAGGCGGGCCCGCGTCTCGGCGAGCACATCGTTGACCATGGAATTGATCATGCGGCGGATGGTCTCGTGGATCAGGCGCGACTCTTCGAGGTCCGGGTAGGCGCCGCGAACCTCCTCGATCGCGGGGCCCACCAGCGGCACCCCGGCGAGGTCGGCGACGGTGAACAGACCGGCGCGCAGCCCATCATCAATGTCATGGGTGTGATAGGCGATATCGTCGGCCAGCGCCGCGACCTGCGCCTCGACGCCCGGCCAGCTGTGAAGCTCCAGATCGTGGACCGCGTTATATTCCGCCACCGCCCAGGGCAGACCCTCGGCATCACCCGGCCGCGCCACCAGCGGGCCGTTATGCTTGGCCACCCCTTCCAGCGTCTCCCAGGTCAGGTTGAGGCCGTCGAACTCGGCATAACGCGCCTCGATCGTGGTCATCACCCGCAGCGTCTGGCCGTTGTGATCGAAACCGCCATAGGGCGCCATCACCTCGGCCAGCGCTTCCTCGCCGGCATGGCCGAACGGCGGATGGCCGAGATCGTGCGCCAGCGCCAGCGCCTCGGCGAGATCTTCGTCGAGACGGAGTGCGCGCGCCAGCGACCGCGCGATCTGCGCGACCTCGAGACTGTGGGTCAGCCGGGTGCGATAGTGATCGCCCTCGTGATAGACGAACACCTGGGTCTTGTGTTTCAGGCGGCGGAAGGCCGAGGAATGGATGATGCGGTCACGGTCGCGCTGGAAGACCGTGCGTGTCGAGCTTTCGGCCTCGTCGCGCGGCCGCCCCCGGCTCCGCGCCGGATCGCTGGCATAGGGCGCGGTTTCGCGGGCGGGGACGGGCGCATTCATGGCCGCAAACTACACAGCGCATGGCGAAGGCGCAATGTGGGCCGGCGGTGACCGCCGAATCAGGTCGCCTTGTTGTTCAGGACCTGTTTCGTGAGCACGTCCTTGCGCACCTTGCCCATGCTGTTGAGGGGGAACGCTTCCACCATGACCACGTGCGAGGGCAGTTTGTAGGGCGCGACAAGCGGTTTCAGATAGGCCGTAATTTCCTCGGCGGTCGGCGTTTCGCCGGGCATCGCGATGATGCAGGCGCAGACCACTTCGCCGTAATAATCATCCGGCAGCCCGATCACCGAGGCCTCGCGAATGCGGGGCTCCTTAATCAGGATTTCCTCGACTTCCCTGGGCGAGACGTTGGCGCCGCCGCGAATAATGACATCCTTGCTGCGCCCGACGATGCGGAAATTGCCCTTCTCGTCCAGCGTCGCCAGATCGCCGGAATGGAACCAGCCGTCCGCGTCCCAGGACGCCGCGTTGGCTTCGTCGTTATTGTAATAGCCGGCGCACATGCCGGCGCTCTTGATCACCAGCTCGCCGGTCTCGCCGAGCGCCACCGGTTTTCCGTCAACGCCGACAACGCGCGCCTCGACGCCCGGGATGGGGCGGCCAATGGAGCCATCGACTTCTTCGGGATCATCGTCGGACAGGCACCAGATTCCCATGCCGAATTCGTTCATGCCGAAGGAATCGATGAATACCGTCTGGAATTTTTCGCGCAGATCCTTGATCGACTGCACCGGAAAGCTCGCGCCCGCCGATAAAATCAGGCGCAGCGACTCCTGGCTCGTGCGTTCCGCCGCCGGGCTGTTCGACAGCGCGATGAACGCCGTCGGCGTTCCGGCGATGTAGGTGACCTTTTCCCGCTCGATCAGCTCAAGCGCCCGGGTCGCGGAGAATCGGTCCATCAGCACCAGCGCCGCGCCCGAGGTCATCGGCAGCTGCAAGCCCATGATCGACGCGAAATTGGTGGAAAACGGCAAATACATCAGAATCACGTCGTCGGAATCGTGACCGAAATCGGCGATCGTCGTATGGCCGGAATGGGCCAGCGTGTTGTTGGTGTGCATGATGGCCTTGGGCAGGCCGGTGGTGCCGGACGTGAAGACGATGCGGATAATCTGGTCCGGGCTGGGCCTAAATTCGCGCAGTGTTTCCGGTGCGACGCGGTCCTCGATGGGATCGGCCAGAAGATTGTCCAGGGAAATGCAGCCGTCCGGCGCCTCTCCCCGCGCCACCATCACGATCTCCAGGTTCGGCAGCCTGGGCCGGAGCTCACGCAGCGTGGACGGGTAATCGTGGTCCAGGAATTCCCGCGGGACGATCACCGCCTTGGCGGGGCCGATGCCGAGTCCGTATTCCATCTCGGCGGCGCGCCAGTCGGCGCCGATCTGAACGGTGATGGCGCCGGCATACTGAATGGCGTGATAGCAGACCAGATATTCCATCCAGTTGGGCATTTGCAGGGCCACAACGTCACCGGTTTCAATGCCCAGGTCACGCAAATGCAGAGCGAAACGCAGGCTCCATCGGTGAAATTCCGCCCAGGTGCAGCGCCGGTCGCCATCGACGATCGCGGTGGCGTCAGGGCGCTCCCCGGCATGGCGGGCGAGCATGTCGCCCACCACCTCGTCACGCCAATAGCCGGCCTGATAGCAGCGATCGATGCGCGCCGCGTCGAGCCGCCCGGGGACGGGCTGAAATATCACCTCCGCCCTCCCCTCATCAGATCTGCTGGATCGCCGCGACCAGTTTGCTGTGGTCGTCGTCGTCCAGTTCCAGAATCCACTCATCATCCATCTGGACGCGCTGTGTCACGCCGCCGAAACGTTTCTTGAGTTTACCGGGAAGCTCTTCGGGCGTGCCCACCACGCAATATTCGTCGACCATGTCTTCGGTCACCAAATCGCCCATCTCGTCCCATTTGCCCGCGCGCGCCAGGTCGATGAACGGGGTGAACAGGTCGCCCCAACCATGCATGTCCAGCATGGGCTTGTATTCGGGCGTGGATGCATAGAGCGCGATCCGCGCGCGCAGGCGCTTGTGCACCTCTTCCAACCCCGCGTCGGTCTTGGCGCAGCCGATGAAACCGTGGCCGCCCAGATCCAGATCCTTAAGGGTGCGGCCCGCCCGCTTCGCGCCGATTTCCAGGTTGGGCAGCATTTCCTCGCAGAACCATTTGTAAGTGACCGGGTCGCCCGGGATGTGACCATCGGCGATCTCGCCGGTCAGGCGGCACATGAACTTGTTGATGGCGGCCAGATAGACGGGCGGTCGCTGATGCTCGATGGGGCCCGGATCGTAGTAGGGGATCATCAGGGAGAAATTATAATGCTCCCCCTCGAAATTGAGGCGCGTGCCGTTCTGCCAGCAATCCCAGATGGCGCGCATGGCTTGCACATATTCGCGCATGCGCGGCACCGGCGGCGTAAGCTCCACGTTCCAGCGTCGCGTCAAATGGGACTTGGTCTGCGCGCCGAGGCCGAGCTGAAAACGCCCGTTCGACAAGGACTGGATCGCCCAGGCGTCGTAGGCGGTCGCCATGGGACTGCGCGGAAACGCGACGAAGATGCCGGTGAGCAAATCGATTTTGGACGTGTTCATGGCCGACGCGGTCGCCGACAGGGTCGGCGGCACGGTCAGCTCCAGCATGGTGATCCCGTCATAGCCCAGAGCTTCCGCCCGCGCCGCGCCATCGGGGAAATCCTTCAGCAGGCGGGGCCGGACCATCAAGTAGACACGCATTTTTAACTCCCTGTTGGCACCGATCCCGTTTTGATCGAGCTTGCCGACGCCATTAATTCCACGGCGTCCCTTATATCATATTCGCGGCCGTCGTCCGGGGATTTTGGAACGGGTGACCACCTGATATACAAGAAGTTCCGATTCATCCGATCCGCATGGGCGTCAGGGGGAGCGAGCGATGATCGAGCGATTGCCGGAGCTGGTGAACGGCGACGCGGCGCTGGTGCGACGCGGGCGCTATTTCACCGACGTTTTCATGCTAGAAATCGGCGAGACCCAGTATCTGATCCATGTGCGCGAGGGTCGCATCGAGAGCGTCGAGCGCGGACCGTTCGTGATGCGGGCCTGGACGTTCGCGCTGCGCGCCTCCGCCGAAGTCTGGGAAAAATTCTGGCGGCCCGTGCCCGAGCCCGGCTTCAACGACATTTTCGCGTTGCTGCGCAAGGGCCGTATCGCCTTCGAGGGCGACCTCCAGCCCATGATGGCGAACCTGCTTTACGTCAAAAGCGTGATCGCGGCGCCGCGCGCGCTGGAGACCGCGTCATGAGCGCCCGTTTGGAGCCCGTCACCGGACGTTATCTCCATCTCGACCTCGGCGGGCGCGATCACCGTATCTATTTCGAGGAGGCCGGCGCGGGAATTCCGCTGCTCTGCCTGCACACCGCCGGGGCCGACGGCCGCCAATTCCGCGCCCTGCTGAACGACGAGGAGATCACGCGCCATTATCGCGTCATCGCCTTCGACATGCCGTGGCACGGCAAGTCCTCGCCGCCGGTGGGCTGGGAACGCGAGGAATATCAACTCACCACCGACGACTATACCGGCCAGATCATGGCGTTCGCGCGGGCGCTGGAGCTTGAAAAGCCGGTGGTGATGGGGTGTTCCATCGGCGGGCGCATCGTGCTGAACCTCGCGCTGAAACACGCCGACGAACTCGGCGCACTGATCGGGCTGCAATGCGGGGCCTATGTGGAACGCTATTACGATTCATCGTGGCTCAACCGGCCCGACGTGCACGGTGGCGAGGTCTGCGCCGGGGTGGTGTCGGGGCTGATCGCGCCCATGAGCCCGGACGAGCACCGCTGGGAAACGCTGTGGCATTACATGCAGGGCGGACCCGGCGTGTTCGCCGGCGACCTCCACTTCTATCAGGTCGAAGGCGATATCCGCGACCGCATCGGCGCCATCGACACTTCCCGATGCCCGCTCTACATGCTGACCGGGGAATACGATTATTCCTGCGCGCCCGCCGACACCGAAGCCGCCGCCGCCCTGATCGAGGGCGCGAAAGTGGTCATCATGAAGGGCCTCGCCCATTTCCCCATGAGCGAAAATCCGGCTGCTTTCAGGGACTATCTGAAGCCCGTGCTGGACGAGATACGGAGCGGCTTGACCGCCCCTCCCCAGCCACCTACATAAACTGTCATGGATGGAGCCACCCAACAGGATCCCAATCCGATCACGCTGAGCGCGGAAGCGGCGGTCCGCGTCGCGACGATGACGGCGGAGGGCGAATTCGCCGGCATGATGCTGCGCGTCGCGGTCGGCGGCGGCGGCTGTTCCGGCTTTCAGTACAGCTTCACCTTCGACGACCAGCAGAACGCGGACGACCGGGTGGTCGAGCGCGACGGGGTGAAGGTTCTGGTCGACGAGACCTCGTGGGATTTCCTGGCCGGCTCCGAGATTCATTACGAGCAGGAACTGATCGGATCCTGGTTCACCATCCGCAATCCCAACGCCACGTCGACCTGCGGCTGCGGGACCTCCTTCGCCATCGGCTGAGCGGCTGAACGGCGGAGCCGCCACTCTCGCCGCGCGCCCTACGGCGTGCTACATAAATTCCAGTGATAAATTTTCGGCGGGGAGGCGCGCGGGATGCGCATCGCGACCTGGAACGTGAACTCTATTCGCGCGCGGCTACCGCGGGTGACGGAATGGCTGAAGGAAGCCGGGCCCGACATCGTGCTGGTCCAGGAAATCAAGGCGACCGAGGATAATTTCCCGCGCCTCGAAATCGAGGATCTCGGCTACAACGTCGCGATTAGCGGCCAGAAAAGCTACAACGGCGTCGCCATATTGGCCAAGCGGCCGATCGAGGATGTGGTCACCCGGCTGCCGGGCGACGACGCCGACGAGCAGGCGCGCTATATCGAGGCCTTCGTGGACGATGTGCGGGTCGCGTCCATCTATCTGCCCAACGGCAACCCAGCGCCGGGCGACAAGTACGATTACAAGCTGGCCTGGATGGCGCGGCTGCGCGACCACGTGGAGACCCTGCTGGGTCACGACGAGGCGGTGGTGCTGGGCGGCGATTACAACGTGATCCCCACCGACGGCGATTGCCATGACGCGGCCGCCTGGGCCGGCGATGCCCTGATCATGCCGGAGACGCGGCGGATATTCCGCTCCATGGTCTATCTCGGGCTGACGGACGCCTACCGCGCCTTCAATCACGAGCCCCACAAATACAGCTTCTGGGACTATCAGGGCGGCGCCTGGCAGAAGGATTTCGGCGTCCTGATCGACCATTTGCTGCTGTCGCCGGAGGCCGCCGACCGGCTGGTCGGCTCGGGCATCGACCGGGAGCCGCGGGGCCGCGAGAAGGCCTCCGACCATACCCCGGTGTGGTGCGAGCTATCCGAATGACCGGCGAACTTCCCGGAAAATTCAAGGACTGGCGTTCCTATTACGAGGCGGTGTCCGGCAACCCGCCGCGCGAGACCACGGTGATGGCGCTGGACTCCTGGGCCGATGAACACGGCGGCGCGGCCGGATACGCGATCGATCTCGCCTGCGGCGAGGGGCGCGATACGGCGGAATTCCTGCGGCGCGGCTGGCGGGTGTTGGCGGTCGACGCCGAGCCCGAGGCGCTGGATTGGCTGGCGGCGCGCGACGACCTGCCGGCGACCGGAACGCTGGAGACCATGCTGTCGCCCATGGAGGACGCGAGCTGGGATCGCGCCGACATCGTGAATGCGAGTTTCGCCCTGCCCTTCTGTCCGCCCGGCCGGTTCGAGGATTTGTGGCGGTGTATCACCGGCTCGCTCGGCCCCGGCGGGCGCTTCGCGGGCCAGATCTTCGGGCCCGACGACGACTGGGCCGGCCCGAACCTGAGCATTTACGGCCGCGACGACGTCAACCGCCTGTTCGCCGGGTTCACATTCGAACAATGCGAGGAGATAAACCGCGACGGCAAGGATGCGCGCGGTACGCCCAAGCACTGGCACATCTTCCACATCGTCGCGCGCAAGGATTAGGGACCGGCTGATGAAATATATCGTCGTCGGACTGGTTTTCGGTTTGGTGTGGGCCGGGGTACAGTGGGGCCGGGATGAGGTTACCGAACCCGTCGCGCTGGCCGTCCCGGTCATATTCTGCGGCGCGTTCGGCGCGGTGCTGTGGGGCCTTCGCGTTCTGGTGCTGCGCCTGCGCGGCCAATAAATCCAAAAGGGGAGGTTTCGATGATCAATTCGAGAACGGCTTGCGTCACCACGACCCGGCCTTCTGTCTATTACGACGCGTTGATGCCCGAGAACCGGGCGGGCCGGCCATGGCTGGTGATGGTGCATGGCGGCGCCCACATGGGAACCTGCTATCTGCAAACCGCCGACGGGCGGCCGGGATGGGCGCCTTATTTCGCAGAGCGCGGCTATCCGGTGGCGGTGCCCGACTGGCCGGGTTCGGGCCGCAGCGGCCAGGTGCCGCTCGACGAGCTGGACGGCGAGACGGTGTGCCGGGGGCTCGGCGGCGTGATCGATGCGCTGGACGGGCCGGTGGTGCTGATGACCCATTCCATGTCGGGCGCCTATGGCTGGAAGCTGCTGGAGACCCATGGCGCGAAGATCGCCGCCCTGGTCGCGGCAGCGCCGGCGCCGCCCGAAAACATCCAGGCGGTGTCCGAGGTGATCGAGCGCGGCGAGGGTTTCGTCGAGGTTCAGGCTCTGGCGCTGCGATGGCGACTGTCGCTAGACCAACCATTCTCGGTCGACCGGGCCCTGATCGACACCAAGCTGGTGGGCGAGAGCACGCGGTTTCCGCGCGAGACCCTGGACGGCTATCTGGCCAGTTTGCGGCCGATCGCGCCAAGGCTGATATACGAACGCCAAAATGTCGACGGAAGCCAGATCAGAGTTGGAGATATTGGGTCCCTGCGGGACAAGACGGTGCTGATCATCACCGGCGAGCACGATATCGATCATTCGCGGGAAGTCGACGGCACCATCGCGACCTGGCTCGACGACGCCGGGGCCGATGTCGAGTTCCAGTTCCTGCCGGACCACGGCATCCCGGGTAACGGCCACATGATGATGCTGGAGGACAACAGCGACGAGATCGCCGCCCGCATCGCCGACTGGGTCGACGGCGTCCTCTAGTTCTGCGGCCTGGCCGGCCTTTTTGATTACCCGCCGGCCTGGCCGGCTTTCTTGATTACCCGCCGGCCTGGCCGGCTTTCTTGATCAAACGCAGCGCGTTGCCGGACAGGATTTTTTCCTTGCCGGCGGCGTCGAGGTCGAGCCGTTCCATCATGGCCAGATCCTCGCCGATGGTGCCGAACGGCGCGTCGGTCGCGAACACCACATTGTTGACGCCGAAGAAGTCGAGCCCGCATTCGAGCGGCGCCAGCGCCCCGTGGATCGCGGTGTCGCCATAGAACATCTTGAGCTGCGCCTCGGGCGTACGCCGCATGTGGGGGCCGCGCTTGCCGGCGCCCTCTTCGGCGGCCTGCGCGCGCATCAGCCGGAACATGGATCTCGGGACCCGCGCGGAATGGTACGGGATGATGCCGCCCAGATGGTGGGTGATAATCTTGATGCCGGGATGGCGCGCCATCACGCCGTTCATCACCAGGCGCATCATGGTGACGCCGGTAATGTAGGGCCAGCCGAGGATCTGCCAGGCGTCGTGCTTGGATTCGTCCTCGCCCGCGTAATCCGCGACCTCCGGCGTGCGCGTCGGATGCAGCCAGATGGGAAGGCCGAATTCCCACATCGCATCGAACACCGGCTCGAACTCGGGATCGTCGATCGGCTTGCCCGCGACATCGGTGTAGATCTGCACGCCCACCGCGCCGAGATCCTTGATGGCGCGGTTGAGCTCTTCCATCGCGCCATCCATGTCGTTCATGGCGATACAGGCGACGAACCCCGGAAACCGGTCGCCATGGCGCGACACCATCTCGGCCATCTCGTCATTGGCGAGACCGGAGATTTCGCGGCCCTGCTCGGGCGTGGTGATGTCCTCGAGCGGCGGGCTGATCATGGAAATGATCTGCCGGTAATCATCGAATTCGTCCATCGCCCGGAAGCGCGCCTCCATGTCGTGGAGCTGCGGCACCGCGAGCGCGCGCGGTCCCATCCACCCGATCTCGGGCGAAATATCGAGCACCCTGTCGAGCACCTTCTTGGGAAAGACATGGTTGAACATATCGATGACCATCGCGCGTCTCCCTGTATTTTATTTCGCTTGGGGTCTATTCGGCCGCCGCCGCCCGTGTCAGAGGCGCGAGGATCGCCGCGGCGTTGTCGTGCAGGATGGCGTTCTTCTCCGCCTCGGTGATATTGGCCTCCGCGATGGCGTCGATCGACCATTTCATGCCGAAATTGGTGCCATCGGTGCCGAGCACGATCTTGTCGGCGCCATAAAGTTCCACCGTGCGTTCGATCGAACGCGCCCCAAAGGAATTGCAATCGACCACCATCCCCATGCGGGCGAATTTCGCGGACGGCACCTCGGCGTCGGGCCGGCTGATCAGCGCCCGATGATCGAGCCGTTCGACCTCGAACGGGATGTTGCCGCCAAGATTATGGCTCTGCACCGAGATATTGGGGAAATCGTCGAGGAAATCCGTCAGGCACAGCGTGATCATGTTGGACGACAGGCGGGCCTGCATGTCGAGGGTCGACATGCGCGCGCCGGCATTGTCGCTGGCGTCGGGATTGGGCGCCTCCGAATCGTCGGCGAGCGGGCCGTAATGGATCTGGATGTGTGCGCCGTAGGCATTGGCGATCGCCAGCAGAGGGCGGAACCGCTCCGCGCGGCGCAGGGACAGAAACCCGTCGCCCGGCAGCAAGGCGCCGACCATGCCAGGCAACGCCAGCGCGCGTTCCAGCTCCTCGGCCGCGACATCGAGATCGGCCATCGGCAGCGCCGCCAGCCCGGTGAAACGGTCCGGATGGGCGACGTACATCTCCGACACCGAATCGTTGAACATTCGCACCAGCGGCACCGCTTCGTCGAGCGGCAGGCATTCGACGCCAAACACCGTGGTGAGCGACAGCACGCCGCGCGCGATGCCGAACTTGTCCATTGCCTTGATGCGGCCGTCGATGTCGTCGAACCCTTCCTCCAGCGGAAACCCGCCGGTGGTCCAGACGATCCATTCGTTGCCGTCATCGCGGCGTTCGACCAAAGGCGGCGTGTTGCGGGCGCGCAGCGCGTCCGACATGGCCGCGGGAATCCAGTGGGCGTGCATGTCAATGGGCATGGCGTCACGGCCGGCGACCGGCCGCCTCCTTCGCGTTGGACACTCGCGCAAATGGTACGCCGCGTGATCCGGAGTGTCTATCGGCGCGTGCAAACCGATACTGGACGGCGGGTGGCCGGTCCGACGATAATGGCTGGATATTATTCGCCATTTGGAGCGCCGCGCCATGAAGCATCTGTGGTTCCACCTGATGCCCTATACCGACCTGCCCGAGGATTTCCGCGACAAGCACCCCTCGATTTGGATCGATATCGATTCGAAGCTGTTCGATCCGGCGCGCGCCCATCACATGTACAACGATTTCATGGACGAGATGGAGTACGCCGCCGAGGTGGGCTTCGACGCGATCTGCTGCAACGAGCACCACTCCAACGGCTACGGGCTGATGCCGTCGCCCAACCTGATCGCCACCTCGCTGGCCCGAAGCGCCAACCCCGACACCATGATCTGCGTCATGGGCAACAGCCTCGCGCTCTATAATCCGCCGACCCGGGTGGCCGAGGAATTCGCCATGATCGACTGCATCTCGGGCGGCCGGCTGATCGCCGGGTTCCCGGTCGGCACGCCCATGGACACCTGCTACGCCTACGGCCAGAACCCGTCGACGCTGCGCGAACGCTACTACGAGGCGCACGATCTGGTGTATCGCGCGTGGACCGAGGAGGATGTGTTCTCCTTCGACGGCCGCTTCAACCAACAGCGCTACGTCAATGTCTGGCCGCGCCCGATTCAGAAGCCTCACCCGCCGATCTGGATTCCCGGCGGCGGCTCGGTCGAGACCTGGCAGTGGTGCGCCGAGCGCGACTATGTTTACGCCTACCTGTCCTATTTCGGTTACAAGGCCGGCCAGCAGACCATGGCCGGGTTCTGGGACGAGATGAAACGGCTCGGCAAGGAACCCAATCCCTACCGCGCCGCCTTCCTGCAATTCGTTGGCGTCGCCGAGACCGAGCAGGAAGCCTATGAGCTGTACAGGGAGCCGGCGGAATATTTCTACGGCCGGTGCCTGCGGGTCGATCCGCGCTACGCCGCGCCGCCGGGCTACACCACCGAGGCCACCCAGCGCGCCGGCATCGAGAGCCAGGTCGGCCAGGTCGCGGCGAAGAACCGGTCGGCGATCACCGGCGGTTCGGGATCCGCGCTCGATTTCGACACCTTCCTCGAGAACGGTTACGTGATCATCGGCACGCCGGACCAGGTCGCCGAGCAGTTGCGCACCGCGATCACCGATCTGCGTTTCGGGCATCTCATGTGCCTCTTACAATTCGGGAACATGAGCAAGGACCTCGCCAACTATAATTCCAAGCTCTATGCCGAGCAGGTCATCCCGCAGCTCGCCGATATCTGGGAAGATTGGCAAGATCACTGGTGGCCCAACCCCATGCCGGCGGCCGAGCGCGCGCCGCTGGGCGCAGGGATCGCGGCGGAATAGCCGGAGGCTTAGTCCTACCGCGTCACAGAAATAATAAGACGAACAACAATCACCGTGGCAACCGGGAGGACGCCTTGACCGAACCCACAACCGACTACGTCAACCTGAACGGCGAACAGTGCCGCGTCTGGCGCAAGGGCGACGGCCCCGCCCTCATCTTCCTGGCGGGGCATGGCGGCATGCCCAAATGGATCCCGTTCCTGGACGCGCTGGCAGAAAATTTCGAAGTCGTCGTCCCGTCGCTCCCCGGCTATCCCGGGGCGGAGGGCCACCGCGAACTGGATACCCACATGGACTGGATCCTCGCGGCGCGCGAGTTGATCGGCCAATGCGGCGCCGGCGCGGACGCACTTCTTATGGGCGCCGGGCCGGGCGGCTCGTTCGCGGCCGAAATCGCCGCCGTTTGGCCCGGTTCGGTCTCGCGGCTGGCGCTGATCGCGCCCTGGGGGCTCTACGACGAAACCATGCCGATGGGCGATCCATGGAGCCAAAGGAGCCCCGATTTCGCCCCTTTATTGTGCGAGAACCCCGACCGCTGGGCCGAGCTTACCGCCATGCCCGAAGGCGCCAATTCCACCGAATGGCCCATCGCCCAGACTCGCGCGCTGGAAGCCTCGGCGCGCGCCTTCTGGCCGTTGGGCAAGACCGGGCTGGAGCGTCGCCTGCACCGCATCGATTCCCCGACGCTGTTGCTGTGGGGCGAGAAGGACAAGGTCGTGCCGCCGAGTTATGCCGAAAAATTCAGCGCCGGGATCGCCGGTGAGGCGACGGTCAAGACCATCCCCGGCGCGGGGCATCTCGCCTATCTCGATGCGCCCGACGAGGTCGCCGCCGCAGTCGCCGGCTTTATACAGTAGACCCCGAGACATCCCGCACCGCACCGCGCGCGGCTGAGGTTGTAAGCGCGGCATAGGCGCGGAGCGCGCCGCTGACGACGCGGTCGCGTGGGCCGGGCTGCCACGCATCGGGCCGCGCCTCCATCGCCGCGCGCCGCCGTGTGACTTCCTCATCGGCGACCGCCAGCCTGATAGTGCGTTGGGGAATATCGATTTCGATGGTGTCGCCTGGCTCCACCAGGCCAATGGTTCCGCCTTCGGCGGCCTCCGGTGAGACGTGGCCGATCGAAAGCCCCGACGTGCCGCCCGAGAACCGGCCGTCGGTGACCAGGGCGCAGTCTTTGCCCAGCCCCATGGATTTCAGATAGGCGGTGGGATAGAGCATTTCCTGCATGCCGGGCCCGCCCTTGGGACCTTCATAGATGATCACGACGATATCGCCCTTCTTGATCTCGCCGGCGAGAATGCGCGTGACCGCCTCGTCCTGACTCTCGCACAACACCGCCGGGCCGGAAAACTTCAGGATCGAGTCATCGACGCCCGCTGTCTTCACGATGCAGCCGTCGAGCGCGATGTTGCCGGCCAGCACCGCGAGGCCGCCATCGGCCGAATAAGCGTGCGCGATGTCACGGATACAGCCGCTCTCGCGGTCGGTATCGAGCGCGTTGTAGCGCTTGGACTGGCTGAACGCTTCGGTGGTCGGCACGCCGCCGGGCGCGGCGAGATAGAATTTGCGGACATCCTCATCATTGGTGCGGGAGATGTCCCACTGGCTCAGGGCATCGCCCATGGTCCCGCCCATGACGGTCGCGGTGTCCGCATGGATCAGCCCGCCGCGCTCCAGCTCGCCCAG
The DNA here is from genome assembly GCA_964587515.1 of uncultured Rhodospirillaceae bacterium. Taxonomy (GTDB): domain Bacteria; phylum Pseudomonadota; class Alphaproteobacteria; order MPNO01; family MPNO01; genus CAZPMO01. The sequence goes on along the minus strand of CAZPMO010000005.1, from coordinate 44,008 downwards.
GATCGCCATGATGCCGCCGGCGCGGTGGACGTCCTCCAGGTGAACATTGGCGATCGCCGGGGCGACCTTGCACAGATTGGGAACCTTGCGCGACAAACGGTCGATATCGGTCATGGTGAAGTCGACCCCGCCTTCGGCGGCGATCGCCAGCAGATGCAGCACCGTGTTGGTCGACCCGCCCATGGAGATATCGAGGGTCATGGCGTTCTCGAAACCATCGAATGTCGCGATGCCGCGAGGCAAGGCGGTCGCATCTTCTTCCTCGTACCATCGACGGCAAAGCTCGACCGCGAGCCTGCCGGCGCGCAGGAACAGGTCACGCCGATCACCGTGAGTGGCCAGCATGCTGCCATTGCCGGGCAGCGCCAGACCGAAAGCCTCGGCGAGGCAGTTCATGGAATTCGCCGTGAACATGCCCGAGCAAGAGCCGCAGGTGGGACAAGCCGAGCGTTCATACGCCAACGCCACTTCGTCGGAATTGTCCGGGTTGGCGGCCTCGATCATCGCGTCGATCAGGTCGATCTTGCGCTCCTCGCCGTCGATCACGACCTTGCCCGCCTCCATCGGCCCGCCCGAGACCATCACGGTCGGGATGTTGAGGCGCATGGTCGCCATCATCATACCAGGCGTGATCTTGTCGCAGTTGGAGATGCAGACCAGCGCGTCGGCGCAGTGGGCGTTGACCATGTATTCCACCGAATCGGCGATGATTTCCCGCGACGGCAGCGAATACAGCATGCCGTCATGGCCCATGGCGATGCCGTCATCGACGGCGATGGTGTTGAATTCCTTGGCGACGCCGCCGGCCACCTCGATCTCGCGCGCCACCATCTGGCCGAGATCCTTCAGATGGACATGGCCAGGGACGAACTGGGTGAAGGAGTTGGCGATGGCGATGATCGGCTTGCCGAAATCGTCGTCGGTCATGCCGGTGGCGCGCCACAATCCGCGCGCGCCGGCCATGTTGCGGCCGTGGGTCGAGGTTCTCGAACGATACTGAGGCATGGATCGCGCTCCGCTGAACGGCTGATTTGTGATCTATAGCGGAAAATAGCTCCCTCGCCCCCGGATGCCTAGAGGGGCGGGCGAATTACAGTGCCGCGAGGCGGTCCATGGCTTCGGCCAGTTTGGCGCGCGAGGTCTCGTAATCGGCCTGGCGTTCGCGCTGTTCCTCGACCACGGCCTCGGGCGCCTTGGCGAGGAAACCGGGGTTGGCGAGCTTCTTTTGAATTTTGCCGATTTCGCCCTCGACCTTCTGGAGGTCCTTGGCGAGGCGCGCCTTTTCCTGGTCAACGTCGATCACGCCGCCGAGCGGCAGGGCCAGCGTCGCCTCATCCACCACCGCCTGCACCGAGCCCTTGGGGATTTCGCCGTCCGTCGCCGCCGCGCTGTCGAGCCGGGCGAGCCGCAAAAGCAGTTCGCGGTGCGCGTCGAGTCGGCCGAGCGTATCCGGGAGGCCGTCCTTGATCACCAGATCGAGCTTCGCGCCGGGCGGCACGTTCATCTCGGACCGCACCGTGCGGATTTCCGAGATCATCCGCACCACCCAATCCATTTCCGCCTTCGCGTCGGCGTCGGCGAGCCCGGGATCGATATCGGGCCAGCGCCCGTCGATCAGCAGATGGGCGCGCGCGCCGCCGCCGGGCGCGGTGGCGGCCCAAAGCTCCTCGGTCACGAACGGCATGATGGGGTGCAGCATGTGGAGGATGGAGTCCAGCACCCACGACGTGGTCGCGCGCACTTCCGCCGCCGCGTCCGCGTCGTCGCCGGCGAGGATCGGCTTTGTGAATTCCAGATACCAGTCACAGAAGGTGTGCCATGTGAACTGGTAGAGCCCGTGCGCTACCTCATTGAAACGATATTCGTCGGTGGCCTCGGCGGCGGCGCGCGCCGCGGCAGCGGTCTCGCCGACGATCCAGCGGTCGACGGTCAGCTCGCGGGATCGAACCCCGCGACCGGCGCGCAGCCGTTCATTTCCGCATAGCGCGCGGCGTTCCAGATCTTGGTGACGAAGTTGCGGTAGCCCTCGATGCGCCCCGGCGAGAGCTTGATGTCGCGCCCCTGGGCGGCCATCGCGGTCAGGGTAAAGCGCAGCGCATCGGCGCCGTATTCGTCGATCAGTTCGAGCGGGTCGAGCACGTTGCCCTTGGATTTCGACATCTTCTGGCCGCGCTCGTCGCGCACCAGGGCATGGATATAGACGGTGTGGAACGGCGCCTCGCCCATGAAATGCAGACCCATCATCATCATCCGGGCGACCCAGAAGAAGATGATGTCGAAGCCGGTCACCAGCACGTCGGTCGGATAGTAGCGTTTCAGCGCCTCGGTCTCGTCCGGCCAGCCGAGCGTCGAGAACGGCCACAGCGCGGAGGAAAACCAGGTATCGAGCACGTCGGTGTCGCGTTCGAGCTCCACCGCCTCGCCGTAATGGGCCGCGGCCGCGGCCCGCGCCTCTTCCTCGGTCTCCTCGACGAAGATCTTTCCGTCGGGCGCGTACCAGGCGGGAATGCGATGGCCCCACCAGATCTGGCGCGAGACGCACCAGGGCTGGATATTGCGCATCCATTCGAAATAGGTGTTTTCCCACTGGCGCGGTACGAAACGGGTGCGCCCGTCCTCGACCGCCTTGATGGCGGGCTTGGCGAGCGTCGCGGCGTCGACGAACCACTGATCGGTGAGCATGGGCTCGATCACCACCCCCGAGCGGTCGCCATAGGGCACCGTCATCGGGTTGTCCTCGACCTTGTCCAGCAGACCAAGCGCTTCCATCTCCGCGAGCACGCGTTTGCGCGCCTCGTCGCGGTCGAGCCCGGCGAACCGTTGCGGGACGTCGTCGTTGAGGCAGGCGTTTACGTCGAAGATGCTGATCAACGGCAAATCATGACGGCGGCCGACCTCGAAATCGTTGAAATCGTGCGCCGGGGTGATCTTCACCGCGCCCGAGCCTTTTTCCGGATCGGCATATTCGTCGGCGACGATGGGGATTGGACGCTCGGCCAGCGGCAGGATCGCCTTTTTGCCGACCAGGTCGCGGTAACGATCATCGTCGGGATGCACGGCGACCGCCGTGTCGCCCAGCATGGTTTCCGGCCGCGTCGTCGCAACGGTAATGAATCGCCCGGCCATGCCCTCGACCGGATAGCGGAAATGCCAGAGGTGACCGCCAACCTCGCGCTGTTCGACCTCGAGATCGGAAATCGCGGTGTGCAGCTTGGGATCCCAATTGACCAGCCGCTTGTCGCGATAGACCAGCCCTTCCTTGTGCAGCGCGACGAAGACGCGACGCACCGCGGCCGACAGCCCGTCATCCATGGTGAACCGTTCGCGCGACCAATCGCACGAGGCGCCGAGCCGGCGAAGCTGGCCGGTGATGGCGCCGCCCGATTCCGCTTTCCAGTCCCACACCCGTTCGATGAAACCATCGCGCCCGAGATCGTGCCGGGTCTTTCCGTCCTCGGCGAGCTGACGCTCGACCACCATCTGGGTCGCGATACCGGCATGGTCGGTGCCCGGCTGCCACAACGCGTCGCGGCCGCACATGCGCTGGAAGCGGGTCAGGATATCCTGAAGGGTATTGTTGAGCGCGTGGCCCATATGCAGGCTGCCGGTGACGTTGGGCGGCGGGATCACGATGGTATAGGGCTTCGCGCCGCGACGATCCGCGTTGGCGACGCCGTCCCCATTACGGGAATCGGCGCAGCCGAAGGCGCCCGCCTTTTCCCACTGTTCATAGAGTCTGGCTTCGACCTCGGAGGGTCGGTAGGTCTTGTCCATGGGTCCGATCAGAAAGTGTGTTCGGGCGGCGTTATAAGCCCGCAACCGGGGATCGCGTCAAGCGAGAAGTCGGACCGCGCCGATCAATCCTCGACCCGGTCTTCGGCGCGGCGCGACATGCGATCGATTTCGCGGCTGACCAGGCGTTCGACCAGCTCGGGAAGGTTTTCGTCGAGCCAGCGCTTGACGATCGGCCGGACGACTTCCTTCACGACATCCTCGACCGTGCGTCCGCCAATGCCGGCGGCATGGGCCAGGTGTTCGCTTTCAACCGCCGAGGCGAGATCCGTGAAAGTCGATGTGGTGGTGGCCGCGATGGGCGGCGACACCAGTCCGTCATCGGAGGCGGGCGGCGTATCTTCCATGTCGACGGCGACAACCACCGGCGGCGCACCGGGCTCTTCCGCGCCCGCATCCAACGGGACGACAGTGCCGTCGTCCTGCACCTCTTCGGTCAAATCGAGAACATCGTCGTTATTGGCTTCAAGCGCGGCATCGACGGGATCAACGGATCCGTCGTCGTCGGCCTCTGCCTCGGCTTCCATCTGGGGTTCGGGCTCGGGCTCAACTTCGGCCTCGGCTTCGGCCTCGATTTCGATTTCAGCCTCGGCCTCAACCTCGACTTCCGGCTCGATGTCAGCTTCTACGTCGGCTCCGCCGTCGGCGGCGTCGTCGAGTTGAGCGTCATCACCGCCGGCTTCATCGCCATCCTCTTCGGAAATGATCCGACGGATGGAGGCCAGGATTTCCTCCATCGAAGGTTCTTGCGTCGGTTTCGGGTCGTTCATTCCAGCATAATCCAGTGTTCGGACGGCTCCGGCGGGAACACTCCTTCTCAGGGTATAAAATGCCTTTTCGTTTTGAAGAAAAGATTAACCCTGTTTGGCCTTCCCGTTGAAGCTTTCTTTACTATTCCCCTTCGATCCGCAACCCGAACCATTTGTTCCGGATGCTGTCATAGTGGCGGGTCGGATCGTAGTAAGTAACGGGTAAATCGAGACTTTTAGCCGTCAACGAGCCCACCGTCGCGCGCACCTGGAATGTCGCCACGATCTCGTCGCGCTTGGCGCGCACCAGACTGACGCGCGCATCCAGATGTTCCTGCTTGGCGTCGAGCACGTCGAGCACGGTTCGCGAGCCGACCAGGGCCTCCTGCTCAACCCCTTCGAGCGCGATCTTCGTGCTCCGCACTTCCGCGGTGAAGGACTCGATCTGGGCCCGCGAGGTCTGCAACGCTTCCCACCACCTCGTGGCCTCCTCAACCGCGTCGCGCACCGCCTGATTGCGTTCATTGCGGCGCCGCGCCGCGGTCTGCTTGGCGCCCCGCACCCGCGACGAAACCGATCCGGACTGATAGAGCGGGATGGACACCCGCGCCGTCAAAGACGCTTCATCGATCTCGCTGCCATCGCGTACGGAATTGCGGCGTTCGGAAAGATCAGCGGTCAACGTCACCAGTGGCATCAGTTCGCCGACGATCTCACGCACACCGCTTTTAGAGGCGCGCTCGGTATAGTCTGCTTGAACGACGTCGTAATTTCTGGTCCGCGCGAGGTTCGCGGCATCGTCGCTGCTCTCGGGAAGAGCGCCAAGCGGCGAGGCGGGTTTCAGCTTGCCCGGCGCGACGCCGACATTGTTCTGATATTCCGCGCGCGAGGCGACCAGATCGCCTTCGGCCCCGACGCGATCGGCCTTGGCGCGCGCGAGGCGCGATTCAGCCTGCGCCACGTCCGTGCGGGTGACCTCGCCAACCCGAAATCGGTCACGGGTCGCTTCAAGCTGTCGGGTCAGAACGCTTTCGTTGTTGCGCGTCAACTCCAGCACGGCCGCATCCCGGACCGTGTCGACATAAGCCGTCGCCGCGGCCAACAAAACCGTTTGTTCCGCGCCCGCCAACCGCGCCCTGTCGGCCCGCACCAAATGTTCCGCCTCTTCCGTCGCCGCAACCGTGCGGCCGCCGCGATAAAGGCTCTGGGTGACCTCGAACGCAATGGTGCTCGGTTCCCGGTTGATCACGCCGTTGCTGGTCGAGCCCGTGGTCTCCTGCCGTTCCTTGGCGATGTCGCCGGACACCGTAACCGTGGGCCGCCAATCCGAAAGCGCTTCGGCGACGCCTTCATCGGTCGAGCGCAACCGCGCGCGTTCGGCCAGCAAGGTCGGATTATTCTGATAGGCCTGAACCAGCGCATCTTCGAGCGTCTGGGCGCCGACACCCGCGCCGCTCCCCAACAGGGAGGCAATCGTGACGAAACCGGCGAGCGCGCCGCGAAACCGAAGACAGTCGTGCATTACAGTACTCACTTTATCTCCCGGTCGACGAAATCGCATTTCGTACGCCGCCCCACAATCGAATAATCAAAAAACAAAGCCTGGTTCGGTCTCGAAGCCAGGCAGCGCCGGCACCGCCGCATCGAATATCGTCCGCCGCGAAATGATTCCGCCGCGTTTCACCATCAGCGTCGCCCGACCGGGGCCGCGATCGGCGCCGATTACGGCGCACAGCCGGCCACCCTCGGCGATCTGATCCTGAAGCGCTCGCGGCACTTCCGATACCATTCCGCCTACCAGAATAGCATCGTAAGGCGCTTGAGCCGCGTGCCCGTCGGCGAGGGGACCCTCGACGACCACCACATTGTCGATCCCAAGTTCCAATAATGTGGCCGAAGCGCGCGCCGCCAGGCCCGAGTCGGTTTCGAGCGCCACCACGGTCGAGGCAAGCCGGGCAAGAACCGCGCTGGAATAACCGTTGGCGCACCCGACATCAAGCACCACGTCATCGGAACCGATCTCGAGCGCCTGCGCGAGGCGCGAGAATACCATCGGCTCCATCAGGTTTCGGCCGGGCGCGATCGGCAGGTCTTCGTCCAGATAAGCAACGCCCTCGAGCGTCTTGTCGACGAATCGCTCGCGCGGAATTTCTTCGACCGCGCCGATCACCAAGGGATCGGTGACCCGATTGGTGCGAATTTGGGAATCAACCATGTGTCGCCGGGCGGCGGCAAAATTGCTCATTGTTTCCCGAATTCCCCCGATTGCGATAGCGGCGCGCGACAAGTCCGTCGCGTAACCATTTGGTCTCCAATGATTAGCATTCCAGAATACAACGAGGCCAGCGCAATTTAATTCCATCGATGAAGGCGCGCGCGACCGTGGATGTGGTTTTGCGCCCCCTCCTATGATAGTAGGACCAGCGAACCGGTTAACGTTCGGTTAACGTCCCATCGAGGCCCGGTGGGAGAGTGGCTATCCAGCGGATTGCAAATCCGTTTACAGCGGTTCGAATCCGCTCCGGGCCTCCATTTCATATTTCCGTTTCCGCGAGGCGACCTTCGCCGGCGCCTCGGTGTATAAAGCACCCCCATGAACAGTACCGGCGCGCTATCGGCCAATGTTCGCGGCGCCCTGTGGATGGCGCTGACGGCGTTCTGTTTCGCCGCGATGTTCGCGAGCGTGCGCGTGTTGTCGGAAAATTTCGACGCCTTCGAAATCCTGTTCTTCCGGACGCTGGTGGGTCTGGCGCTGATCGCGCCTTTCGTATTGCGCGGCGGCGTCGGGCCCCTGAAAACAAAACGCGTCGCCATGCATTTGGGCCGGGCGCTGTTCACCTATGTCGGCATCATGGCCAGCATATATGCCGTCGCGCACGCGCCGTTGACCGAGGTCACGGCGATCATGTTCCTGACCCCGATATTCGCCATGCTGGCCGCCGCCGCAATCCTGCGCGAAGTCGTCGGCGTCACCCGTTGGCTCGCCACCGTCGCCGGTTTCGCCGGCGCGCTGGTGATCATCCGCCCGGGCTTTTCCGAGGTCAATCTCGCGACGCTGGCGATGGTGGTCTCCTCCATGGGCTTCGCCGGTGAATGGATATCGGTGAAATCGCTGACCCGCACCGAGGACGCGCGCCGTGTCGTCTTTTACATACACGCGCTGCTGTTGCCGCTCAGCGCGGCGCCGGCCTTCTTTCAGTGGACACAACCGGCCTGGAGCGACGCGCCCGCGCTTTTCTCGGTCGGCTTCTTCACCGTCGCGGCCGTCTACTGCCAGGCCCGCACCTTTGCGGCGGCCGAGGCCAGCGCGGTCATTCCGTTTGATTTCCTGAGATTGCCGTTCGCTGCATTGCTCGCCTATATGCTGTTCGGTGAAGTGGCCGAGGCCTGGATCTGGATCGGCGCCGCGATCATATTCGCCAGCGGCTGGTACGTGCTCCATCGGCAAACGCCAACGCCCCCGAACTGAGACATGCATCGTCTTTTCGTGTCATCGCGTTCGACGTATGCTTCGATAAACCGATTTCAGGGATTGATACAATGGCTGACCCATTCGAGACCGGCCTCGAACGTAACGATGCGAACCATGTGCAGCTGACGCCGCTGAGTTTCATCGCGCGCACCGCGGCGGTCTTTCCCGATCAGCCCTCCGTGATCCACGGCGACATACGACACGACTGGGCCGAGACTTACGCCCGCTGCCGCCGGCTGGCGAGCGCGCTGGCCGCGCGCGGCATCGGCAAGGGCGACGCGGTGGCCATCATGTCGCCGAATACGCCGGCGATGCTGGAAGCCCATTTCGGCGTGCCCATGGCCGGCGCGGTGCTGAACGCCATCAACATCCGGCTCGACGCCGCGATCGTCGCCTTCATCCTGGGCCATGGCGAGGCCAAGGTGCTGCTGACCGACCGGGAATTTTCCGGCGTGATCGCCGAAGCGCTCGACTTGTTGGACGGTCCACGGCCGCTGGTCGTCGACATCGACGACGCGTTGGCCGAGGGCGGCGAGCTTATCGGCGAGACAGATTACGAAAGTTTCATTGCCGGCGGCGACCCGGAATTCGCCTGGAGCGGCCCCGGGGACGAGTGGGATTCGCTCGCCCTCAACTACACATCGGGCACCACGGGCAATCCCAAGGGCGTCGTCTATCACCATCGCGGCGCCTATCTCAACGCCATCGGCAACATGATGGCCCAGGCGATCCCGCCGCATCCGGTCTATCTGTGGACTCTGCCGATGTTTCACTGCAACGGCTGGTGCTTTCCATGGACGATCACCGCGCTGGGCGGCACGCATGTGTGCCTGAGGCGGGTCGAGGCCAAACCCATCTTCGACGCCATCGCCGACCACCGCGTCAGCCATTTCTGCGGTGCGCCGATCGTCCTCAACATGCTGGCCAACGCCCCCGCCGACCAACGCCGCGACGTGCCGCGCACCGTCGAGGTGATGACCGCCGGCGCCTCGCCGCCGGCCGCCGTGATCGAGGCGATGGAAGGCGACGGATTTCACATCACCCATGTCTATGGCCTGACCGAGACCTATGGCCCCGACACGGTCTGCGCCTGGCACGACGACTGGAACGCGCGCCCGGTGACCGAACGCGCCGCCTTAAAAGCGCGCCAGGGTGTCGCCTATGCGGTGCAGGAAGGCATTATGGTGGCCAACCCGGACACGCTGGAGCCGGTGCCCCGTGACGGCGAGACCATGGGCGAGATCATGCATCGCGGCAATATCGTGATGAAGGGCTATCTCAAGAATCCGACCGCCACCGAGGACGCCTTCGCGGGCGGATGGTTCCATTCCGGCGATCTCGGCGTGTGCCACCCGGACGGCTATGTGGAGCTTAAGGACCGCTCCAAGGACATCATCATCTCGGGCGGCGAGAACATCTCGTCCATCGAGATCGAGGACGTGCTCTACCGTCACCCGGCGGTGCTCGAAGCCGCCGTCGCGGCGCGGCCCGACGAAAGATGGGGCGAGACGCCGTGCGCCTTCGTGACCCTGAAAGAGGGCGCGCAAGCGAGCGAGGACGATATCATCGCGTTCTGTCGCGACAATCTCGCCCACTTCAAGGCGCCGCGATCGGTGATCTTCGGCGCGCTGCCCAAAACCTCGACCGGCAAGATTCAGAAATTCGTGCTGCGCGATCGCGCGTCGGAACTCGGCAGCCTTTCGTGACGGACTCCGAGCGGCGGCGCGGCGATGGAAGCGCCGACGACGCCGCGCGGTTGACCGCCCGCACCCTTGAAGATTACAGCCGCGCCGCGCGCTCGTTCCGCGACGGCACCCGCGATCATGATGTCAGCCAGAACACCCGGGCGCTGCTCGACGCCATCGAGGGAGACGGGCCCCATACGATCCTCGATTTCGGCTGCGGGCCGGGACGCGATCTTGCCTACTTCACCACGCTGGGCCACGAGGCGGTCGGGCTCGAGGGCGCGGCGGGCATGGTCGGGCTGGCCCGCGCCGAGACCGGCTGCGAGGTACTGCATCAGGATTTCATCGCGCTCGACCTGCCGCCGGCGCGCTTCGACGGCATCTTCGCCAATGCTTCGCTGTTCCATGTGCCGCGCGCCGAATTGCCGCGCGTGCTGGGCGAGCTTCATGCGACACTGAAGCCGCGCGGCGTGCTGTTCGCGTCGAACCCGCGCGGCGACAATGTCGAGGGCATGAACGGCGAGCGCTACGGCGTCTTTCACGATCTGGCGTCATGGCGTCAATTCGTCACGGCGGCGGGGTTCACCGAAATTCACCATTATTATCGGCCGGCCGGAAAACCGCGCGATCAGCAACCCTGGCTCGCCACGGTCTGGCGCAAGGAATGATCTAGCGCGGTCGTCGCAGGATCATTAAAAAGGTGGTCTGGATTCGCGGCGAAGTATGTCGCCGAGCTTTGAAAGGGATTGGGATGACGACTTCATTTTACGTTCGCGGCGCGGCTGTTCTCGTTTTATTCGCCGTCTCCCCCGCCAACGTTCAGGCGCAACTGCTCGACATCATAACTTCGCCCAAAACGCTCATTGACCGGGCGATCGAAGCGCGGAAAACGGCGGATATTTACGAGGACAATAAGATCGTCCTGGCGGTCAACGGTATCATGGCCGACCTCGGCACCATCAAGGCCTCGACCGAGATATATGAACAGCGCCTGCTCATCACCGGGATGTTCGATGACAAAAAGCTCTATGATAAATTCCGATCCGAAGTAAAAAAAATTAGTAATATCAAACGTTTATACTGGCATGTTACATATATGAGCGAAGCAAACCAAAAGAAAAACGAAAAAAAGCTGATGAATTGGTCGGACACTCTCGTGCTCGACACCAAGGTCGGCCTCAGCCTGGTCGGAACTCGCGGCGTGGCGGATGTCAATTTTCGGGTCGCGGTCGATACCTTGGCGACGGTCTATCTGATCGGTCGCGCGCGCTCCACCGAGGAGCTGAAGAAGACGCTGTCCGCGACACGCAAGACCGACGGCGTGAAGAAAATCATCAACTATGTCGAAGTCCGGCCCTGACGAACGAACCGGGAACATGTGAGCCATGAGCCTCGCCGACGCCCCCTTCCCGCCCCGGTCGCGGGCCGAGATCGACGCCATCCATCGCGCGCGCCTGCCGGTCGCGGTCGAGCGCGCGCGTCGGTCACGCTTCTTCAAGGGCCGGCTCGATCACCTGGATCTCTCCCGCATCCACGAGCCCGAGGAGTGGCTCAAGATCCCGATCCTCACCAAGGACGAGCTTCGCGAACTGCCGGCCGATACCTTCCTTGAAGATTTCTGCATCGGTCAGCGCGGCGATATTGTCGAATACTGGCGCTCCGGCGGGGCCACCGGACGACCGCTGTTCTACCCCCGTTCCGGCGAGGATCTGCACTACGCCTTGGAAGGCTTTCGCCGGCTGTGGCAAGCCGCCGGATGCGGCCCCGACGACATGGCCCATATCTCGTTTCCGCTGGGCATTCATCCGGTCGGGCACCTCTATGCCCGCGCCGCCGAAGAGCTCGGCATCGGCACCGTATGGTGCGGCGCGGGCAACAATACGCCGTCCGAACTACAGCTCGAACTCATCCACACCCTGAAACCCACCGTCTGGGCCGGGATGGCAAGCTACGGTTTGCAACTCGCCCAGCATGCCGAGCGTATCGGCTTCGATCTCGCGGGATCCTCGGTCACCAAGTTCCTGACCGCCGCCGATCCCGTCTCGCCCGGCAAACGCGAGCGCATCGAGCGTCTGTGGGGCGCCGAGCTTTACGACCAGTTCGGCTGCACCGAGGGCTCCGCCATGGGCAGCGAATCCGAGGCCCATGACGGGCTTCATTTCTTCACCGATCTGTTCCACACCGAAGTGGTCGACGAGGCGACCGGCGAGCCGGTGGCCGAGGGCGAGACCGGCATCCTCGTCATGACGCCACTGTGGAACAACCTCATCACGCCATTTCTGCGCTGGGACACCGGCGACTACGTGACCTACCGGGGCGTGGGCGCGACCGACGGGCCGCTCGGGGTATTCCCGCTGATCGTCCATGCCGCGCGCACCTCGGGATTCTTCAAGGTGCGCGGCATCAACGTCAACCAGGCCGACATCGAGGACTTCATGCACCGTCAGACCGCGATCAGCGATTTCAAGATCGAGGCGGTCGAGACCGAAACCATGGATGCGCTGCAAGTCTCGGTGGAAATGGCTGCTCACGCCTCGGGTGATACGCTTACCGAGACGCTGGCGACTGATATCCGAAACAGCTTCGAACTCCGGCCCGAAATAGTCGTTCTGGAACCCGGAACCCTGGAAGTGGAATTCGCCGGTCAGGTGAAACAGAACCGGTTCATCGACCGACGCGGGGGCGGATGAACGACCCTTCGCGATTAGGAATTCACCCTGTCCTGCTGGGTGCGATCCTGACATTGCTGATCGCGCTGCCGGTGATGGCGAACGATCTGATCTTCGTGGCCCTTCCCTCGGCGCGCGTCGCGCTAGGCGCCGATCCGGCGGGCATTCAGCTCGCAATGAGCGCCTATCTGATTGCCTTCGCGTCGGTGCAACTCATATACGGGCCCCTGTCGGACCGCTATGGCCGACGGCCGGTCTTGCTGGTGACGGCGTCATTGTTCGTTCTCGCGAGCCTCATGTGCGCGATCGCGGAAACTCTTGAGATCCTGATACTGGCGCGAGCACTTCAGGGGATGGGATCGGGCGCGGGTCCGGCGCTGGCCCGCGCCGTGATGCGCGATGTTTATGGCCCGGAGCGCTCGGGCCCGGTGCTGAGCTATATCATGTCGCTGTTCGGCGTGGTGGCGATCGCGGCCCCGGTCATCGGTGGCGGGCTGGTCGAAGGGTTTGGCTGGCGGGCGGTATTCGTCTTCGCCGCCGCCTACAGCGCGACCTGCGTCCTCCTGATCTGGCGCGTCCTCCCCGAGACCGCGCCGCTCGGCACCGTGGACGCGACGCTCGGGCGCGCCTTCCGAAATTTCTCGGCGCTGCTCGCGCGCCCCACCTTCATGATCCTCACCTGCTGCAATACGGCCTTCTATGCCGGCATGTTCGTGTGGCTGGTCGGGGCGGTGTTCGTCCTGATCGAGGCGCTGGGGCTGTCGGCCGGTCCCGCCGGTATCCTGTTCGCGATCTCGCTTTCGGGCTTCGCGTTCGGCTCGCTGGCGGCGGGACGCCTCGCCGGGCGTCATGCGCCGCTTCGCCTGGTCGCCGCCGGCGGGTTGATATGTCTGGCGGCCTCCGTCGTCGGAACGGTGCTGGCGTGGGCCGGGATCACCCACGTCGCGGCGGTGATCACACCCGGCTTCGTCGTGATGGTGGGGATTGGACTGATTATTCCGCCGGCCACGTCGGCCGGGATCGCGCCGTTCCCGGAGATGGCCG
>CAZPMO010000005.1:0-30587 GCA_964587515.1 uncultured Rhodospirillaceae bacterium | reverse complement strand
CCGGCGCCGCGTCTTCCCTGATCAGTCTCTTCCAGACCGTGGCGGCGGCGGGGGCGGTCTACGTGGCGGGGGTTCTATTCGACAACACGGCGCTGCCGATGATGGCCGAAATGGCGGCTTTCAGCGCGGTCGGGCTGATACTGTTCCTGCCTCTGGCGCGCCATGCGCAGGTGCGCGTCCTGCCACGCTAAGCGAGCCTATTCGGCGCCCTCGAAGCGGAAGTAGCTGGCGAAGCGCATCAGCGGCTCGTCGGTCATGGAAAACATCACCGTGTCCTTGCTGGCCTTGTGCTCGATCCAGTTCCAGATGGGGGCGGCGACGGTGTCGCCACGACGCCAGTCGAATTCCCGGTCGCCAATCACCGATGTGCCCTCGCCCTGCATCACCACGAAAAGGTTGTTGGCGGCGCAACGGTAGCGACGCGTCATGACGCCCGCCTCCCAGCGATGCACGTAGAGACCGGTGGTGGGCATCGACGGCGCATCGAGCATGATACGCGGTCCGTAATAGCCCTCGTCGTCTGATTTGGCGGTTTCCAGGGCCTTCTGCGTCCCATCCCAGGTAAACCGGTAGGGCGAGGTCTCGGTCAGGGTGTCGACGTCCTCGAAACCGTCCGGATGGGGCTCGAAGAACATCGGCTCCAGCATATGGTTGAGCGGCACGTCGAGACCGTCGAACCAGTATGCGGCGCGGTCGCCGTCATGGCCGTGGCCGTGCCAGCTCCAGCCTGGCGTCAGGACGATATCGCCGGTCTCCATTGGCGTCTTTTCGCCGTCGACGGTCGAGAACCCGCCCTCGGAATCGAGGATCACGCGAAGGGCATGCGGCGCGTGACGGTGTGAGCGCGCCTTCTCGCCCGGCAGGATCATCTGATAGGCGCTGACCAGGGTGCGGGTGGTGGCGAACTGATTGCCCTCCACGGGGTTCCGCATCACGAAATTGCGGCGCTCGGCGAGGTCCGTATTGACCAGCCGTCCGGCGGCGTCGAGCCCCCGTCGGCAGTCGTCATAGCGCCAATGCATCGGTTGGAACGGCGTGGTGGGTTCGGGATAGAGAATGGGGCGGTCGTAGTCGGTCCAGCCCGCCATCATGTCCATCCTGTCGAGCTCGCCATAGAGCTCTTCCAGTGTCGCCGCGTCGCCGATGCCCGCCATGACGTCTCTCCCCAGGGTGAAACCGGCGCCACTATAGCACGCGAAACGCTTCCGGCGCGATGTGTGAGGGGATAGAATAGGCCGGAATCAAGATGGGAGACGACGATGGCGGAAGCGCTTTCACAAGACGGGTTCCTCTCCGAGATCGAGAACAGGATCGCGGGGCGGCGGCATTCCGATTATCCGATGGTCAAGGCGATCCGGGCCGGTACGGCCAGCCCGGACCAGATCGGCTATCTGGGGGTGCTGTTCTATCATTTCACCAAGGCGACGCCGCAGGTGCTGTCGACCATCCATTCGCGCTGCGAAGACCGCAAGCTGCGCCGCGCCATCATGGATACGCTGATCGACGAGGACACCGAACTGCGCTGCGGCTCCTCCGGTCACGACATGCTGGCGATGGAGTTCGCCACGCGCTTCACCGGGCTTACCGAGGAAGAGGTCGAGGCGCACCCTATTCCGGCCTGCGTAATGGACATGGTGGCCTACAGATTCAAGGTCGCGCGCGAAATGCCCATCCCCATCGCGTTGGGCAATTCAGGCGTCGCCAGCGAGTCCCACGCACCCGAGATGTGCGAGATGATCTCGGACGGGCTGCGCGACCATTACGGCGTCGCCGACGAGGATCAGGAATCCTGGATCGTCCACATCGAAGGCGACAAGGACCACGGCGAGACCGGCTTCAAGATGGTGCTCGAATACGCGACCACCGCCGACCTTCAGGAAAAGATGTTTTGGTGCATCGACACCTACCTGACCCATTGGGGCAATTTCTGGCGGGAATGCGAAAACGGCGCGTTGGAACGGCCCACGGCCGCCGCGGCGAACTGACGTCGTGACGCCGAGACGTCACGACGTCATGATCGACTGATGTCGGGATACCAGGCCCGCGATCTGGCGCGCCCCATGACGGTGCGGCTGCGGCCGATGCCGGCCGGGGTTAAGGGCCACGTAACCCTGACCGTCTGCGTCAATATCCGCCCCGATAACGGCATTTCGGTAAGCTGCGGTCCACGCGGTGGCGACGCCCTCCACGAAGCGTTGGCCGCCGAGATCGCGGCGCGCGGGCTCGATATCGAACTCGCCACGATCCAATGCCTGGGGCTTTGTCAGCGCGGACCCAATGTGCGACTCGCACCCGGCAATTCCTGGTTCCATGGCGCGCACGCGGCCGACGCACCGGCATTGATCGATCATGTCCTGAATCACCTGAATGACGCCGCTCTGGAATGAACGCGCTCTGTGTATGCACGCGCTCTGGCAAGCGGCAACGGGGTCTGCTATATAGCGCCGCACCGATCCTCGGTAGCTCAGTTGGTAGAGCGGGTGGCTGTTAACCACCATGTCGCTGGTTCGAGTCCGGCCCGGGGAGCCAATTCAGACGGGGCCGACCCAATTGGGCCGGCCCCGTCATTGTTTGCGGGCAAAGCCGTCCACCGCAATTGTTTCATGTGAAAAAAGCCTTTTTATCAAATGGTTAACGGATGTTAAGGTTAATTTACATTAACCAATAGCTGGCCAAACAATCAGTCCCGCCAAAATTCTCAATTACGTTCACCGGAACATGTCTCGCAACCCATTGAACAAAAATAGTTTTTGCAGTTCTTTCCGAGGGGCGTTCAAAACGAGGGCTGTACGTTTAGATCGCGTTCGGGCCTCACCGCAAAAGACCTTCCGATCTATCGCCTTAAGTTATTAAATCATTAAATAAGAATTAGTTATCCTATTTATCTAGTATTTTAAATTAATATATTCGGCGCCGTGAAGCGCCGGGACAAATGGAAACCGTTCATTTCCGCGGCATTCAGCCCCTCTCGCCGGGCCGTCGTCCCCATTCCGAATTCCGATTTCCAACTCGTTTTCGCGGCCGCGATTCACTGGTTGTTAAAGACGTTTTGGTTATCATTGCGCGATTTCAAAATTTTTCCGCTCCTTGCGGGCGATGTGGTCGGCATACTCATATGACAACAAGTTTCCCTTCCTCCAGTTTGCGCGCCATCGGCGCCGCGGTATCGTTGACGCTGCTGGCCGGCTGCGCCGCGGACTCGCTTTCCCTGGCGCCCGGCAATAGTCAAAATACGGCCACCGCCCCCGCCGAGACAAAGAAGAGCGACGATTTCGCGCTCGCGTCGGTGCTTGCCCGCGTTGCGGACACGGCCGCCGCGGCCGGCAACTACGCCACCGCGGCGCGGATGTATCTTCGCGCCCACAATCTCGCGCCTGACAATATCGCGCCGGCTCTCGGCCTGGCCCGCGCCTCGCGCGCGATCGGCGACCACGCCGCCGCCGCCGACGCCTATCGCGCGGTCCTCGACACGGATCGCGACAACATCGTCGCCCATCGCGAGCTGGGCCGCGAATTAATGGCCCTGAGCGCGCCGGAGAAGGCCATTCCGCACCTCGAGATGGCCGCCGTGCGGAACCCCCACGCCGAGATCCATAACGAGCTCGGGATGGCGTACGAAATGACGGCGCGGCACGTTGACGCCCAGGACCAATTCCGGGCAGGTTTGCTGATCGCTCCCGACGATTTGCCATTAAGCGCCAATCTCGACCGCTCACTGACGTTTTCCGACAGCGTGGACGAAGCTCTCGAAATTCTCGGGCCGGTCTTGGCGGACGCGGCCCCGACGGAGGAACGGAACCAAACGCCGGCGCTGGCCTATACGGCGCCCGATGCGGAAACCCCGCACGCGCTGAATAATATCGAACCAGCGGCCCAGGGACCGGAGACGCCGGCGACACAGGTCGCGGCATCGGCCAAGGCCCCGGTTTCCCTCGTGGTTCCGAGCGCCCCGGAAGAGGTATCACGCACGCCGGAACAGGCGCCTGTCGCGCCCGCGTCGGCGGTGGCGCCGCTCGCGGCCGAGCCCGAGAGCGCGGAAGACGACGCCCGTAAAACCATGATCGCGCCGGAATCCCGGATCGAGGAACTGCCCACCGATCCGGAAATCATGAAACTTCCCGTGACGGCGCCGGCACAGGTAACGCCCGCCGTAACGGCGCAGCCCGAAACCCAGGCTGAGACTGAGATTGAGGCTGAGATCCAGACCGCCGTCTACACCGTGCAGCTCGGCGCCTTCCGGGCGGCCGACGGCGCCAAGCGCGCCTGGGCGTTGCTCACCGAAGCCGCGCCACGGGCGTTCGACGGTTTGGGTCATTACGTCAAGACGCCCCAACCCGGCGGCCTCTATCGGCTGCGCACCGAAACCGTCACGGACCGCGCCGACGCAACCACCCTCTGCGCCGACCTCGCGCAACGCGGGATGGACTGCCTGGTGGTTGAAACCCAACCCTCTACGGCGGTCGCATCCCGCATGGCGTCACCCGCAAAGCCGCGCCAGACGGTCGATGCAGCCCAGCCCATGGACGCACCCGATGTCGGGTACCGCATACAGCTCGCCGCCTTCCTGAGCGGAGCGCGCGCGGCGCTGGGCTGGGAAATCCTGAAGAACGAAAACCCCGAATTACTCGAGCGGCTCGACGTCGCGGTGCACCAGGCGGATATTGGCGACCCGCGCGGCGACATGTTCCGTCTTCGCACGAACGCCTTCGCCGACCCCGATACCGCGTCGGCCCTGTGCGAAACGCTGAAATCAGAGTCCGTCGAGTGCTATGTCGTCAGGACGCCAATACGGACCGCGGCCACGGCCGGCGCTCCGCTTTCTCAAGGGTAAGTCGGCGTCGGCAAGGCCACCGCCGCCCCTGTTACGCGCGGCGGAATAGCCAAGCAAACAGCAATAGTACCGCAGGAGACTGGTTAAACCGCGACCCGGTTGCTATATGACGTGGCGAGGGATACCGATCCCCGGTAGCTCAGTTGGTAGAGCGGGTGGCTGTTAACCACCATGTCGCTGGTTCGAGTCCGGCCCGGGGAGCCAATTCAGACGGGGCCGGTCCAATTGGGCCGGCCCCGATCCGTTTCACACATTTTCCCAATGACATTGCAGTCGCAGGCTGCCGGCCGTGTTCGCGATGGTCGCCAAACAAGCGTCGACGGCGGAAGGCGGAATCGCGACCTCCACGCGAATTGCATAGCGTGTGTCGCCGGAGCCCACCGAGGCGCCGGCGTTGAGCGATACGATATTGGCGTCGAATGCGATGAACGCCTCGCATAATCGCGCCACCAGACCAGGCTGATCGCCGCCGGTGACGGACAGCCTGTGTGTCGGCTGTCCGGCCGGGCCATGCCGCGCGCCGTAAGTGAAGGGCCGGACGGCGATCTCCGCGCCGTCGAGTTCGTCGAGTGCGCTCAGGCCCGACTCGATGGCCTCCACGGAAACTCCTTCGGGCAACTCGCAGACCGAGGAAAACTCCGCGCCGCCGCCGAGAACCGCGAAATCAGTATCACCGAGATTGACGCCGGACTCGAACAGATAGCCAGCCACAGCCGTAACCAGACCGGTGCGATCGGGGCACAGAATCGTGATCAGTGTGGTATCGGCCATGCCAGCCTCCTGGGACATTCCACCCGTCCGACGAACATATCGACCATACGATAACCCATTTTTTAGGCATATACGAATTAGTTAGATCGAAACATGAACAGCAATGGTATCAACAACCATTATTTTCGCAATAAAATACGCAATATCGGTCATTTATGATATTGTTCGAATAAATCACTTTAATTGTTTTTAAGAAGTAGATGCACACGTTTTGGTAAGTGTCGCGCGAAGCTTTCTTGTGCCCTCCGCATCGAGGATTCGCCCGTCGTCGCCCAACACCACGCCATAAATCTCCTTGGCGGCCGCCCGGCCGACGGTCCCATCCCGGACGTCGCGTAATACGAGGTCCGGATCACGGTCCAGCGGATCGCCCCACCCTCCGCCGCCCGCGGCCTGAAGTTCGAGCACCATGGGCTCAACTGGCAAAATTCCGTATTTAGGCGGAAAAACCTCTTCGCCGTCGGCAAAGCCGATGCGCATCAGACCGGCCAGACCGGCCTCGCCGCCCGCGACGCCGAAACTGGAGAGGTTGTTGAGCCCCTCGCCTCTTAGTGACAGGGTCGCGGATTTATCAACTTCGACGGCATAGTCGATGCCGGTGCCGCCGCGGTATCGGCCCGGCCCACCGCCGTCGGCGCGGAACTCTTGCCGAATGAAACGCACCGGATAGGCTTGCTCATAAAGTTCAAGGTCGGGCAGATGGAGCGCGCCGAGACTAATCAATCCGCCGGAAGCGTTGAATCCGTCGCGCCCGTCAACCGCCCCCGCCCCAACCGCTCCGGCCCAGTGATACATCACGAACGGCATGTCGTTGTCGTCGCGTCCCGCCATGGTGGGCACCGAGTTCTTGCCCCAGCCGGCGCAACTCCGCTCTGGATCGAACTGGCCAAGCGCCTTCCAGATCGCATGGATGATCTCGGTCGCAACGATAATGGTGTTCATCGTGGTCGGCGCCGGTGACCGCGGATTCACCAGCGTGCCCTCCGGTGCAATGATATCGACCGGGCGGAAGGTGCCTTCGTTGCCCGGCAGATCCGGCGACAGGAACGATGCGAGCGCGGTACAAACCGCGGAGTAGGTGTTTGCGATCGACGAGTTTTTAAACCCCTTCATTTGCGGATCGGTGCCGGTGAAATCGATGGTCAGGTGATCGCCGGCGACGGTGGCGGCGACGCGAATGACATTATCGCAGGTCTCGAAGCAATCGTTGTCGGTCAGGTCTTCGCCTTGATGGCTCCCGTCGGGCAACGCCGCGATTTCCGCGCGCATTCGACGCTCACCAATGTCGAGAATGCCCGCGAAATAAGCTTCGCTTTCGGCGCCCAGCTCCTCGGCCAATTCACAGATGCGTTCGGCGCCAATGCGCGTCGATCCCAACATCGCGCGCAGATCGCCGTCCATCAGATTAGGCGTACGCGAGTTCAGCAACAGCAGGTTCCACACGTCGTCGCGCCGGTCTCCGGCCTCGACCAGCCGCAGCGGTGGTATCCGCAACCCTTCCTGAAATATTTCCGTGGCGGCGGAATTATAGCCGCCCGCGGCGCCGCCGCCGGTATCCGACTGATGGCCGCGATTTGAACAGAACGCCACCAGCCGCCCGTCCGCGAAGACCGGGCGCGAGATCACCCAGTCCGGCAGGTGATTGCCGCCCGCGACATAGGGATCGTTGAGGACGAAGGCGTCGCCATCGGCGATGTTCTCGCCGAAAGCGTCCAACAGGGCGCGAACCGCGAAACCGCCGCCGCCGGTATGGATCGGCAATCCATCGGCCTGCGACATGATGTAACCCGCCGCATCGGTGATGAAACAGGAGAAATCATGCGCCTGGCTGAAAATCGGGCTGCGCGCGGTGCGCGTCATCACCCAGCCCATTTGATGGGCGATGTGATCAAGCCGGTTCTGGACCAGCGTCAGCGTGATCGGATCGAGTTTATCGGCCATCGCCATCCCCCTCGAGATCTATCAGATAATTGCCGGCGGCGTCGACGGACAGACGATCGCCGGGGCCGGCGAAAACGGTTGTGGTCTCCTCCTCGATCACTAATGGTCCCACGAGTTCGTGACCGGGCGCGAGGTCCGACCCGGCATAGATCGGCGCATCCCGCATACCGCGCGACGCATCAATGTAAACCGGGCGGGTCTCGATGGGCTCCGGAGAATTAGCGGCGGACACGGACTCGGCCGCCGGCAGCGTTGGCAAAATTCCCAACCCCGTGAGGCGCAGCTTTACAATCTCGATGCGCGTTTCCGGCTGCGTGTGACCATAGAGCCGATCGTAATCCGCCTCGAACAAGGCGCGTATCGCACCCGCGTCAAGCGGCCCCGAGCCGGGCAGCCGCACCCGGACATCCCACTGCTGGTTCTGATACCGCAGGTCGAGCTCGCGCTCAAACCGCGTATCACCATCTCCAAATCCCTCGCGGGTAAGAGACTCCGCCGCCTCCTGCCTGAGCGCCGAGAACCCACGTTCGACATCGGCCGCGTCTGCATCGTCGAGCGCGACCCGATAGGACCGTACGAGGTCGTGGCGCACGTCAGAATTCAGCATGCCCAGCGCGCACAGAACGCCGGCGAGCCGCGGCACGTAAACCGCACGGCAACCCAGCAACCGGCCCACCGACGCACCATGCAGCGCGCCCGCGCCGCCGCCGGCTACAAGGGTGAACCCGCGCGGATCGATACCACGCTGAATACTGACGAACCCGACCGCGTGGACCATACGCTGCTCGGTTACCCGGATGATCCCGGCCGCGGCGTCGGCGATGCTCAACCCCAGCGGCCCGGCTACGCGGTCGGCGACCGATTGCGCCGCGAGTTCGTCGTCGAGGGTAAGCGCGCCGCCCGCATAGGGCCCCGCCCGCAGCCTGCCGAGCACCAGTTGCGCATCGGTCACGGTGGGTTCTTCCCCACCCAGACCGTAGCAGGCGGGACCAGGGACCGCGCCTGCCCCGCGCGGCCCGGCGAACATGACACCGGCGCGGTCGACGCCGGCTACCGCGCCGCCGCCCGCGCCGATGGTATGAACCTCGACCGAAGGGACGACCGTAACGTACTGGCCAATGCTGAGCCGATCCGAGACCGCAACCTCGCCACCGGCCATCATCACCACGTCGCAACTCGTTCCGCCCACCTCCAGGGAAATCAGATCGTGACTACCCAGGGAATCACCGAAATAGCGGAGCGCGCCCACCGCCGCCGCCGGGCCGGAAAGCGTCTGTGAGACCGGTTCACGCACGATCTCATCGACCGTCGCGGTCCCGCCATTGTTTTTAACCAGCAGCATGGGCCGGGACAGGCCCAGACCGGTTAGTCGTTCAGCAAGCGATTTCAGATAGCTCACCAATCGGGGGGCGACATAGGCATCGACGACGGTCGTCGAAAGCCGTTCATATTCACCAGCGATCGGAATCAGATCGCTTGAAACCGAAATCCACAATTCGGGCGCCGCCGCGCGAAGCAATTCTCCAACGCGTCGCTCGTGCGCCGGATTGAGATAGCTGTTCATCAGGCAGACGGCGACGCTTTCCACCTGTTCGGCGCGGAAGGTCTCCAACGCCCGTGTTACCGTATCCTCATCCAGCGGCGTATGTTCCTCGCCGTGCCGGTCTATTCGCCCGATAACCGGCAGGCGCAGGTAGCGCGGCACCAGCACCGGCGGATAGGGTGTCCTGTGATCCCAGGGATTTTCACGAATGCCGCGACGAATTTCGAGACTGTCGCGAAAGCCGTCGGTAGCGAGCAGACCAACCCGCGCGCCGGAGTGTTCAAGCAACGTATTGGTCGCCACGGTCGAGCCGTGGACCAGCAGAGCGCAATCGCTCAGCAAGGCGCCCAATGAAAATCCGAATGAATCGGCGGCGAGTTCGAGCGCGGCTATGACGCCCGCGGTCGGGTCTCGCGGCCGCGAGGGCGATTTGACCGAGCCGATACTGCCCGTCGCGTCGATCACCACGACATCCGTGAATGTACCGCCGACATCGACGCCTATACGCCAAGGCGAGACGGGCGCCCAGGTGACCATCACTTGCGCGCCTCCCACGACGCCATGCCTCGTGGAGCAATTGCCACGGGATCATTTAGCGATAAGGCGTACAGGATGCTTTAAATGCCCGGCGCACTCAACCCGCCGCGCCGGAGACGAAATCGACGCACGGCCGCCGATCAGGCGGTACGGTCTCCGCCCAGGGTTACATCATCCAAGCCGACCATACCGGATTGCGCCGCGAGCAGCGCGACCTGGGTGCGATTACTGAGATTCAGCTTGTCGAGAATTGTCGAAACATGCAGCCGAACGGTGCTTTCGGACAGGCCAAGCTCCGTTGCAATCTGGGCGTTGGTCTTGCCCTGCCCCAGACGCTCGACAACCTCGCGCTGACGCGCCGTCAGCGTGCTTAATCGCTTGGCCGCCGCCGGATTGCCGGGCCGCATCGCGGCCCTTTGATCGACGACGGAATCGCCGGACTTCAGCAACAACGCGGGTGGCAGGTAAACCTGACCGGCCAGTACCGCACGCAACGCCTCGACCATCTCGGCGGGCTCCGCCGCCTTGGGTATGAATCCGTGCGCACCGACCTCAATCGCGTGCAGCACATCCTGGCGGGACTCAATCATCGAGACCACGACGATGGGCGTCGTCGGCACGGACTTGTGCAGCGCTTCCAATCCTTCGAACGCATCCATCCCCGGCATCATAAGATCCAGCAAAATCAGATCAAAGTTGCCGTTTCCATCCACCAAATCGAGCGCCGCCTTGAATGAATCGGCCTCGACCACTTCGGCGCCCGGATCGAGTTCCCGTGTCAGAGGTGCCATTCCGGCGCGAAATACGGAATGGTCGTCAGCAACTAATATTCTCATACTGAGTCTGATCCGTTGTTGTTATTCAAACACACTTTCGTATGTTGAAATCCCAATGGCGCTCTAACGAATTTCATCGCCTTGTGCGTACCCGAATGTGTATAGCCCAATCCCCTGCTTTCGTCAACGCGACGAATTGTTGGACCGGATACCCCGTCAATATTAGTCAAAGAGAAATAATATATTATTACTATAGATCTTCATCGATAGGTCGTTATTGGTTCGCTGGCTGAAAAGCCATATACGGTTGTTGTTTGTGTTTTTCAATTGATTTTCTATCATATCCACGGAACGCTCGATTTCGGAAACTTGCAACGCCCGTTTCTCGGAAAAATTATGGCCGACAACCTCCTCAAACTCGATTTGTCCCGTTTCACACGTTCCGACGTTTCGAAAATCCATGGATTACAGGGAAAACTGCGCCTTATGCATCGGTGGTTCCGCTGCGAACGCATTGATCCGGAAAACCCCGGAAATCAGGGAGAGATTGATACGTTCGCAATATATTCCGGCGACCGCGGCCCGAAACAATATGTTTGCTATCATATCAACCGTCTTGCCGACGGCGCCTATGAGTTGCGCCGCCCGCCTTCCGAAACCCCTATTGCTCGCGGTCGCGCCTTAGACAGTGTCATTGCCGCCCTGCCAGACGATTTCTTTTATACACCGCGCTAGATTCTAACGCGGCGCGGGCCGTTATTTAAAATTTTAAATAAAACCTAAGATTTAACGTAAGGCGTTATTCACACCAATATGTAATGATTGTTTCGGTCGGTTATCAGACATCTTCAATTGCCCCAGCCCTCTGAACAGGCGCCAAACTTGTCCCGAATCATTGATCCACTTTCATCACGATCCGGCGTTATTTCCCGGGAGCAGGGGCTGATCGAGGCCTTTCCGGGCCAAGCGGCGCTGTTGAGCGGCGCGGGAGCAATGAGCGCCACCAATTCGGCGTGGAAACGATTCGCGGTCGAGGCCGGCGATACCCATCCGGAATTCGCCACCGATATCAATTTCAACTGCCTTGCGGCCCTCATCGAATCGTCCGGCGTCGCCATCGCCACAGAAGTGAAATCCGCTGTTCAAAACGTCGCCGCCGGAGAACGGCTCGAGTTCGAAATAGAATACCCGCTACAAATTTTCGGCAAGACACGCTGGTTCAGGTTGCGCGTCAACGCGCTTGCGCCCGCGCGGCAAGGCGACGCGGGGGGCGCAATCGCGACCCACGCCGACATTACCGAACACGTTCTGACCGACGAAGCCCGGGCGGGCCGCGACGCGTCCTATCACATTCCCGCCGAGGCGGTACTTGATTTCGTCTGCACCATTGACGAAGGCGTCATCACGTTCGTCAACGCGGCCGGGGTTCGCACGCTTGCCCGCTACCGGTATCGCGTCCTGAAAACAGCTCAATGGCCGATTCAAGCCGGGCGTCCTTGATCATTCGCGCCCGCTGCAATGCGGCCGCCTTGATCGGCAGAATACGCAGAGGCAGGAAATACAGCGAATCCGTATCCTGCTGGAACTGCGCATCCGATTGAGGTGAAATTTGGTCCACGGCAAATTCCGCAGTAATACAATTATCCTACATATTCATACGTCACGAGGGTAAAAATTTCGGTAATGCGATCTAAGACCCTAAAATATATACTATTTTTTCTATAACAAATGTGGCACGAACGGCCATCATATTCTTGTGACAGGGTTTGCTCCCCCCAATTTCCGCGCTACCCTGCCCGGACGCGGCAACCAATATGGGACTTGAATATGCCGAATCAGAAATACGCTCATTTCAAGGGCTTCTCATCGTCGGACACGCCGTTCGATGAGAGGAAGAAAATATGGCTCGAAATTTCGGAAAACCTGACCGAGGACAGCTTCGACGCCATGATGGCGGAATCCAAGGGGCGCCAGGCCGGCGTACCGCAAGTCGGAGCCGAGGCCCCCGATTTCACCCTTGAACGCCTGACCGCCGATCGAAAGCGGACGGGCGATTATGTCACCTTGTCGTCATTGAGGGGAAAGCCGGTCGCACTTTGTTTCGGCTCCTATACGTGACCCCCTTTCCGTGTTCGGACCGTGCGTCTGAATGAAATCTACAATGCCCACAAGAATGACATCGAGTTCTTCCTGATCTACATCCACGAAGCCCATCCGTCGGATGGCTGGCAGACGCCCCAGAACCTCTATGACGACGTGGTCTACCGCGAACCGCAAGGCGAGGATGAACGGGCCGAGATCGCCAGCGCATGCCAGATCAGTCTTGGCATCGAACTGCCGATGTTGCTCGACAGCATGGATAACGCGGCGGAGGACCAGTACGTCTCCGAACCGATCCGTCTGTTCGTGATCGATCCCAACGGCAAGATTACGTATAACGGCGCCCAGGGTCCGTTCGGTTTCGATCTCGAGGAATGGGACCAGGAAATCCGGAAGGTCCTGGCGCCCTCGGAGCAAGCCGCCGAATAACGCCCCCGCGGTTTAGCGCGCGGAAAGCGCGGGCGCTCCCTTGCGAAGCGTTTTCATCGCCTCGTCGAGTCCCTCGACGGTGAGCGGGTACATGCGCCCATCCATGATCTTATGGGTCATGTGGAGCGATGGCGTGCGCATCCAGCGGTCGGGCGGCGTCGGGTTTAGCCACACCGCGTTCGGGTAATAGGAAAGCAGGCGCCGCATCCAGATTTCACCCGGCTCCTCGTTCCAGTGCTCGATGGAGCCACCAATTTCAGTGATCTCATAGGGGCTCATGGTGGCGTCGCCGACCATGATCACCTTGTAATCGGCCCCATAGGTGTTGAGCAATTCCCAGGTCGGCACCCATTCGTTGTAGCCACGGCGGTTCTGGCGCCACACGCGCTCGTATAGAAAATTGTGGAAATAGAAATATTCGAGATGTTTGAGTTCGGTGCGCGCCGCCGAGAACAGCTCCTCGCAGATCCGCACGTGACTGTCCATCGATCCTCCGATATCGATGAACAGCAATACCTTGATCCGGTTCTTGCGCTCGGCCCGCATTCGGATATCGAGCATACCGGCGTTATCCGCGGTGGCCCGGATCGTGGTATCGAGATCGAACTCGTCCTCGGCGCCTTCGCGCACGAATTTCCGGAGCTTGCGCAGCGCGACCTTGAAATTGCGGGTGCCAAGCTCGATGTCGCCGTCGAGATTGCGGAAATCGCGCTTCTCCCAAAGCTTGGTGGCGGATTTGCCGCCGCCTTTCCCACCGATCCGGACACCGGCGGGATTTTGCCCCGAATTGCCGAACGGTGAGGTGCCGCCGGTGCCGATCCAGCGATTGCCGCCCTGGTGGCGTCCCTCCTGCTCCTGAAGCCGCTTGGCGAGTTCTTCCATCAATTCCTGAAGGCTGAGTTTTTCGAGCTGTTTCAGCTCTTCCTCGTCGAACATCCGCTCGACCAGGCTCTTCAGCCAGTCATCCGGAAGATGCTCCGTGAACATTCCCTCGGTGGCGTTCATCGCGCCTTGAAAGAAATTCGCGAACACCTTGTCGTAGGTGTCGAAATATTTTTCGTCCTTCACCATCGCGGCGCGGGCGAGGTAATAGAACTCGTCGACATTGGCGCCGGCCACGCCCTTGCCCATAGCTTCCAGCAGCATCAGATATTCGCGGATCGTCGCGGGCACCTGCGCCGCGCGAAGTTGATAGAAGAAATCGACGAACACGGCCGCTGGCCTTCAGCCGCCCTGGCGGCGCGACAAAAATGCGAGACGTTCGAACATATGGACGTCCTGTTCGTTTTTCAGCAACGCGCCGTAAAGTTGCGGAATCGCCTTCGAGGAATCTCCGCGTAGCGCTTCGGGCGCGATATCCTCGGCCAGCAGCAACTTGATCCAGTCGAGCAGCTCCGACGTCGAGGGTTTCTTCTTCAGCCCGTTCACCTCGCGGATCGAATAAAACGTCTCCAGCGCTTCCTTCAACAGCGTCTTCTTAATGTCGGGGAAGTGCACATGGACGATGCGCTCCATCGTCTCGTGCTCCGGGAAACGGATATAATGGAAGAAACAACGGCGCAGGAACGCGTCGGGCAGTTCCTTTTCGTTGTTGGAGGTGATGATCACCGCCGGGCGGTGGACAGCGCGCACCGTCTCCTTGGTTTCGTATACGTAAAATTCCATGCGGTCGAGTTCGCGCAGCAGATCGTTGGGGAACTCGATATCGGCCTTGTCGATCTCGTCGATCAGCAGCACGGCGGGCTTATCCGCGGTAAAGGCCTCCCACAACATGCCGCGCTGGATGTAGTTGCGGATATCCTGAACGCGTTCTTCGCCGAGTTGCGAATCGCGAAGCCGCGAGACCGCGTCGTATTCGTACAGACCGTGCTGCGCCTTGGTGGTCGATTTAATATGCCACTCGTAAAACGGCATTCCCAGCGCGGTCGCCACTTCTTCCGCCAACAGGGTCTTGCCGGTCCCCGGCTCTCCCTTGATTAGCAGCGGCCGTTCAAGCGTGACCGCCGCGTTCACCGCGGTCATCAGATCATCGGTGGCGATATAGCTGTCGGTTCCGGTAAACTTCATCAAAATACTTTCGGTGACGGAAGCGAAAATCATAAGCGGGAGACTCAACTCCCGCACGCAAATTAGTTTACGGCCCGACCCCGATCAACCCTGGGCGCTAGCCCCGAAAGGCCAACCATGACGACGACCATCGCCATCGCATTGCATGCACTTGCCGCCATCATTTGGGTCGGCGGCATGTTTTTCGCCCTGCTGGTGTTGAGACCGGCCGCCGGCGGCTTCGAACCAGCCGACCGCCTCGGACTTTGGAGCCGGGCATTCCCCCGCTTCTTCACCTGGGTCTGGATGGCGGCGGTAATTTTACCGGCGACCGGCTACTGGATGATCTTTGAACGCTGGGGCGGTTTCGCCAATATGCCGCTTCACGGCCAGATCATGCATGCGGTCGGCTGGGTGATGGTCCTGATTTTCCTGCATCTCTGGTTCGCGCCCTATCGAAAATTCCAACAGGCGGTCAAGGTGAAAGATCACCACGTGGCGGGGCGATATCTCAACCAGATCCGCTGGCTGGTGGCGACCAACCTCGCGCTCGGGCTGATCAACGCGGTGGCCGGGGCATCCGGGCGCTACTGGCCCTGACCGGCACGGGTACGCGCGGCGCCGCGAACAACCCCAGCACCGCCGTCATCGCAAGCACCGCGAGACCATATGGCGCCGCCTTCCACACCGCCGTGAGCAATCCTTGCACCGCGCCCGACGCCGGGCCCGGCAGGTTGATTTCGACGCGCCGTCCGCCGTCGCGGTAGGCGATACCCGCCGCGCTGGCTGTCTTGGATTCGGAAACGGGAACCACCCGGACCTTTGAAACCGGAAGGACGATCGTCCGGGAAAGGCCGCGGGACGGGGCGATATCCATCGGCAGCACCGCGGCGGGCAGGTCCGGTACGGTGCGGGTGAAGGTCGCCGCCGGCCCGATGCCGTCCACGGCCAGGGCGTGGACTGAACCGGCGACCGCCATTGCGCCTGCGCCGACCAGGGCCACAATTGTCAAGGCGCGGGTGGCGGCGATCATGCGGGACGACTCCGGATATTAACAGGGAACCGCTTCGGGGCGGCCCTGCCCGAAGACAAGCAAGAACCGTGCCAGCCTCGTTAAATCCCGTATTTTCAGAGGCTTACAATACAGGCCCCAAATGTTCACCGGCAGATTTGTAAAAAAATCCGACACCGGGATTGGTTAACGCCGGGCGCCGGTCACCAATATCCAGGGGCTTCCGGCAAACTTGCGCCGCATCCGCATACGCGGCCCTCCGCGCTGGAATCGGCCATTTCGCCGCAGGAGTCGCATTTCACCCATAGGGCGTTGAACTTGCCGGGCACCCATCGGCTGGTGAATGCCGAGGCGACATAGCCGCCGGAAAAGAAATCCTTCATCGCCGCCCGGTGCCCCTCACCGGCGGCGCCGGCCACCAGCGCATCCTCGTTCTCCCAGGCGGTTACGGTAAAGCCGTGACGACCGATGAAACCGGTGGTGACGCCGATCATGCCGGGCTGCCCCAACAGGTCGCGGATCGTGGCCTGGCTGTGGGCCCGGATACGCGCGACGTCTTCATCCGACACCGCCTTGATCCAGGTCAGCGACACCGCGCCCGGAGGATTCTTGTTCCCCGTCGCGGCGCGCACCGAGTTGCCGAACGTCACCGGACCGATCGCGTGCGGCTGCACGATCACTTGCAGGCCGAGCTGCTCGACGAATGTCTTCTGATCGAAATATCCGGTAACGGATTCGATCCCGCCATCGCCGGTCACGATCACATCGATACCAGGCAACGCGATCTCACCTTCGGTGGGCGGCATGCCGGGCATCAGCGGCCCGGTGTTACGCCCGCGCATGATCCATTCGCCCACATGACGTTCGCCGTTTCCGGACCCTTCCCCGACGATCTCGAAACGAAGGTCCGGAAATGCGCCGAACAACCCGTCCGCGTAGGCGCCGATGGCGTCGCCCCTCAACGGCCCACCGGTCACCGGATCGGTATAAGTGCCGCCCTCGGCGAAGGTCCCGACGACGGCTGACGCGTCGTGATCGTTCCAGGCGTCGAAATAGGTTTGCGCAATTTCGGATGCCGTCATCCCCGCCTCCTGTTCGCTTTCCCGTGATTGGCGCGCATCGTATTGAGACTGTATGCTGTGCCGAAGCGAACGCTTCATGCAAGGGGAGATACGATGAAAACCACCAGACTCGGCCATTCATCCTTTGAAATTCCTCGTATCGGCCTCGGTTGCATGACCATGATCGGCCTGTACGGCACCGCCGATGACGACGAATCCATCGCCACCATCCACGCGGCGATCGACCAGAGCATGAATTTCATCGATACCTCCGACGCCTATGGCGCGGGTAGCAACGAGGAGCTGGTGGGTCGCGCCATCGCCGACCGTCGCGATAAAGTCGTGCTCGGCACCAAGTTCGGCAATGTCCGCAAGCCCGACGGCAAACCCGGCGCCGACGGCAGACCGGAATATGTGGTGGAGGCCTGCGAAAAGAGCCTCCAGCGTCTCGGTGTCGACGTGATCGACCTCTACTACCAGCACCGCGTCGATGCCGACGTGCCGATCGAGGAGACCGTTGGCGCCATGGCGCGGTTGATCGAGCAGGGCAAGGTGCGAACGCTGGGTCTGTCCGAGGCCGCCGTCGAAACCCTGCGGCGCGCCCACGCGACCCATCCGATCTCGGCGCTGCAGACCGAATATTCGCTGTCCTATCGTTTCGCCGAAGACGAGCTTATCCCCGCCTGCGACGAATTGGGCGTGACCTTCGTCGCCTACAGCCCTCTGGGACGGGGGTTTTTGACCGGCGCCGTGCGCGCCGTCGACGATCTCGGCGAAGGCGATCGCCGCCGTGATCATCCGCGCTTCGCGGCGGAAAACATCGCCCACAATATTGCGCTTCTGGGACCGGTGGAAGAAATCGCGGCCGCCCACAACGCCACGCCGGCGCAGATCGCCATCGCCTGGACCATGGGAAAGAACGATTGCGTGGTCCCGATCCCCGGTACCAAAAGCCGGGGACATCTCGCCGACAATATCGCGACGGCCGAAATCACGCTGAACGCCGGCGAGGTCGCCGCGCTGGACGCCGCCGCGCCGGACGGCTTCACCGCCGGTTCGCGCTATCCGGCGGGCCAGATGACGATCGTCAACATCTGAGACCGTGGGCGCGCGATGACCGAGGACGATGTTGAGATTCTGGCGCGGACGCGCGGCTATGACGGTTATTTGAAAGTCGACAAATATCGGCTGCGCCATCGCCATCATGACGGCGGATGGGGCGGCGAGATCGACCGCGAGATGATCGAACGCGGCCACGCGGTCGGGGTGCTGCCATACGATCCGGCGCGCGACGAGGTGGTGCTGATCGAACAGTTCCGCCTCGGCGCCTATGCCGCCGGGCGGCCTCCCTGGCAGATCGAGATCGTCGCGGGCATCATCGAGCCGGGCGAGGCGCGGGAAGATGTCGGCCGCCGCGAAACCCTGGAAGAGGCCGGGTGCGTCATCGGCGAACTGGTTCACGTCTGTGACTTTCTGACCAGCCCGGGGGTGATGTCTGAAACGGTGGCGATCTATTGCGGACGCACCGATGCCTCGAACGCGGGCGGCGTGTTCGGCGTCGCCGAGGAGGGCGAGGACATCCGCGCCTTCGTGGTCTCGACCGACGAGGCGCTTTCACTGCTGGCCGACGGACGCATCGTCAACAGCCCGGCTATCGTCGCCTTGCAATGGCTGGGGCTCAACCGGGATGATTTGCGCCGACGCTGGAGCGCGGACGGCTAAATAAGGAGAAACCGATGGAATACGTGAATGGCGATGCGCTGGTCTCCACCGAGTGGCTGGCCGATCATCTCGACGACCCAATGGTGCGTATCTGCGACGCGACCTGGTACATGCCCAATGTCGATCGCTCGGCGCGCGATGAATACGCGGCAAGCCACATACCGGGCGCGGTCTACTGGGATATCGACGAGATCGCCGATCCCGCCAATCCCCTGCCCCACATGGTCCCCGACGCGACCAGTTTCGCCCATCACATGGCGCGGCTCGGCATCGCCGACGGCATGCGGGTGGTGTTCTATGATTCCACCGGCATGGGCAACGCGCCGCGTGGGTGGTGGACGATGCGCTATTTCAGCCACGACAATGTCGCGGTGCTCAATGGCGGCATGAAAAAATGGCTGGCCGAGGGACGCCCCACCAGCGCCGATGCGCCGTCGGAAAACCAGGGACAGTTTACCGCCCGGGTCCGTCCCGAACGCATCCGCGAGATCGAGCAAATCCGCGTCAATATCGATAGCGGCGCCGATCAGGTGGTGGACGTCCGCGCGGCGGGACGGTATGCCGGCACCGCGCCCGAACCGCGCGAAGGAATGCGGTCGGGCCATATTCCCAACAGCCTCAACCTGCCCTTCAACCAGTTGATCGATTCCGAGACCGCCACCATGCTGCCGGCGGACGCGCTGGCCGCCCAGTTCGAGACCGCCGGCGTCGACATGGCGCGCCCGGTCGCGACCTCGTGCGGCTCCGGCGTCACCGCCTGCGTCGTCGCGCTCGGCCTGCACCTGCTCGGCCATGAAAACGTCGCCGTCTACGATGGATCGTGGACCGAATGGGGCGGCCGAGACGATACCCCCATCGAGAGCTGAGGCGGCATATCCGGCTGGCCTCTAACGGGCGGCGGTGGCAGGATGCGCGCCGCATTGCGTAATTAGGGCCGGGTCATGAAGCGAGACACCATCATCATCAACGCCGGGCGCGATCCCGCGAAGAATCACGGGATCGTAAACCCGCCCGTGTATCACGCTTCCACCATCACCTCGGAGACCGTCGAGGAGCTGCAGTGGAAGCGCGCCCATCGCTGGGAGCCCGGCGTTTACGCCTATGGCCGCCAGGGCACGCCGACCCACGAAGCGCTGGAAAACGCCATGGCCGCCGTCGAGGGCGGCTGGCGCGGCATCTGCCTCGGTTCGGGTCTCGCCGCCGTCAATGCGGCGATCCTCGCCTTCGTGAAAGCCGGCGACCACATCCTGATCACGGATTCGGTCTACGGCCCGGCGCGGCGATTTTGCGGTCACTTCCTGGCCCGCTTCGGCGTCGAGGCGACGTTCTATGACCCGGTGATCGGTGCCGGGATCAAGGATCTGATCCGCGACAACACGCGCATCGTCTATGTGGAATCGCCGGGATCGCTGACCTTCGAGGTTCAGGACATCCCCGCCATCGCGGCGGAGGCCCATGCGGCGGGCGCGGTGGTGATCATGGACAACACCTGGTCGGGCGGCCATTTCTTCAAGCCGTTCGAGCACGGCGTCGATGTCTCGCTGCAGGCCGCGACCAAATATATCGTCGGCCATTCCGATGTGATGATCGGCACCATTACCGCGACCGAGGAACACTGGCGGACGGTGAAGGAATCCGCGGCCGAAATGGGCTCGGCGTCCGGACCGGACGATGTCTACCTGACGCTGCGGGGGTTGCGCACGCTCGCGGTGCGGCTGGAGCGTCACCAACAGACGGCGCTGCGGCTCGCCAACTGGCTGGAGACGCGGCCCGAGGTGCGCCGCGTGATGCACCCTGGCCTCGCCTCCGATCCCGGCCACGAAATCTGGAAGCGCGATTTCACCGGCGCCAGCGGGTTGTTCGGCGTGGTGTTGCAGGATTATTCCGAAGAAGCCATCAACGCCATGCTCGACGGCATGAAACTCTACGCCATGGGCGCGAGCTGGGGCGGCTTCGAAAGCCTGATCCTGCCGACCAATCCGGCGCCGATCCGCACCGCCAGCAAATGGGACGAAGGACCGACCATCCGCATCCATGCCGGGCTGGAAGATGCCGACGATTTGCTTGAGGATCTCGAACGCGGCCTCGAACGCCTGAACGCGGCGGGCTGAGGCGCATTCCCGATAGGGACCAGGCCAATGATCAAGATCACCGAGAACGCTGTTTCCCAGGCCCTCGCCGCCATTGCATTCGACGATGCGGGGCTGGCGCCGGCCATCGCGCAGCAACACGATAGCGGCGAAGTGCTGATGGTCGCGTGGATGAACGCCGACGCGGTCGCCGAAACGCTGCGCACCGGCCAGGTTTGTTATTTCTCGCGTTCGCGCCAGAAGCTATGGCGCAAGGGCGAAAGCTCGGGCCAGACCCAGGCGCTGGTCGATTTCCGCATCGACTGCGACGGCGACACGCTGCTGCTGCTGGTCGACCAGAAAGGCGTCGCCTGCCACACGGGCCGGCGCAATTGCTTCTTCACCTCGATCCGGGCGGACGGCGCCGAAACCATCGCGGAAATCGAGGTTGATCCGAAGGATCTCTACGGCGAATGAGCATGGAGGCGCCCATTCAGGTGTCGCTGCTGACCGGCTTCCTGGGCAGCGGCAAGACGACGCTGCTGAACGCGCTGCTGAAACACCGCGACATGGGCGAGACGGCGGTGCTGGTCAACGAATTCGGCGAGATCGGCCTCGACCACCAGCTTATCGAGAAGATCGACGAGGAGACGGTGCTGCTGAACGCGGGCTGCCTGTGCTGCACGGTGCGCGGCGACCTGGCGCGCGCGCTACGCGAGTTGTCCCTGAAACGGGTCAAGGGCGAGGTGCCGCCGTTCACGCGCGTGCTGATCGAAAGCACCGGGCTCGCCGATCCCGCGCCGATTATCCACACGCTGATGAGCGATCCGATCCTCTCGATCCGTTTTGCGCTGGACGGCATCGTCACCACGGTGGATGCGGTCCATGGGGAGGCGCAACTCGACGAGCATCCGGAACCCGTGAAGCAGGCCGCGGTCGCCGACCGCATCGTGATGACCAAGTGCGATGTGGCCACGGACGAGGCTATCGCGGCGCTGGAGAAAAAACTTGCCAGCCTGAATCCCGGCGCGCCGGTCCGCCGCGCCGATCACGGCGATATCCATCCCGACCGACTGTTCGACGCCGGGCTTTACGATCCCGTGACCAAGAGCCTCGATGTCCGGCGTTGGTTGCGCGACGAGGCCTATGCCACGGCTGATAACGAAGACGCCCATGATGATCATCATCACGACGTAAACCGCCATGATTCCAGCATCCGCGCCTTCTGCCTGACCATCGACGAACCGCTGATCTGGGAAGCCTTCGTCGCCTGGATACGCACCCTGATCGCGACCCACGGCCAGGACCTTCTTCGGATCAAGGGCATCGTCAATCTCGAAGGACGCGACCGACCGATCGCGATCCACGGCGTCCAGCACATGTTTCACGACCCGGTGGAACTGTCCGCATGGCCCGATTCCGACCGACACTCGCGCGTCGTGTTCATCACGCGCGATCTGGATGGGACGGAGATCGAGAAAAAGCTCGCCCAATTGCAAAAGGCGGCGCTGGGTTAACGGATCATCGTTTCCGGCAGTATCAGCGCGATATCGGGGAATATGATCAGGATCGCGGCGCAGACGATCATGGCGCCCCAGAACGGGATGATCCCCTTGAAGATCTCGTTCATGGGCACGCCGGGCGCGATGCCCTTCACCACGAACACGTTGAGCCCGAGCGGCGGGCTGATCAGGCTCATCTCGAGCACCACCACCAATAGCACGCCGAACCAGATCGGGTCGTAGCCCATGTCGATGATCATCGGAAACACGATCGGGATGGTCAACACCATGATGGCGATGCCCTCGAGGAATGTGCCGAGCACGATATAGCCGAAGACGATGAGGATTAGGACCACCACCGGCGCAAGCTCGAGCCCGCCGATGTAGAGCGCGAGGTTTGCCGGGATTCGGGTGACCGCCAGGAACGGATTGAACAGGAAGGCGCCGATTACGATCAGATAGACCATCGCGAAGGTCTGAATGGTCTCCAGCACGCAGAACTTCATTATCTCCCAGGTCAGTTTGCCGCGCACGATGGTCAGGACGAAAGTCAGAAAGGCGCCGATCGCCGCCGCCTCGACCGGGGTGAAGACGCCCAGATAGATGCCGCCCAGTACGATCAGCACGATGCCGACCAACGCATAGGACCGCGCGATGGACCGCAGCCGTTCGGCCATCGGCAGACGCGGCGCCTTGGGCCCGATCTCGGGATTCAGATGGGTCAGCAACGCGATGGTGGCCATGAACAGCAGGGTCAACAGGATGCCGGGCAGAACGCCGGCCAGGAAAAGCTGGCCGATCGATTCCTCGGTCAGCAGGGCATAGATGATGAAACCGGTCGAGGGCGGGATCAGAATTCCCAGCGTGCCGCCCGCCGCGACGCAGCCCGTCGCCAGACGCGGATGATATTTGTAGCGTTCCATTTCGGGCAGCGCGACGCGGCCCATGGTCACCGCCGAGGCGAGACTCGATCCAGATACCGCCGCGAAACCGGCGCAGCCGACGACCGTGGCGGAGGCCAGACCGCCCGGCCAATGCCCCACCAGACTTCGCGCCATGCTGTAAAGGTCGCGGCTCATCCCCGAGACCATGGCGAAATTGCCCATCAGCACGAACAGGGCGATGATGCTGAGATCGTAGTTGTAGCCGATCTCGAAGGGGACGCTGCCCATCAGCGCCAAGGTCGCATCGACGCCGGACAGCGTGACATACCCGGCGACCCCCGATATGGCCAATGCGATACCAACCGGCACCCGAATGAAAATCAGAAAGAACAGCCCGGCGAGGGCGAGCAGGCCGACGACCGTATGGCTCACGTCGTGTCTTCTTTTTCCGGCTCGGGGATAAAGACGCGCAGGCCCATCACGAAGGCGAACAGCGCCGCGCCGAACGCGACCAGCCAATAGAGCGGGAAGAACGGAATCTCCATGAGCTGCGAGGCCTCGCCGAAGTCACGCACGTCGATCGACTGCACCGCCGTGCGCCACGCGATAACCGCGAACAGCACGCATCCCACGATGTTCACGATCCGGTTGACAGTCGCGCGCGCAACGCGCCCGAGCTTCTGATACAGCAGCTCGATCACCACGTGGCCACCGCGAAACCCGCAATAGGAAAGCCCCAGAAACACCATGATCGAAACCGCGAAATGGGTCAGGTCGAAGACCCCGTCGATCGGCGAATTAAAGAAATACCGCCCGCCCACGTCCGCCGTGGTCAACAGCATCAGTGCGACCAGCACCGCTCCGGCGATGTAGGCCGCTGCTGTCGTTACGACGTCCGTGGCGCGGGCGATTTTATTGTCGTTGCCGCTCACGAGCCCTTGGCGAGGTAGTCACTGAGCATCTGGCGATAGGGCAGACCCTTCTTCTCGAAGGTATCGACCCACTGCGCGGTGATCTTCTGCAGCCGCGCCTTCCAAAGCGCGTGTTCGGCGGCCGTCAGCTTGGTGACCTGCGTATCCTTCCGCTTATTGACCGTCCCGAGACCGCCCATGCGCGCCTTCTCATACAGCATCGCACCCTTGAGGCTGAACTGAAGCCCGCTCTGGGCGTCGATGACGGCCCGCTGCTTGGGCGAAAGCGCATCGTAGGTCTTGCGGCTCATCGCCACCATCTGCGGTGAATAGCCCATCGGCAGATCGACGATGAAGTTCTTCACCACTTCGGCCAGCTTGAAACTGTTCACCACCGAAATGCCGACCACGGCCCCGTCGACCACGCCCTTTTCGATCGCGCCGTAGGTCTGCGGCATCGGCATCGCCACCGGCACGGCGCCGAAGCCCTTGATGATCATCGCCTGGTTGCGCGACGGCGTGCGAAGCTTGAGCCCCTTCAGATCGTCCGGCGTGCGCACCAGTTTGTTGGTCATCACGGTCGGGGTATCGGTCACCCACATGCCGAGAACCTTGACCCGCTTGTATTCGCTGGCGAGATGCTTGCCGTAGATCCTCCAGAGAGCGCGCGTCGCCTCGGTCGGCGATCCCCACTGCAGGGGAATCTCGACGATCAACGTGCGCGGAAACACGGTGGAGGTGTAGCCCTGCATCACGAACTCAGCGTCGGCAATGCTATTCACCACCCGCTTGAAGGCGCCCGGCGGGCTGCCGCCGATCTGGCTGCCGGGAAATCCGACCACGTTGAGACCGACATTGGCGCCGGTCACCGTTTTGCCCCAGGGCGCCATCAGGCGCGACCAGATGGGGTGCTTGGGGCTGGCGAAGAACGCAAGTTTGATATCGCGCGCCTCCGCGGTCGTCGGGCTCAGCAGGCCCGCCCCGACCAGGGCCGCGGCGCCGACGCCAAGCGCCAGCAGTGACATTCTGGAAACAGACATGATCGCTCCCTTCTCCGTTTTGTTTTCAACAAGAGTTTCCCAATCGCATCGTACGCACAGCGGCTTTGTCCGAGTCAAGCATCGTGACCGATCCAAGGCGGCAATTACCGGTTGGATCATCCCATCAATTGATTGGGCGGTATATTGGGGCGAAAGGTGGCGCGTTCTTTTCGCTTTCACTCACTTTGCGCGCTTCCCCAGCACCGGCCGACCCCCTATTTTGTCCGCATGAATTTTTCGCTGGAGAACACCACATGACGATGAGAACCAGACCCCCGTTTCGCGCCGACCATGTCGGCAGCCTGTTGCGGCCCGACGAACTTTTGCGGGCGCGCGAGCGCTGGCGGGCCGGGGAAATCACGCTCGATGAATTGCGATCGGCGGAAGACGAACACATCAAACATGCGGTCCGGTTGCAGGAGAACACCGGCGTAAAGACCGTGACCGACGGCGAATACCGGCGCGAAAATTTCCACTTCGATTTTCTCGACAAGGTCATCGGCGTCGATTTCCGGCGCATGATGCCGGAAGGCTCCGAAGGCAAGGCCAGCCAGGAAGACCTCGATAAGGCGCCGTTCGTCGCCTATATCACCGATCCCATGGAGCGCCCGGCCGGCGGCATCGAAGTCGAGAACTTCCGCTATGTGAACTCGCTGACCGATGCGACCGTGAAGATCACCATCCCGTCGCCGACGATGACGCATTTCCGGGGCGGCCGGGACGCAATAAGCCGCGACGCATACCCGGAGATGGAGGGATTCTTCGCCGACCTCGCGCGCGTCTATCGCGAGGAGTTGGCCGGGCTCGCCGAGGCGGGCTGCCGCTACGTCCAGTTCGACGACACCAACCTCGCCTATCTGTGCGACGAAAACATGCGCGAGGGCGCGCGCAAGCTGGGCGAAGACCCCGACGAGTTGCCCAGGACCTACGCCGCGATCATCAACGACGCGATCAGCGCCCGCCCCGCCGACATGGCGGTGTGCATCCATATGTGCCGGGGCAACGCGCAAAGCCAGTGGTTTGCGTCCGGCGGTTACGAGCCGATCGCGGAGCAGGTCTTCAACCTCACCGAGGTCGATGGGTTTTTCCTGGAATATGACGACGAACGCTCCGGCGATTTCGCGCCGCTGCGCTTCGTGCCGGAGGGCAAGATGATCGTGCTCGGGCTGGTCACCACCAAACGCGGTGAACTGGAAGACCGCGACATGCTGAAGCGCCGCATCGACGAAGCAGCGAAATACGTGCCGCTCGACCAGCTTTGCCTGTCGCCGCAATGCGGGTTTTCCAGCAACGCGATCGGCAATCTGATTACCGAGGAAGACGAAATCGCCAAGCTGCGTCTGTGTGTCGAATTGGCCGAGGAGGTTTGGGGCTAACCCGACCCCCTTACATCATCACGTCGCCGCCATCGACGATCAGGCACTGGCCGGTCATCGCGTCGCTGTCGGGCGAGGCGAGATAGACCAGCGTGCCGACCAGATCCTCCACCCGCACGTGTTCGGGGATCGCGCGCGCGCCCTCCGCCGCCAGCGCCTTCGCATAGGCCGCGCCGATGGCGATCCTGCCGTCTTCGGAAGCGCCGGTAACGATTGCCACCCGCCCGTCGAGCCTGCCCATCGCCGTTTCCCCCAAAACTTACGCGACGTCGCTGACCAGCCCTTCGGCTTCCAGCTTTCCCGTGGCGATCAGCTCTTCGCGCGCCCGCGATTTCCAATCGTCGCGCATCAGGAAACCGGGAATATCGCGCACCCGGCGTTCCGCGTCGGCGATGAGGTCTTCGTTCGACAACGAAAGATCCAGCGCCCAGCCTTCCGGCGCCGGCACGTACCACACCGACTCCACCGCGAGCTCGATCCAGTTGCCCTCGGGATCGGCGAAATAGATCGAGAACGAGTTGCCGTGACACGTATACCGGAAATCGGTAACCCGGGGATCGGCCTTCAGTGTCGCTTCCATACGGCGCAATTCGTCGAGCGACGTGATGCGCAGCGAGAGCTGGTTGATGCTCGACGGCGTCGCGGCGTCGCGGCCGTCGCACAGCACCACCTGCTGATGCTCGCCCGGATCGCGCGACAGATAGACATAATCACGCGCCGGCTCGTCGCCAATGGCCGGCATGCGCCCTTTGCCCGTGACCGCATAGCCCAATATGTCGGTATAAAACCCGGTCAGGGCCGGCAGATCGATCGCCGCGTAACCCACATGGCTCATGGCGATACCCGGCGCGGTCTCACCGCTGGTGCGCAACAGCACCCTGTCGCCATACCCGGGCGCGTCGAAAGAAGGAGACTTGTTTCCGGTCGCGCCGGCCTCGGCTGTCAGCCGGCCGTCGCGGCGATATTCTTCTTCTTTCGCGGCGCTCCAATCAGCCCGCGCCATGAAACCGTCGGTAGCGCGGCAGTGCGCCTCGGTCTCGCGCGCGATCTCGTCGTCCGATTTCGTCAGATCAAGCGGCCAGCACGCCGGCTGCGGGACATACCACGGTGTCTCCACCGAAATGACGGAACGAATGTTCTCCGCGTCGCGAAAGTAAAGCGACCAGGAAATGCCGTGATCCACCGCAACGATATCGTGCGCGCCCTTTTCTTTCTCCAGCATGTCCCGGACGCGGCGCAACTCTGCGAGATCGGCCGCCTTGAAGCCGACCTGATTTACGGTGGTGGGCTCGTCGGCGCCACGCCCGCCGCCCAAAACGAATTGGTGATGTTCCCGCGGTCGCCGCGTCATGAAGGACATGTACACGCCGAGGCCGGCCATGCCTGAATCGCTGATCGCGAAGCCCAGCACTCGGGTGTAGAAATCCTCGAGCCTATCGATATCGGTGCAGTAGACGCCGAAGTGGCTGAACATCACCTCGGGAACGCGCGGTTGGATATCCGTCATCGTCAAACTCCCATATCGGTGCGTCATTTCAATGCGGGAATTGTATGGAATCGGGTCGATCACGGCAATGTTAGGTCACGCGCGCACTCGATCCTTGCAATCGTCCCGCCGAAGCGGGGAATATGAAGTCACTCGGGTCCGGGGGCTTCTGAGTCCGCGACCGGAGCGTTCAAAAGAGTGAGGATCAAATGGCTGAAAAACTAGACGCCGGGCAGGAGTTCCCGTCGCTGACGCTCGATATCGTCGGCGGGGGAAGCCTCAACGTCCCGGAGGACATGGACGGAAAATACAAGGTGATCATGTTCTATCGGGGTCACTGGTGACCATACTGCCGCCGGCAGTTGGTCGGCTTCGAAGAACACAAGAAAGAGCTTGAGGCGATCGGCGCGACCGTGGTCGCGGCCAGCGTCGATGACGGCGACAACGCGAAACAAGTGGCCGACGAGGTTTCGTTCCCCGTCGCGCAGAACGTGACCCGCGAGATCGCGGACAAGCTGGGATCGTGGTGGGAAGACCGCCGCGGCATCATCCAGCCGTCCGAATTCATCGTGGGCGCCGACGGCAAGATCATCCATTCGAGCTACTCATCGGGTCCATTGGCCCGCACCGAGGCGTCCGACGTGGTCAAGCTGATCAATTTCTACGAATCGCGTAAATAATCAAACTCGATCACGCCCCCGGGCCCGCGACCCGGGGGCATTTTTTCATTCAGTACCTTCGACGCGACGCACGCCGTCCCAGCGCATCGCGACGATCGCGCCGACCACGAGGGAAGCGCCGAGGAGTTGCTGGCCGGTCAGCACCTGATCGAGAACTAGGAACCCGATGGTGATCGTCGCGATCGGCTCGAAATTCATGAACAAGGACGCCCGGACCGACCCGATCACCGCGACGGCGGCGAAGAAGGCCGTAACCGCGATGGTGTAAAACACCGGCATGACCGCATAGGCGATCCAGCCGCCGGTGGTGCGCGGGAAGGAAACGTCGCCGGTCACCAGACAAAGGACGAGGAAGCCGGCCGCCGCCGACACCTGCATGTGAAACGTGACCGGCCGGGAGTCGCCCTGTCGGATGATGCGCGCGCCAAGCATCGTCAGCACGCCCCACCCGAGGCCCGCGAGCACGGCATAGATCGCCCCGGTCCGGTTCAGCCCCGCGCCGGTGAAATTGAACACCAGCGTCAGGCCAACGAAGGCA
The DNA here is from genome assembly GCA_964587515.1 of uncultured Rhodospirillaceae bacterium. Lineage (GTDB taxonomy): Bacteria > Pseudomonadota > Alphaproteobacteria > MPNO01 > MPNO01 > CAZPMO01. The sequence goes on along the minus strand of CAZPMO010000005.1, from coordinate 1,332 downwards.
ATCGCCAGCGCGATCCAGAGCGCGCGCGACATCTTTTCGCGCCCGGTGATCGACTCGACCACGCCCACCATCAGCGGATAGGCGTAAAAAATGGTCATCGTCAGTCCGACCGGAATTTGTTCGAACGACGAATAGAGCCAGAAAGACTGGCCCCCCAGGAACAGGCCGAGCGCCAGGGAAAGCCACCGATCCCGGCTCGGAAGACCGAGCGGCGCGCCGGTAAGCGACAGCAGCAGCCCGAGAAACACGGCGCCGCCGAGAAACCGAATGGTGATGACCGTGATCGGGTTCGCCGATGCCTCATAGGCGAACACGGCCGAGGCGGTGGTGCCCGAAAACCCCAACGCCGACAGCAGCGCCAGCCCAATGCCCAGCCAAAGCCGGCCGGGTGTCATTGCCGGGCTCCGGCCATGCCAACGATGGGTGTTCCTATTTCGATAACAATCGTCAGGCCGAAGCGGTTCCGGCCGAGGCGTCCGCGCGTCGGGCCATGAATTCGCGGCCGATCAGTACGAGCGACACCACCGCGCCGGCGGTGTTGATCAGGATACCGTACTCCACCGCATGCCCCGGCAGCAGCAGCGCGAGCCCCGCCGCGATGAAAATCAAACGGAAAATCATCCCGATCGGGCGGAACAGATATCCGATGAAGCCGCAGGACGCTATCCAGACGCCGAGGACGGCGGTCACGAACGAACTGAGCACCTCGAAAATGCCGCCGTCCATCAGCAGGGCCGGCGAGAGCACGAAAACGAAGGGAATGATGTAGGCGATCCAGCCGAGCCGCACCGCGGCCATACCGGTCTCCATGGGTTTCGAGCCCGCCAATGTCGCGGCCGCGAAGGCCGCGATTGCAACAGGTGGAGTAATCATCGACATCAGACCGAAATACAGCACGAACATGTGCGCCGCGATGGGATTAACATCGAGCTTGATCAGCGACGGCGCGATCATGGTCGCCAACAGCAGGTAGATCGCCGAGGTCGGCATCCCCATGCCGAGCAAGATCGAGATGAACGCGGTCAGGATCAGCAGCAGCCAGAGATTGTTCTCACCTACGGCCGCGAGGATCAGGGTCAGGGCCTGGCCCAATCCGGTCTTGTCGAGGATGCCGATAATGATGCCGGCCATGGCGCCGATCACGATTATTTCCGCCGACGAGCGCCCGCACCCGGTGATCGAATCCCAGAACTGCCTCGGCGTGATGCGCTTCCGCTTATAGCCGAAAACCAAGCTCACCACGGCCACGGTAACGCCCGCCCAGAAAGCCGCCTGCTGAGGCGGCATGTTCATCCAGAACAAGGTGTAGATCAGTACGATGAATGGCAGCGT